>NZ_CBCSIQ010000004.1:0-221522 GCF_965139615.1 Kerstersia similis
CATCTGTACCACCTGGAGTTTGAAGGCGGCATCAAAGGTTCTACGAATACGGGTCATATCTTGCTGGGCTCTCGGTGGAATCATCCCCTATCGAGGTGTCCATCTGAATTAGACCAGAACATTCTCCATTTTCTGGGTATTTTCGAATCTTTGAATATGGGAATTTTCTTGAGCTTATTGCGCTGCAATGGTGCAGGATTTTCGGCAAAAGGTGACTAGGTATTCATAATTGAAGAGGAATGAATAGCGCATGAAAAGTCACGCAATATGGCTCTTTGGGAACTCGTTCCGGGCGCAGTTTTCGCGGTTCGGATGCATCTTCCGATCGTAGTTGTGGTAGATTGCCAGGACTATTTAATGGCTCGGTATTCAGAAATATGGCACAAATTTTTTCTGTTCATCCTCAGAATCCTCAGCCCCGACTGATTGCCCAGGCCGCTGATTTGCTGCGTAATGGTGGTTTGCTGGCAATCCCGACGGATTCCGGTTATGCCGTGGTGGCGCGTCTGGACGACAAGGCAGCAGCAGATGATTTGCGGCGTTTGCGCGGTTTGACAGATAAACACCATCTGACATTGCTTTGTCGCGATCTTGCGGAAATTGGGCATTTGGCCAAAGTCGATAATGCGCAATACCGGCTGCTCAAAGCGGCGACTCCCGGGCCCTGGACATTCATTCTGGAGGCCAGCCGCGAAGTTCCCCGGCGGGTATCGCATGCGTCGCGAAAAACCATAGGGATACGCGTGCCTTCGCATACCGCGGCACTGGCCTTGCTGGAAAATGCGCAGACGCCGCTGATTTCCGCGTCGCTCATCCCGCAAGGTGAAACCGAGGCGCTGACGGAAGCCGAAGACATTGAAGCGCGGTATTCTCACCAGCTCGCCGGGATTATCGACGCGGGGTTTTGCCCCAGTCTTCCCACGACGGTAATAGATATGTCCGGTCCATCGCCGGTGATCGAGCGTTTGGGGCAGGGCGATCCGGCCACACTGGGTCTTGCCGTCTGACTGCCGATTTTCTATGCTGCGTTCTCTGTGCATCTGCGCTTGCCTGCGCGGATGCGCGCCGGTTGTCGCTCTTTTTTTAATAGGCCCGGCCGGCATCCGTTAAACTCAGTAGTTTGATACGTTACCGTGGCCCATGCCGGGCACGGCTGGAGCTTTCAGAATGGCAGAGAACGCGACTGCATCCCAGAACCCGGTTTTCCGCGGTAGTCTGGTCGCGCTGGTAACGCCCATGCATGCCGACGGCAGCCTGGATTACGACACTTACCGCGCTTTGATTGACTGGCACATCGCCGAAGGGACCAACGCCCTTGTCGTGGTCGGAACTTCAGGTGAATCGCCGACGGTGGATGTGGATGAGCATGCCGAGCTGATCCGCGTGGCCGTGGCGCATGCAGCTGGCCGTATTCCCGTGATCGCGGGTGTGGGTGCCAATTCCACCAGCGAGGCCATCGAGCTGGCCAGGCATGCCAAGGCGGTAGGGGCCGACGCAGGCTTGTCCGTCGTGCCCTATTACAACCGTCCCTCCCAGGAAGGCTTGTTTCAGCATTTTCGTGCCATTGCCGAAGCCGTCGATCTGCCGACCATTCTCTATAACGTGCCAGGCCGTACGGTAGCGGATCTGAGCAACGATACCGTGCTGCGCCTGGCGCAGGTCCCTGGCATCATCGGTATCAAGGACGCAACGGGTGATATCGGTCGCGGTGCCTTGTTGCTGCATGAGGCCCCCAAGGGCTTCCAGGTATTCAGTGGCGATGATGCTACGGCAGCGGCGTTGATCCTGTTGGGCGCAGCCGGCAATATTTCCGTGACGGCCAATGTGGCGCCGCGCGCCATGAGTGAGCTCTGTGCTGCTGCGCTGGCTGGCGATATTGCACGTGTCCGTGAACTAAATGGACGCTTGGGGCGTCTGAACAAGGCATTGTTCGTTGAAGGAAACCCCATCCCCGTCAAGTGGGCCATGGCCGAGCGCGGCTTGATTCCGCCAGGCTACCGCCTGCCGCTGGTTACCCTGTCACCCGAGTATCATGCTCTGGTGCGGGATGCCATGCACCGAGCGGGCCTGTAATTGAATGAAGAGGTTGCGAATGAATAAAGGCCGATTGGCCGTCCCGGCATTGACTCTGGCTGTTGTACTGGCAGGTTGCAGCAGTGTCAATGAACTGCTGGGCAATGAAGAGTCCATCGACTACAAGGGGGCCAGCTCCAACCGGACCAAACCCTTGAGCATTCCTCCCGACCTGACTCAGGCGGCGAGCGACCCGCGCTATCAAATGCCGGCGTCGGGTTCGACGACATTCACCGCGTTCCAGCAGCAAGGTGCCGAAGCTGCTCAGGCCAAGCCCCTGGGACCCAATGTGTTGCCGGAATTCCCCGGCTTGCGCATTGTCCGGGACGGCGACCGCCGCTGGCTGGAAGCTGACGCTTCGCCCAGTGAGTTGTATCCGCGCATTGTCACGTTCTGGGAAGAGCAAGGCTTTCCGATCGCCAGCAATGACCCCGCCGTCGGTATCATCCAGACCGGCTGGGCGGAAAACCGGGCCAAGATTCCGGAGAGCGGTTTGCGCAACCTGTTGGGCCGCATCATTGATCAGGTCTGGGATAGCGGTGAGCGCGAGCGCTTCCGTACGCGCCTGGAGCGGATCGACGGACGCACGGAAATCTTCATCAGCCACGATCACATGTTCGAGCGTAATGTCGGCCATGATGATGCGCGCGTCAAATGGGAAGTCGGCCCAGAGTCGCCGGAGCTGAATGCCGCGATGCTGTCGCGCATGATGGTCTATCTGGGCGGTGGCGACGAAGAAGCCATGAAGAAGGCAGGACAGCTCAAGGCTGAAGAGGCCGCCGCAGCCGATAACGCTGCCAAGGCTGCCCCTGCTGCAGTGGCTTTGGCCAGCGGCGCAGACATGCTGGAAGTACCGGAACCCTTCGATCGCGCCTGGCGTCGTGTCGGCATGGGCCTGGACTCCGCAGGTTTCACGGTGGATGACCGTGACCGTGCGGCAGGCGAGTACTTCGTGCGCTATGCCGATATTGATAGCGGCATGAAGAGTGAATCGGCCAACTTCTTTACCCGCCTGTTCCGTACCTCGCCAGATCTGGATGTGCAGGTCTATCGCCTGCGCCTGCAGCAGGTGGGGGATTTGACCCAAGTCTATGTGGTGGATGACAAGGGCAACAAGGTTTCCGATGGCGCGGCCCGGCGTTTGCTGACCGTGCTCAAGGACAAACTCTGAGCCTGAGCGCCTCCCAGGCTGTCAGGCTTTGAATGAACGCCGCCCTGCCTCGTCGGCAAGGCGGCGTTTCTGTTGCCGTTGGCAGTTTGCTGGACTGCCTGGAGCCCAGGGTCCTGGGGTTCGCCTGCACGGGCGGTAACGAGGAATCCCTGGCATCCGGAGCGGATTACAATAAAAGATACCCAATCCATTGCGGAGCTTGTCTCATGCGCTATTTCGTCTGGTTCCTTCGTGCGCTGGTGTTCATCGCAGTGTTGATGTTTGCGTTGAAAAATACCGAGCCTGTCGCCGTCAAGTTCTATGGCGATTATGCGGCCGAACAGGTTCCGCTGATTGTCGTGATGCTGGCCGTGTTTGTTGTCGGCACCTTGTTTGGCTTGCTGCTGATGGTGCCTGCCGTCGTACGCAACCGTCGCGAAGCGGCTCGTCTGCGGCGCGAACTGGAAAAAGTCCGGGAAATCGTGGCGCGTGAGCATGAGCAGCAGCCCGTTGTCGCGCCGGAAACCGTGGCGCCGCTTTCGCCGCTGTGACGGCTGAACAGCAGTTGCGGGACGGCGTGTTGAATTGTTTCTTTGTGGCGGAATCTTCGCGTGAACTTTGAACCTTGGTGGCTCATTTTTGTGCCCGTTCTATTCGGACTGGGCTGGGTGGCGGCACGGGTGGATATCCGGCAAATGCTGCGTGAAACGCGCCAGCTGCCGGACTCCTATTTCCGGGGCCTGAATTTCCTGCTCAATGAGCAGCCGGATCGTGCCATTGACGCGTTCGTCGAAGTCGCCAAGCTGGATACCGAAACCATAGAGCTGCACTTTGCGCTGGGGAATCTGTTCCGGCGTCGTGGTGAAATCGAACGGGCAATCCGCGTGCATCAAAGCCTGTTGTCGCGTGCCGACCTGCCAGCGCCTCAGCGTGAGCAGGCCATGTACGAATTGGCGCAGGATTTTCTCAAGTCCGGCATGCTGGATCGCGCCGAAGAAGCCTTCCGCCAGTTGCAGGAAACCCGCTACGCCTTGCAAGCCTTGCAGGCCTTGATCCGTATTTACGAGGCTGGGCATGATTGGCCCAAGGCCATTGAAACGGTGCGCATGCTGCGAGCGATGACCGATGAACCGGTGCCTGAGCTGGCCCACTACTACTGTGAGCTGGCGCAGATGGCCTTGCAGGGCAAGACGCCCGATCTGCTGGGAGCGCAGGAGGCGCTGGATGCCGCCGAAGCCGCCTTGCCCCAGGCTGCCGCTACGGAAGGCGGGCAGAAGCGCGGTGCGGCCGCCGCAGTGCGCATCGCCATGTTGCGTGCGCAGGTTGCGGCGCGCCAGAACGATGCCAAGGCGGAGCGCCTGCATCTGGAAGCCGTGTTGCATGAGCATCCGGCATACGCCGGCCTGGTGGCCGAAGCCTTGTTGCAGAATTATCGTGCCGAAGGCAAGGCTGCGGAGGGTCTGGTGCTGTTGCAGACCCAGTATGTCAGCCAGCCATCGCTGGATTTGTTCAATATCGTTTTTCGAGAGTTGCGCGCCCAGCAATCTGAAGGAACCGCCTGGAATTTTGCGCGCAGCGCTTTGTCGCGCCGCCCCTCGTTGCTGGGCCTGGATCGGCTGCTGGAAATCGAACTGGCTGAAAACAAAGACGCTACCAAGGAGGAATCCGTTGCCGCCGTGCTCGGTGGGCAGCATGAGGATCTGGCCTTGTTGCGTACGCTCATTCATAAGCATACCCAGCGCCTGGACCGCTATGCCTGCAACGCATGTGGCTTCCAGGCGCGTCGTTTCTACTGGCAGTGTCCGGGCTGCAACGCCTGGGAAACCTATCCGCCCCGGCGCCTGGAGGAAATGTGATGGAAGCTTTCCCGGTGGATGCCGTCAAGCGGGCACGTATCCTGATCGTGGGCGATCTGATGCTGGATCGCTACTGGTTTGGCGAAGTGGAGCGCATTTCGCCTGAGGCGCCGGTACCCGTGGTGCGGGTGGCCCGCAGGGAAGATCGCCTGGGCGGTGCCGCCAATGTGGCGCGCAACGTTGCTGCCCTGGGGGCGCAGGCTTGCGTCGTCGGCGTGGTGGGTGAGGACGAGCCCGGGCGCCGCATTGCGGCCTTGCTGGATGAGGCCGGAATTGCTTCCGCGCTGGTGCAAACCCAGGATTGCCCGACAACCTTGAAATTGCGGGTGTTGGGCCGGCAGCAACAATTGCTGCGTATCGACTTTGAGGAAACGCTGGGCGCCTCGGTGCTGCGCAACATCCGCGAGCGGGTGGATGCCTTGCTGGCGGGCTATGACGTGCTGGTGCTCTCGGATTATGCCAAGGGTGCGCTGGCAGAAGTGGAGTTGCTCATCGCACGAGCCAAGGCCGCGGGCATGCCCATCCTGGTGGATCCGAAGGGCGATGATTTTTCGCGCTACCGCGGGGCTGATATGGTGACGCCCAATCGGCAGGAACTGCAAGTTGTGGCGGGTGCCTGGCGCACGGAAGATGACCTGACCCGTCGTGCCCAGGCGCTGCGTCAGCGCCTGGATTTGCGCGGCCTGATGCTCACGCGCTCGGAGCAGGGCATGTCTTTGTACACCGATGAAGGGGAAGACCACGTGGCGGCACAGGCGCACGAGGTGTTTGATGTGTCGGGGGCAGGCGATACCGTCCTGGCAACGCTGGCCGTCATGCGGGCAGCAGGTTTGAACTGGCATCAGGCCATGCGCTGGGCCAACAAGGCGGGCGGCATTGTCGTGGGCAAGCTGGGCACCTCCATCGTGACCGCAGAGGAACTGGCTGCTGCGGTGTAGCGCCAGGGCACAGCGGAGGCAGACGCCTGCTGTCGGTGCGCTTGGCCTGGCGGGCCAGGGGCCAACCGGATGGCAGCCACAATAAAACCACCGACAAGAAAACTACCCAAAAGAAAACGGCCGACCTGTCAGGCAGGTCGGCCGTCGGCGCTGCCGGCAGCGCCGGCAGGCATGTGCTTTAGATGGCGACGTGGCGCGTCCAGCCACGGGTGTCGGCTACGCGGCCGCGCTGCATTCCAGTCAGCTCTGCACGCAGGCTTTCCGTCAACGGGCCGGTCTGGCCGTCGGCGATCTTGAAGCTGCCGCCGGCATACCGGACTTCGCCGATGGCGGCCACAACCGCTGCGGTACCGCAGGCGAAGGCTTCCTTGATCTTGCCGCTGCGGGCATCTGCTTGCCATTCCTCGAAGGAGTAGCGGCGCTCTTCGACCTTCAGGCCGCGGGCGCGCGCCAGTTCAAGCAGGGAAGCGCGGGTAATGCCAGGCAGAATGGTGCCGGCCAGCGGCGTGGTCAGCAGGCTGCCGTCTTCCAGGACGAAAAAGACATTCATGCCACCCAGTTCTTCGATCCAACGGTGTTCCGCCGCATCCAGGAACACGACCTGGTCGCAGCCGTTGTCATAGGCTTCGGCCTGGGCGACGAGGCTGGCGGCGTAGTTGCCACCGCATTTGGCTGCCCCCGTGCCGCCCTGCGAGGCGCGCGTGTAATCGGTGGATACCCACACCGAGACCGGCTTGGCACCGCCCTTGAAATAGTCACCCACTGGCGAGGCAATGACACAGAAGGTGTAATGATGGGCCGGCCGCACACCCAGGAAGGCTTCGCTGGCGAACATGAAGGGGCGCAGATACAGGCTGCCGTTGCCGCCAGGGATCCAGTCCTTGTCAGTCTTGACCAGCAGTTCGACGGCTTCCAGGAAGGTTTCTTCCGGCAGTGTGGGCATGGCCATGCGCGTTGCCGACAGATTGAAGCGGTGTGCGTTCTGGTCAGGGCGGAACAGCGTGATTTCGCCTTCGGGCGTACGGTAGGCTTTCATCCCTTCGAAGATTTCCTGCGCGTAGTGCAGGACGGCCGCGGCAGGATCCAGCAGGAAGGGTTCACGCTTGCGTACCTCAGCCTTGTGCCAACCCTTGTCCTGCGACCATTCGATGGTAACCATGTGATCGGAAAAGACGGTACCGAAGCCGCCTTGGGCCAGCAGGGCTTCACGCTCAGCGGCAGGGGTAGGGGAAGGATTAGGGATATGCGTGAAAGACAATGCAGCGGACATGTTGTTCTCTGATAAACGAACCACCGCGCAACGGATGCGTCGTTGCCGGCGGCGGTAGCACACGAGGATGATAGCTAGGTGATCTCGCGGCGAAGGCGGTAACTGGCACGCTGCGCAGGTGTCATGAGGCCGCCATCCCGTAGTTCTTACATGATAACCATTGTTGGGCATGATGGCGTGGACATTGTGTCATGATAGTGGCGGCAGGGGTCTTGGGTGGATGGTTCCCGGTCGATTTTCCTGTGTCAGTGTCTTCCCATCGGTTTCTGCCTGTCGGTTTCTCCCCATGGCAAACCCGTACCGGGTGGCTGTTGCCGCACCCCGGTTGTCGCGCATGATGGCGGGACGCAAACCACCTGGCGGTTTGCGATGCGCGACAGTCAGGGCCGGTGCGGCTGCGGCTGGCGCAATCACGGCAACCTTGACGGAGGCGATATGAATCCATTCCTTGTTCCTGCGCTCGCATGGCAACCCCAACAGGATCCACCCGATGCCGTCCAGGCCAGAACCTGGCGCCGGCGTCTGGCCTGGACGGCATTGGCGGTCTCAGGCGCTTGCGCCAGTTTTTCCGCCCAGGCCGTGGATGCCAATGCGGCAACGGTGGCGGAGTTGATCTCGGTACGCGGCATCGGGCCGAAAACAGCACTGCTGATCGTGCGTGAGCGCGAACGGGGCGGCGCGTTCGAATCATTGACCGATCTGGCTGATCGGGTGCGAGGGATAGGCCTCAAGCGTGCACGGGCCATGCAGGCGGGCGGGCTGGAAGTGAAGGCCCGGCTGCCCGGTGCTGTGTCCGGGCCGGCGGCGCCCGGAGGGCGCAGCCCGTCGCGTTGAAGGTGCGTTGCGGCCGGGACGTTTGCGTGTGCCTGGGCTGATAGGCGTATGATGGCTGTTTTTTCTCGCGGATGCCCTGGCGCCTTGCGCCGCATGGCGCTCCTTGGCGGCAGTTAGCCCGGCCAGGGGGTGTCATGTCCGAATCGAGGGCGCAGGCTTGTGATTTCCGGTGGCATATGAAGAACTACCCTACGATTGAAGAAACCGTTGGCAATACCCCGCTGGTCCGGCTGCAGCGTATTCCCGGCGACGCCATTGCTGCGCGCGGCAATGTCTTGCTGGCCAAGCTGGAAGGCAATAACCCCGCTGGCTCGGTCAAGGATCGCCCCGCATTGTCCATGATCCGCCGCGCCGAGGCACGGGGGGATATCCGCCCTGGCGACACGCTGATCGAAGCGACCAGCGGCAACACCGGCATTGCGCTGGCGATGGTTGCCGCGATGAAGGGTTATCGCATGATCCTGATCATGCCGGACAATCTTTCGGTGGAGCGCCGTGCCGCAATGACGGCTTATGGCGCCGAGTTGATTCTGACGCCTGCGGATCAGGGTGGAATGGAATATGCCCGCGATCTGGCGCAGTCCATGCAGCGGGAAGGTAAGGGCAAGGTACTGGATCAGTTCGCCAATCCGGATAATCCGCAAGCCCACATAGAGACGACAGGGCCGGAAATCTGGCAGCAAACGGACGGGCAGGTCAGCCATTTCGTCAGTGCAATGGGCACCACGGGTACCATCATGGGCGTGTCTGGCTATTTGAAAAGTCGCAATCCCGAGATTCGCGTGGTCGGCGCGCAGCCAGCGCCCGGTTCACAGATTGCCGGCATACGCAAATGGCCTGAGGCCTATCTGCCAGCCATTTATCAGGCGAATCGCGTGGACGAATTCGAACTCATCGAACAATCCGCTGCGGAAACCATGGCGCGTCGCCTGGCGGCCGAGGAAGGCATCTTCGCCGGTATTTCTTCTGCTGGTGCGCTGATTGCTGCATTGCGCGTGGCCGAAAGAGTCGAGAACGCCACGATCGTTTTCATCGTATGCGACCGTGGTGACCGGTATTTGTCCACCGGTGTGTTCAACGGATAACGTGGCTGATCAGCAGGCCGGCTCATGCCGAACCTGCTGTCTTTCCGGAACTGCGTGCGCGCTGGAGCGCGCGGCCCGGAAGTAGGCTCAGGGCTGCCTGAGCAGCGCCTGGGCCAGGTCGTTGACTGCGGTTGCGTAGAAGTAGCTCCGGTTGTATTGCGTCAGTGCGAAGAAGTTTGGCGTTCCGGTACGGAACTCCGTGACGCCACGGGCTTCGTCCTTCAGATCAATGACGCCCAGCGGATGCTGCAGCCATGTTGCCTGATCGGACGCCCCAGGGGCCAGGCTGGCGCCAGCCAGCTGCAGCGCCTGCCAATCCTGACGCGGTACCAGGCCACCATCGGCAAGCGCTTGCGCCTGTGGGCTCAGGCGGGCCGGAGCGAAAACCGGCAGGCCGGGCACCCAGCCGTGCTGGCGCAGGAAATTGGCCACGGAAAGGATGGCATCGGTGCTGTTGTTCTGCAGGTCGATCCGGCCGTCGCCATCGCCGTCCACCGCGAATTTGAGAATGCTGGTCGGCATGAACTGCGGCATGCCCATGGCGCCTGCGAAAGATCCGCGTGGCGCTGCTGGATCCAGGCCGGATTGATAGGTCCAGAGCAGGAAGTCGGCCAGCTGGTCCTGGAACATCGCGGCGCGTTCGGGGCGCGAGGCATCGGGATAGGCGAAGGCCAAGGTGCTCAAGGCATCCAGAACGCGGAAGCTGCCGGTCTGTTCGCCATACAGGGTTTCGACGCCTATGATCGCGGCGATGACATGGCCGGGAACGCCATACTCCCTTTCCGCACGTTGCAGCGCAGCCTGATTCTGTTCCATGAAGGCCCGCCCCTTGCGAATACGGATGGGTTCGACGAAGCGGCCGCGATACGTTGTCCAGCTGCGAACGACAGGCTTGCCGCCACGCGTGGGAGCCATCAGGCTGGCAACCTGCGCATGGTATTGCGCATTGTCCATGGCCGCTGTCGTCCAGTCGGCCGGCAGCTGGCGTGAGGCCGCCGCAGCCTGGGCAAAGGCGCTTGCGGTGTCACGGCTGAAACCGCCGGGAATGCTGGGGAAGCTGGGCAGAGGTGCGGGGGCTGCGCCGGGAGGCAGGGCCGCTGGCCGGGCGGGAACCGGCGCAGGCACCGGTGCGGCAGGCGACATGCTTGCCGCCGTTGCAGACGCAGTGCCGGCAGGGGGCAAAGGCAGAGGCTGGACACCATCCACCGTGATACGGGCCGCCTGGAACGCAGGCGGTGCGGCGCTGGCGGCCGGGGCGCTGGCAATGGAGCTGGCCGTATTGGCGCAGCCCGCAAGCATCATGGCAAGAAATCCCAGTTGCGGGAAACGCGAGGTGGCGAACATAATGAACCTTATGGAGACACTATATATTACCCACCCCTCAGGCTGGTTGCATGAGATGGGGCCGCATCATCCCGAATGCCCGCAGAGGCTGGGTGCGGTTTCCGACCAGCTGCTTGCCAGCGGGCTGATGCCCTGCCTGCGTGAAATGCAGGCCGGCCCGGCCAGTGAAGAGGCGCTGGCGGCGGTGCACGATCCGGCCTATATCGCCCGGCTGCGCGAGATGACGCCGTCCGAAGGATATGTGCGCCTGGATCAGGATACGCAGATCAATCCCTACACTTTCCATGCTGCCCGTCATGCGGCAGGAGCGGGCATCGCCGCAGTCGATGCGGTGATGCGCAGCCAGGAAAGCCATGTGGCTTTCTGCGCCGTGCGTCCGCCCGGACACCACGCGCTGCCGGATCAGGCCATGGGGTTCTGCTTTTTCAACAATATTGCTGTCGCGGCGCGCCATGCGCTCGATGCTTATGGCCTGCAGCGTATCGCCATCATTGATTTCGATGTGCATCACGGCAATGGCACAGAAGCCATGTTCGCCGGTGATGAGCGGGTATTGATGTGCGGTTTCTACCAGCAGGCCTTGTTCCCCCACCGGGGGGCGGTGCCGCAGGCTGCCAATATGTGCAATGTGCCCTTGCCCCCCTGTAGTGGCGGGGAAGCGGTGCGGGAGCTGGTCGAAACACAGTGGCTGCCGCGTCTGGATGCACATCAGCCGCAGTTGCTGCTGATTTCCGCCGGTTTCGATGCGCACCGTGAGGACGATATGGGCGGCATGAAGTTGACGGAAGCCGACTTCACCTGGCTGACCCGGGTGCTGGTGGGCGTTGCGGATAAGTATGCGCAAGGCCGTATCGTCAGCATGCTGGAAGGGGGCTACGAATTGTCCTCGCTGGGGCGTAGTGTCGTGGCGCACGTGCGTGCGTTGTCGAAGCTGTAGAATCGCAAGGTTTGGGCCTTTCAGGCCCAGGGTGCGGTGCGTTGCCTGCTCAGGCGGGCCACGGACGCTGAGTTTCGGCGTGCGCACCCGGTAGTAGAAATAGAGACGCCGGCAATTGGGCCGGCATGCTGCGCGGGGAAGCCTGCTCATTTGATTTTTTGGAGATTGCTGGATGAAGGTTCTCGTACCCGTCAAGCGTGTCGTTGACTACAACGTCAAGGTACGCGTGAAGTCCGATCAGTCGGACGTCGATATCGCCAACGTCAAAATGTCGATGAACCCCTTCGACGAAATCGCCGTCGAGGAGGCCATCAGGCTGAAGGAAAAGGGAGCGGCAGCGGAAGTCGTTGCAGTTTCCTGCGGTGTGGCACAGTGCCAGGACACGCTGCGCACGGCGCTGGCTATCGGCGCGGATCGTGGTGTGCTGGTGCAGACCGACGTCGAGCTGCAGCCGCTGGCCGTGGCCAAGCTGCTCAAGGCCGTGGTGGAAAAAGAAGCGCCGCAACTGGTGCTGCTCGGCAAGCAGGCCATCGACGACGATGCCAACCAGACGGGGCAGGCGCTGGCAGCGTTGCTGGGCTGGAGCCAGGCGACTTTCGCCAGCAAAGTGGAAATCGCTGGCGACCGCGCCATCGTGACGCGTGAAGTCGATGGCGGCCTGGAAACGGTCTCGGTCAAGTTGCCGGCAATCATCACCACCGATCTGCGTCTGAACGAGCCGCGTTTCGTGACCTTGCCCAATATCATGAAGGCCAAGAAGAAACCGTTGGATACCCTGACGCCTGACGCCCTGGGCGTGGATCCCGCGCCGCGCCTCAAAACGCTCAAGGTGTCCGAGCCGGCGCCGCGCAAGGCGGGGATCAAGGTGCCGGATGTCGCTGCGCTGGTCGATAAACTCAAGAATGAAGCGAAGGTGGTTTGAAGATGGCTATCCTGGTAATTGCTGAACACGATAATGCCCAGTTGAAGGGCGCTACCCTGAATACCGTGGCGGCTGCGGCAGCCATCGGTGGTGATGTGCACGTGCTGGTAGCCGGTTCCCAGGCGGCCGGTGTGGCGGAGCAAGCGGCCAAGGTCGCTGGCGTAGCCAAGGTGTTGCTGGCCGATGCGCCGCAATTGGCCGAAGGCCTGGCCGAAAACCTGTCCGAACAGGTGCTGGCGGTGGCAGGCGGCTATAGCCACATCCTGTTCCCGGCAACGGCTTCGGGCAAGAACGTGGCTCCCCGGGTGGCAGCGCGTCTGGATGTCGCCCAGGTCTCGGATATCATTGCGGTCGATTCCGCCGATACGTTCCAACGCCCGATTTATGCGGGCAATGCCATTGCCACGGTGCAATCGGCGGATCCGGTCAAGGTGCTGACGGTGCGTACGACGGCATTCGACGCTGCGCCTGCGGCAGGCGGCAGCGCCACGCTTGAAAACGTGGCGGCGGTGGCGGACAGCGGTCTGTCGCAATTTGTCAGCCGTGAAGTGGCTGCCAGCGAGCGTCCGGAGCTGACGGCGGCGACTGTCGTGGTGTCGGGCGGGCGTGGTCTGGGCAGCGCCGAGAACTTCAAGCTGCTCGAGCCGCTGGCGGATAAGCTGGGTGCGGCGCTGGGCGCTTCGCGTGCGGCCGTCGATGCGGGCTATGCGCCCAATGACTGGCAAGTGGGGCAGACGGGCAAGATCGTCGCGCCGCAACTGTATGTGGCCGTCGGTATTTCCGGTGCCATCCAGCATCTGGCCGGGATGAAGGATTCCAAAGTGATCGTGGCGATCAACAAAGATCCGGAAGCGCCGATTTTCGGTGTGGCAGATTACGGTGTCGAAGCCGATCTGTTCCAGGCTGTGCCGGCATTGACCGCCGCGCTTTGAGGCTTGATAACGTCGTACCACCCCAGGGCTGAGTCCTGACGGGGTACGGCTCGCGCTGCAAGCGCCCCTGGTTCGCCGTCATGACAGGCGTATCAGGGGCGTTTTTCATGGCGCTCGGCGGCGGGCCACCAGGCATTCCGCTGGCCAGGGGCCGAGTACCAGCCGGGCTGAGGGACACACAGCGCAGCAGGGCCCAGGGCCCGCCATCGGCCTGCGGCAGAGGCAGTGGCCGATGGCAAAACTGCGGCATTGTCCAGGGGCTTGCTTGGGAGAGGCTGGCGCTCTCAGGTATCATCTCGGCTTGCCGAATATGACTCTTGCGCGACTATCATGACCGCCTCTCCCCCGATCGCCGTTGAAATCATCCCTGGAATGGTTTGCGCCAATGACAGGCCGTTTGTGCTGTTTGGCGGTATCAATGTCCTGGAATCCCGCGACCTGGCCTTCCGGGCGTGCGAAGCCTATCAGGCAGTGACGACCAAGCTGGGGATTCCGTATGTGTTCAAGGCTTCGTTCGACAAGGCCAACCGTTCGTCCATTCATTCTTTCCGTGGGCCTGGCTTGCACGAGGGGCTGGAAATCTTCCGTGCGGTCAAAGAGCGTTTCGATGTTCCGGTATTGACGGATGTGCATGAGCCGGAGCAGGCTGCCGCGGCCGCCGAGGTGATCGACGTCTTGCAACTGCCGGCTTTCCTGGCGCGCCAGACGGATCTGGTCGTGGCGCTGGCTAGGACGGGCAAGGTGGTCAATATCAAAAAGCCGCAGTTCCTCAGCCCGACGCAAGTGGCCAATATCGTTGAGAAATTTCATGAGGCCGGCAACCAGCGCCTGCTGGTCTGCGAACGCGGCAGCTGCTTTGGCTACGACAATCTGGTTGTCGATATGCTGGGCTTCGGTGTGATGAAGAAAGTGACGCGCAATCTGCCGCAGATTTTCGATGTGACACATGCCTTGCAGCAGCGGGATCCGATGGGGGCGGCGTCGGGCGGTCGCCGGGAGCAGGTGGCGGAGTTGGCGCGCGCAGGGATGGCCGTCGGCCTGGCCGGCCTGTTTCTGGAGGCGCATCCGGATCCTGCACAGGCCAAATGCGATGGCCCCAGCGCTTTGCCGCTGGATCAGCTCGAACCCTTCCTGGCCCAGCTCAAGGCGCTGGATGATCTGGTGAAGGGGTTTGCGCCGCTGCAGATTGCAGGAGCCTGAGATGCGTGTGGCCATTGTGATTCCGGCACGTTACGCCTCGTCGCGGCTGCCGGGCAAGCCCTTGCTGGATATTCATGGCAAGCCGATGGTGCAGCATGTCTATGAGCGTGCCTGCGAAGCCCGTGGCGTTGACCATGTCGTTGTGGCGACGGATGATGAACGCATCCTGGCGGCTGTACGCGCTTTTGGCGGCCAGGCGGTCATGACCCGGGAAGATCATCCTTCGGGCACGGATCGTCTGGCAGAGGTCATGGCAGCCCTGCCGGCCGAGGTGTACATCAATGTGCAGGGCGACGAGCCCATGATACGTCCCGGCGATATCGAGATCCTGGCCGAAGGCATGCGCGCCGATCCCGGAATTGCCGTGGCAACGCTATGCCATCCCATCAGTGCAGAAGACGCCCAGGATCCCAATCAGGTCAAGGTCGTGCTGGCGGACAACGGGGATGCGCTGTATTTCAGCCGCGCCCGCATTCCGTATGTGCGGGATGCCGATACGGCGGTGACCTATCTCAAACATATCGGTATTTATGCCTACCGGCAGGATGTCCTGCGTGATTATGCCGGTCTGCCGCGTCCGGTCATGGAGCGGGCCGAGCAATTGGAGCAATTGCGATTGCTGGCGGCAGGATTGCGTATTCGCGCCTGGCAGGTTGAGGCAGTCGGTCCGGGCGTGGATACGCCCGAGGGGCTCGAGCGGGTACGCGAATTGATGGCAGGCACAGGCGTCAAGCCTGGCTGCGGCACCGCTCACTGAACATGCGGCAGGACGTGCCTACGTCTGCTTCAAGACCTGGCCCCAGCGTGCCAGGCGACGCGCAGTCGTGGGCGCGCCCTGCGATAGCCGGCGTCGGAAGGCACCGCGCGTGGCGGCAAGCATGTCATCACGCCGGGCGTCGCTACGCGTGGCCGGCATTGCTGGCAAGCCGTCTGGGTGTCATGCTGCTGTTGATGGCATTGATGGGCTTGCGTGCCATCATTCCCAATGGCTACATGATAGATGCCGCGGCCGCGCGCGCCGGGCATTATGCATTGATGCCTTGCCCGGCCACTGGCTGGCGCTGGCCGGCAGAGGTGCCGGCCGCGCCACATCATGAGGCGCATGGCGAGCATCATGTCCGGGCGCTGGACGGGCATGCTAGTGAAGTTGAACATATCAGCGTGGATTGCCCGACGGGCATCATGCTGGCCCACGCGGTGGTTCCCAGCTTGTGGTGGCCACCGGTGCTGGCGCTGGTGCCGGCCTGGGTACAACCCCTGCCGCGGGCGGTAGCGCCCCGCATTGCCTATGGCCCTGTCTGCGGCCCACCGGTCGGGGCGCAGGCACCACCCATCCTTTCATAGTCTGTCTTTGTTCCTGTTTTGCTGCCACATGGCCGGTCCATGCGGGTGACGGTGTTCGGCATGCCATTTTGCATGCCCGAACTCGTGCCTGAACCGGGCAGCGAGGCTTGCTGACCTCCCGGCCTATCAGGCCCGGTGGGCTGGCGCGGCCGACAGGATGTCCTGAGTAGGTTTCCAGAGCATGACGCGTCTGCTTCGTCACGATGTCTGCACGCGCCATGCCAGACGATGAAAGGTTTTTGAATGTCCGCAATGATTCGCGCCCAGGCGCAAGTTTCCGTTTCTTCATCCCGCCCGCAGGCGGGTCTTTCCCTGCATGTGTTGTGCGCCGCGCTGGCGGCCGCTTTGCCCTGGGTGGCCCAGGCCGATAAAGTGGCCGATGGCGGCCGTCTGGCACCAGTGGTGATTACCGCCTTGCCGCCCAGCTCGCCACTGGTCATCGAAACGGATCCAAAGATTCCGCGCCAGCCCTTGCCGGCAGCCGATGGCGCGGATTACCTCAAAACGATTCCAGGTTTCACGGCGGTGCGTAGTGGCGGCGCCAACGCCGATCCTGTGTTGCGCGGCATGTTCGGTTCGCGCCTGAATATTCTGGTGGATGACACCACGATGCTGGGGGCGTGCCCCAGCCGGATGGATACGCCGGTATCGTATATCGCACCGGAAAACTTCGATGAGCTGATCGTGGTCAAGGGGCCGCAAACCGTGTTGTGGGGGCCGGGTGCCTCAGCCGGCACGGTACGTTTCGAGCGCAGCAAGCCTGTGTTTGCCGAGGAGGATGCGCCGGTGCGCTTCGAAGGCAGCGTGGTGGGCGGTTCCTGGGGGCGCAACGACCAGAATGCCGATCTGACGGTAGGCAATGAGCATATCTACGCGCGTGTGGCGGCCAATCACTCGCATTCCCAGAACTACAAGGATGGCAATGGCGATGAGGTGCCGTCGCGCTGGGATAAATGGAACGTCGATCTGGCGGTGGGCCTGACGCCGGATACGGATACCCTGTATGAATTCACGGCAGGGGTGGGGGATGGCGAGGCGCGCTCGGCAGGACGGGGCATGGATGGCACGCGTTTCAAGCGCGAAAGTGTCGGCTTCCGTTTCGAGAAGGAAAACATCACGCCGTGGCTGGAAAAAGTGGAAGCCAGGGTCTATCACAACTATGCGGATCACGTGATGGATAACTACAAGCTGCGTGATCCGGATCCGAGCAGCATGATGCCCATGCCGATGGCCAGCAATGTGGATCGCACGACCAACGGCGGGCGTGTGGCAGGAACCTTCCGCCTGGCCGATGCCTTCAAGCTGACGGCTGGCCTGGATGCCAGGCATGATACCCATCGTGCCCGCAGTGCCATGGCGGGCATGGGTGGCGGTCATGGGGGGCATGGCGGTCATGGAGGAGGCCATGGCGGCATGGGCATGGGAAGCATGTCCGTGGATTACCAGAGCAAGCCGCGTGTCAAGGATGCTGCCTTTGACAATATCGGCGTTTTTGGTGAGCTGCACTGGGATCTGGCTGAAGAGCGCCGAGTGATCACCGGGTTGCGTGTGGATCGCGCCGAGGTCAAGGATTACCGGGCTGCATCGCCTACCTATGGAGACAAGCGCAGCAAGACCCTGCCGTCCGCCTTTGCACGCTATGAAGCCGATCTTTCCAGCCTGCCGATGAGCTGGTACATCGGCGTGGGACATGTGCAGCGCATGCCGGATTACTGGGAGCTGTTCTCGCCCACGATGGGACCGGTAGGCAGCGTCAATGCGTTTTCCAGCATCAAGCCGGAAAAGACCACGCAGCTGGATATCGGTGCGGATTACAAGGGCGATAATTTTGATGCCTGGATTTCCGCCTATGCCGGTCATGTGACGGATTACATCCTGTTTGATTACAACGTGCATGCCATGGGCGGCGGTCACGGCGCGGCCAGTCGTGCGGAAAACATCAACGCGCGCACGCTGGGCGGCGAATTGGGTGCGGGTTACAACTGGACGTCGGCGTTTCGTACCGAGGCCAGTCTGGCTTATGCCTGGGGCCGCATGAGTGGCGGTGGCGCATTGCCGCAGCAACCGCCACTGGAAGTCCGCCTGAGTGCTACCTACGATGATGGTACCTGGTCGGCAGGGGCCTTGTGGCGCCTGGTGTCCAGCCAGAACCGTTATTCGGATGGGCTGGGCAACGTGGCCAGCAAGGATTTCGGCGCTACGCCGGGATATGGCGTGCTGTCGTTGAATGGCGGGTATGCCATCGACAAACGCTGGCAGCTGAATGTGGGAATTGACAATCTGCTGGACAAAACCTACCACGAGCATCTGAACATGGCTGGCAATGGTGCCTGGGGCTATGCGGCAAGCACGGCCATCAATGAACCGGGCCGTACCTTCTGGGCGCGTCTGGGCATGAAGTTCTGATTTTTGTGAGGCAAAGCGCAGCGGGTATGGGTTGCCCGCTGCGCAGCGGGCAGGTCAGGCAGGTCAGCGGAATATGTCTTCCTGTACCGCAGCATCCAGCAATCGTTCCGCCCATTGTTCCATCTCGGGGATGCTGGCCTGGGCCAGATGTCGCTGGCTTGCCGGGGTGAGGCTACCGAATTTTCGTGTCAGCTGACGCTGTAGCGTCGTTCTCAGGCTGGCGGCATGGCCTTCCTCGCGCCCTGCTGCCAAACCTGCCTGATGTCCTTGTTGCCTGGCATCTTCCAGGCCAAGCCAGTAGTCGGCAACGGCCATTTCCCGGCGTACGGCGATCAGGCGCAGGTCGCGTTCAGAGTACATGTCTTCGAGATGCTGGATGGCTTCGCGGACGGGCGGGTGTTCGATCTGGTTCATACGGTCCTCTTCCAGGTTGTGCCGCAGGCAGGCGATCCAGGCAGAGAGTGCAGGGGGAAAGGCGTGCAGTGTTTCTGCCTTGGTGAGTTCGATTATATGGACCTGCATGGCCTGTCCCAAACCGGGCTGCAGCTGCACGGCCGGACGTTGCGAGTCGCGTAGCGTGAAGTGCCAGTCGGCCTGTGCGGGGTAGTCGGGGTAGAGGTCATGGCCCAGCAGGCTGATGCTGACGGCGGGTTTAAGTGCTTGATATTCCTGCCCGGTGTCGAGCTGGTCGGAGAGCATGCGGGCGAGGTAGAACAGATTGCGCTGCGGCCATTGGGGGTAATGGCGCAGCTGCATTTCGACATTGAAGAAGCTGCCGCAGGCATCCTTGGCCAGGATATCCAGAATAATCTGTTTGCTGGAAACGTCAGCGGGAAGAATATTCGGGTTGCGTATCTGCACGACCTGGATGGGAGGATAGCGATAGCGCACGGCGTTGATCAGGTCGGTCAGCAGATGTGGCTGGCGCGAGAAGAGCGTCTTGAACACAAGATCATTGCTGAGTGCCAGCGCCCGGCGGACGGCAGCCGATGGTGAGGGCGGCGGTGGTGGTGCTGATGGATGGTTGGCTGTTGGGCCGGCATTCTTGCGTGGAGTCATCATGAGCGTGGCGCCTGTATGCAGAAACGGGACAGGCACCAGTCTGAACCCGCGTCCGTGGTCTGGCGGGCTGAAAGACTCACATCCAGGCTGGGCAAATATACCCAGTGCGGGCAAGGTGGAGCGATGGCAGGTGAGGGGGCATGGCACGAACCTGCTCTAGCCGGTTCGTGCATGAGAGATCCGGCCCGGGGGAATGCGAGCCGGTGGTGGGGGCTACTGCTGCCTGCGCCAGGAAGCGAAGTCAGTAATGAAGACGGGAACATCCTTGCGCATGCCGCTGATCCCTTTGCGTGCAATGCTGATCCATTGCGGCTGGTACAGGAAGGCTGCCGCGGCATCGTTGGCGAGCTGGCGCTGGGCTGCCTGCAGGGCTTCGATACGGCTGGCTTCATCCCCTGCCGTCCGCGTAGCCTGATACAGATCCTGGAAAGTCTGGGAGTCATAGCCGGTGTAATAGTCCGGATTGGCGAAATTGCCCAGATCCAGCGGCTCGACATGCGACACGATAGTGAGGTCGTAATCATGCTCGCCGCCATAGACATTGGCCAGCCATTGCGCCCATTCCACATTCTTGATGCGCGCCTGTATGCCTGCCTGCGCCAGCAAGGCAGCGATGATTTCGCCCCCCTGGCGGGCATAGGGAGGGGGAGGCAGCAGGAGATCCACTTGGAGCGGCGATGTCAGGCCTGCTTCCTTGAGCAGCGCCTTGGCCTTGGCCGGATCGTAAGGGTTGATAGCAGTGGTATCGACGTAAGCGCTGGTGCCCGGTGTATAGAAACTGCCGATGGGCAGGCCGTAGCCTTCGGCAGCACCCTCAATGACGGCGTCGCGGTCGATGGCGGCCAGGATGGCGCGGCGAACCCGGACATCGTCCAGGGGCGCGCGCCGCTGGTTGATGGCCATCATGGTTTTGGCGCGTGATCCACCGATCACGATATCAAAGCGCGGGTCCTGCTGTAGCCGGGGCAGGCTGCGCGAGGCCTGGATACGGGGGAATGCGTCGATATCCCCCGCCAGCAGCGCGGCAGCCTGGGCGGCGGGATCGCTGATGAAGCGTATCGTGACTTCGTCCAGCGCCACCTGGTCCGCATTGCGGTAGTCCGGCCACTTCTTCAGTTGCAGCCGGCTGCCGCGTTGCCAGTCTGCCAACTGGTACGGGCCGGTACCCGTAGGCTGGGTGGCGTTGGTCGCCACGCTGCCTGGTTCGACAATGGCGGCTGTCATCATCCCCAGACGGAAAGGGAGATCCGGGTCAGCCTGTGGTAGCGTGATTTGCACCGTCAGCGGATCGGGCGTGGCGATCTGCCATTGGGAAAAGTGTCGCCTGTCTTTATTGGTGCTGTTGTCAGCGCCCGCGCGCTCAAAGGAAAAGCGCACCGTTTCCGCATCCAGAGGGGCACCGTTGTGAAAACGGACGCCTTCGCGCAGGCGGAAGGTATAGGTCTTGCCGTCATCGGAAACCGTCCAGTTCTCTGCCAGCAAGGGCGTCACACTGCCATCTTCCTGGATCTTGGTCAGGGTTTCGTAGATGTTGTACAGGGTGACGTCGGCAATGGTTTCCGCCGCATTGGCGGTCGGGTCCAGGGCGGGGGGTTCCAGCGTCATGCCGATAGTCAGGCGCTCTGGCGCCGCTAGCGCCAGCATGGGCAAGGCACTCAGGGCGCAGCCCAGTAGCAGTTTTCCTAGCATGTGAGTCTCTCCGGTTTTTGTTTTTCAGGCAGTCAGGCGTCGCCGCGACGGAGCCAGCCGAGGGTCCAGGGCATCGCGCAGTCCATCGCCCAGCAGGTTCAGGCCCATGACGGCCAGCACAATGGCTGCGCCAGGGTAGAACGCCAGTTCCGGCGCAGTAAATATCATGGACTGCGCTTCACTCAGCATTCTGCCCCATGAGGGGGCCGGGGGTTGCACGCCCAGGCCCAGATAGGACAGTGCGGATTCAGCCAGAATAGCGATGGAAAACTGCAGGGTAGCCTGGACAATCAGCGGTGAGGCCAGATTGGGCAAGACATGGCGCAGTGCGATATGCCACTCGGTACGGCCGGCTGCCCTGGCTGCCGCGATGTATTCCATTTGCCAGATGACACCGGCAGAAGCGCGGGTCACTCGCGTAAAGGTGGGAACCATCGCCAGCGCGATGGCCAGGATGGCAATATCCAGCCCCGGGCCGTTTTCCGATGCGGCAGCCAGGATCGTTGCCAGCAAAATGGCAGGGAAGGCAAAACTGAAATCCGCGGCACGCATGATGGCTTCATCCAGCCAGCCGCCGCGCATGGCAGCGAGCAGCCCCAGGAATGCCCCCGCCAGCAAGCCCAGCGTGACGGAAACCGCCCCGGCCAGCAGGCTGCTGGCGGCGCCGGCCATCAACAATGAAGCGATGTCTCGTCCCAGCGGATCTGTACCTAGCCAGTGTGCCGGGGAGGCTGGCAGCAGCCTGGCCTTCATGTTGATACCATCCACCGGCCAGGGGGTCCACACTTCAGCCAGCAAAGCGATGCCCACGAACAGCGCCACCAGCACGGCCCCGGCGACAAAGCGCGGTTGTCGCAGCAAACGGTACGCCAGGCCGCGCTGACGGCGTGCGGTTGTCGGAGCGGCAGCAAGGGAGGGCGGGGTCATGCCAGCGCCCTCCGTTTGCGAGGGTCGGCCAGACCGCAAGCCAGGTCGGCCAGAAAATTCACGCAGATCACCATCAATGCCAGGAACAGCACGGCATTGCGAACGACCACAAGATCACGGTTGGCAATGGATTGCAGAATCAGGCGGCCCAGGCCGGGCAGGTTGAAGACGTTTTCTATCACGATGGCACCGGCCAGCAGGTGTGCGAACTGCAGACCGGCGATGGTCAGGATGGGAATCAAGGCATTGCGCAGGACATGGCGGGCGAGCACCAGGTGACGAGGCAGGCCTTTGGCCATGGCGGTGCGCACATAATCCTCGCGTAGCACATCCAGTACGGCGGCACGGGTGATGCGGGCCAGAACGGCTGCCTGCACCAGCGCCAGGGCAATGGCGGGCAGCACCAGCGCCTGCAGCGCTGCCAGAGGCCCATTCTGCCAGCCGGGAAATCCACCGGCCTGAAACCATTGCAATTGCACGGCGAAAACAATAATCAGCAGAATGCCCAGCCAGAAGCCAGGCACGGCCAACCCGAGCTGGCAAATACCCATGACCAGCAAATCTCCGCTGCGGCCATGGCGCAGCGCAGCGTAAATGCCGGCAGCCAATGCCAGCAGAATGGTCAGTGCCATGGCGGCCAGGGCCAGCGGCAGGGTCAAGGCCATGCGCTTGGCAATCAGGTCGGCAACGGGAATGTTATAGGCATGGCTATCACCCAGCTGGCCGGACAACAGGCCGGACAACCATTGCAGATAGCGTTGCCAGGCAGGCAGATCCAGGCCCAGGCGAGTCGTCAGGGCAGCGACGGCTTCCGGGGGCGCATCCGGGCCCAGGCTCATCTGGGCGGCATTGCCGGGCAGTACTTCCAGTGCCAGGAAAATCAGCAAGGTGGCGACGGCCAGTGTGGCCAGCAGGCCTGCCGCCCGTCGTGCCAGGTAGTGTTGCATGAGGCAGATCAGAAGGCGGACGGAACAGACGGCACGGCCGTCCTGCCGGTACAGGCTGGCTGTACCGGACAAGCCGGGAGACATTGCCGCGAGATGTTCACAATCGCCATCCTTGGACGGAAAAGCGCAATATACCCTGTCGCGCGGCAGGGATGTTGGCCGGCCGGCTGGCAGAACGGGATCGCCAGCCAGCGCAGCCAGGCACGCGTCTCAGGCGGGGCGGCGTAGTTTGCGTGGGGCGGCTTTTGCCGGGAACAGGGCTGCACAGAGCATGGTTGGGGGCGGGAAATCCATATTTCATTATTTGGATAAACCCTGTCGAAATAGCATAAAGTTATATGAAAAACTTATTTCCCAAGCTAGGGGGCCAGTGTGACAATCGTTTCATCACTTCCGTGATGCCGCCGTTTCTGCCGCAGGCATCGCCATCATCGCAAGAGGTTATTCATGAGCAACACTTTGAGGCTGGGCGATATTGCCCCTGATTTCGAGCAGGATTCCTCCATCGGCCGCATCCGCTTCTACGATTTCCTGGGCGACCAATGGGGTGTGCTGTTCTCGCACCCGGCCGATTTCACGCCTATCTGCACGACCGAACTGGGTTACACCGCCAAGTTGGCCGATGAGTTCGCCAAGCGCAATGTGAAAGTGCTGGCGCTGTCGGTGGATGGCGTCGATTCGCATGGCCGCTGGATCGACGACATCAATGATACGCAGAACACCACGGTGAATTTCCCCATTTTGGCGGATGAGGATCGCAAGGTCTCGACCTTGTACGACATGATCCACCCCAACGCGAATTCCACGCTGACGGTGCGTTCGGTGTTCATCATCGACCCCAACAAGAAAGTGCGTCTGACGCTGACGTATCCCGCCAGCACGGGCCGCAACTTCAATGAAATTCTGCGCGTGATCGACTCGCTGCAGCTGACCGACAACTACAGCGTCGCGACTCCGGTGAATTGGGAAGACGGCGACGACGTCGTGATCGTACCGTCGCTGAAGGACGAAGAAGTCATCAAGCAGAAGTTCCCCAAGGGCTACAAGGCACTGCGCCCCTATCTGCGCCTGACGCCGCAGCCCAACAAGGACTGATCGTTCTGATTCCGCGGTTGCTGGAAACCAGCGGCCTGCCCTGTGATGGGGCAGGCCGTTGTGCTTTTTCCATGGTGCTTCCCGCCAAGCCTGCTCCCAGGGTACTCTGTGCGCCAGGCTTGGCTGGCGCCGCCGTTGCAGGCTGCCATCACAGTGCTGTGCCTGAGGCATGGCCGGCGCTAACCCAGGTCGATGAACGGGAATCAGGGGAGTCAGTATGTCAGAAGTTACAGAGTGCCAGCGCGTTCGTCGCCGCCTGGTGGCCATGGTGTTGGCATTGCCGGCGCTGGGTGTCATGGTGCCGGCAGCAGCGCAGCCAGATGACCAGCGGGTCGTGTTTCCTGCTGCGGTACAGCAGGGGACGCTGGTCATTGGCAGGGTTCCGCCGGGCAGTTCGGTGCAGTACGGCGGGCGGCAATTGCGGGTGACGCCTTATGGATCCGTGGTGTTTGGTATCGGCCGTGATGAACGGGGCCCGGCACAGGTGACGGTAACCTTGCCGGATGGCACCACGCAACAGCCGAGTATCCGTATCGAACCGCGTGATTGGCCTTTGCAGCATGTGAATGGCGTGCCAGCGGCAACGGTGGAGCCGCCGCCAGCGATTGCCCGCCGTATCCAGGCAGAGCAGGCCAGGGTGGTGGCGGCACGGGAGCGCGATGATGAACGGGCCGATTTCGCACAGGAATTCATCTGGCCGGTGCAAGGCCGCATCAGCGGCCGGTTCGGGCGGGCGCGGGTGTATAACGGCAAGCCCGGTTCCCCCCATTCAGGCATGGATATCGCCGCGCCCAGCGGTACGCCGGTCAAGGCGCCAGCGGCAGGCATCATTACTTTCGCTGATCCCGATCTGTACCTGACTGGCGGCACGATTCTGCTGGATCATGGGCATGGCGTCAGTTCGAATTTCCTGCATTTGTCGCGCATAGATGTCAAAGTCGGACAGCGCGTGCAACAAGGCGATGTGATTGGTGCCGTTGGCTCCACCGGGCGCTCGACGGGGCCCCATCTGCACTGGGGCATGAACTGGTTCGGCGTGCGCGTGGATCCGCAGCTGGTACTGGAACGCAAGCGTTGACCTGATGCGCGGGCGGTTGCCGCAGCGTTACTCGACGAAGGCGAATTCGAGTACCCGGCGCGCGCCGTGCATGAGCATGTCGAAATGATCATGCTCTGCCGCGACGATGTTGCGGATCGCCACGCCGGGGTTGGCCGAGGCAAGCAGCCCGGCCGCTTCGTTAACGCAACTGACCATGGCGCGGTGAGTCAGATGGGCCAGCCGCGCCGGTGGCAGTTCGGCGCTTGGATATTGCTCCTCGCGGCCGACGGTCAGCATGACCTGTTCAACCTGTGGTGACAAACGGCTTGCGCCCTCGCGCAGGCGGCGCATGGGCAGGGCATTGCTGAACCAGAGCGAAGGGCTGGCCGCCCAGTAGCGCTGGAACGGCGCGGTGGCCGACATCAAGGTATCCACCGTGAACAGGCCGCCATAGGAAAACCCGAACAGCGTATGACGGTTGGCATCCAGCGGAAACTGCGCGGCGATAAGCGGCCGCAGTTCATCCACCAGGAAATGCCGGAATGCCTCCGCTCCGCCAAATTCCGGTGATAGCTGGTCGCCTGTGTCGGTGTCGGGAGCCGGGGTGTAATCGCAGGCGCGTGCGTCAACATTGAAGGGACTATCGCCAGTATGGGCTATGCCGACTACCAGGCCGACGGGTAGTCCGGCGATGCCGGGGCGGCGGCCGGCCTGGGGCGCTTGCATGGGGCGCGGCAGGGACACGCTGGCCAGGGGGAAGCTGGCCGCGCCATCCAGCATCCAGAGTACCGGATAGCCGGTGACAGGGGCAGGCGTGTGCGGGATGCTGACAAAAATACGATACAGGCGGCCGGTATGGGCAGAGCGCCGGTCGAATTGCCAGGCTGCCTGCAGTTGCGCGGTTTGCCAGCCAGCTGGCGTGGGCGGCAGCATGCCCGGATGAGAAACGCCAGAGCGGGAGTTGTGGCGGTGCGGGGGAGCGGGGTGATGAGGCATCTGGCTGGAAAGGGAAAACAGGGCGGTCAGTAAGGGCTGGGGCCAGGCGCAAAGCGGCCAGTGTTGTGTGGCTGCCGCGTCCGCGACAAAACTGCTTGCAGAAAATACTGTGTTTTTATACAGTATCAATCAGCAGGCAGGGTTTGCAACGAAGGCTGGCGCAACACCTGGGCTGCAAGCTCCCCCAAGGCTGCAACAGGGGGTCCGGGTGACGCTGCATTGTTGCAGGCCTCACCATCATGTGCCTCGATGCGGCAGGTTTTCAGCACAGCCGCACAGTGCCAGTTTCCTTGCCGGAGCGATCTCATGTCCAGTTCAGCACTCGCCTCTCAGTTTGATTCTATCGCGTTCCCTTTGGCTGCAGGGGCGGCCCAGGCAGTGCGTCGTCCAGTCGCGCATCGCCCTGCCGCTCGTTCATTGGTTGCCGTTCCCGCTGTCGCGCGCCCCATCGAGGCATCTCAGGAAGCGGTAGCGCACGCCGCAGCGCCTGTGGTGCTGCCGGGGACGGGCCGGCAGGTGCGCCAGGCCGGGCAAAGGGCTGCAGGGCATGTCGGGATGGCGGCTCACCAGCACCCGCTCTCAGCACTGGGAAGCATATCCTCGCAGCGGCATGCCGGCACCCTGAGCTTCAAGCAGAAGTTGACGGATGTGCTATTGATCGGCGTCTGGGCGGCGATGATTCCCGGCTTCATGTGGTTGGGGCATTACGCAGGCTTTTGAGCAGACGGGCAGCGGCATGAGCAGGCACGGATGTTCGCTGTGGCCGGAGGCCATGCCGGTACGGCTTGGTCTGGCCCAGGTGTCAGCACCAGAAGCGTAAGTCGCTGAATCTAGTGTAGAATAGCTGGTTTTTCAACGCATCCTCTGCCGGGGTCCAGCAGTTCTGTCCTACAACATCCCCGAGCATGATGGTTCTGGAGCCCTAAATGGCCAACATCATTGAAATCATCGAGCAGGAAGAGATTGCCCGCCTGTCGGCTGGCAAGGTATTCCCCGAGTTCGCTCCCGGCGACACCGTCGTGGTCAACGTCAACGTGGTTGAAGGCACGCGCAAGCGCGTCCAGGCCTACGAAGGCGTCGTTATCGCCAAGCGCAACCGTGGTCTGAATTCCGCCTTCATCGTGCGCAAGATCTCTTCCGGTGAAGCAGTGGAACGTACGTTCCAACTGTACTCGCCGCAAATCGCCTCGATCGAAATCAAGCGCCGTGGTGACGTTCGCCGCGCCAAGCTGTACTACCTGCGTGAGCGTTCCGGCAAGTCGGCTCGCATCAAGGAAAAGCTGGTGCGCAGCAACAAGCGCCAAGCGCAAGCGCAAGCAGCAGCTGCCGAATAAAAATCGGTTGTTTGCTGAAACGGCCTGGAAAGGGTTTCCTTTCCAGGCCGTTTTTTTATTTCTGGTATTGCAATTTGTTTATTGTTGACCAGTGAGTGTCTCAATTTTGTATTTTGTTTTTTAAAAACGCGCTAATCCTTGATTAAGCGGTTTGCCAATTCTCGTCCATAGCGTTTATAACAGTCTGATCACAGGCTCGGATGTTCGCCCGGCGCTATTGCCGGATCGGGCATGCTCCTCCAGCCGTGACCAGACGCCAAAGCAAAACCTTGCGGTTAATGGCAAGGTTTTGCGTGGTGGTTTTCGGGGCGCAAGCTCTCTTGAATGGCGGATATAGGAATCTTGCCATTGAGGGAAGCCTCACAATGGTGTGCCGCCATTGCGGCTGGGATCATTCAGCTTGGGAGATATTGGTGAATCCACTGTTGTCCAAAGTCAGTTCGATTCTGGAAAATCTTGCCACGCCGGTACAAGTTCAATTACCGGGTGGTGAGAAAGTAGGGGCGTCGAACCCCAAAGTTGTGCTTATCGTGCGCGATAAGTCCGTTCTGGCCCGGCTGGTATCAGGAGATATCGGTATTCTGGGTCAGGATTATGTGGAAGGCCGGGTAGATATTCAGGGCAGCATGCGCGACATTATGAGTGCCGCCTCGGAACTGCTGCCAGGTTCTCCGGTCGAGGCGGCGCGCGGTGGCGTGTTCACGGATCTGGTACGCCGCTTGCTGTCGGTATGGCGCCATTCCATCGAACGTGATGCCAAGCAGATCGAGTTTCACTATGACCTGTCAGATGATTTCTACGGTTTGTGGCTGGATCCGCGCCGGGTCTATTCCTGCGCCTATTACGCCAAGCCGGATCTGACATTGGCGCAGGCCCAGGAAGCCAAGCTCGATCTGATCTGCCGCAAGCTGCGCCTGCAGGCGGGCGAGCGTTTTCTGGATGTCGGCGCCGGATGGGGCGGCCTGCTGCTCTGGGCGGCGGAGCATTACGGTGTCGAGGCCGAAGGGATTACCCTTTCTCGCAATCAGCATGCCTATGTCAATCGTCTGATCGAAGAAAAGGGGCTGAGCGGGCGCGTGCGCATGTCCTTGCTGGACTATCGCAAACTCGATACTTCTCGTCCCTATGACAAGATCGCTTCCGTCGGCATGTTCGAGCACGTCGGCCGCGCGCAGATGACCAAGTATTTCGAGCGCTTGGGGCAATTGATCCGTCCCGGCGGCTTGATCATGAATCACGGTATCACGGCTGGCGGTCTCTATAACGCCGAGGTGGGCGGAGGCATGGGCGAGTTCATCGGGAAATACATTTTTCCGGGCGGTGAGCTGACGCATATCAGCCATGTCATCGAAAGCCTGTCCGCAGGCGGCCTGGAAATGCTGGATACGGAAAACCTGCGGCCTCACTATGCCCGAACGCTTTGGGCATGGAGCGATGCGCTGGAGCAGCGCCTTGACGAAGCCTCGCGGATTCTCGGCGGCGAGCAGGGGCAGCGTTCCTTGCGGGCCTACCGTTTGTATCTTGCCGGGTGTGCCGCCGGATTCGAGAATGGCTGGATTGCATTGCACCAGGTCGTCGCCCAGCATCAGCCCAGACGGGGCCGGGCCGATGAGCTGGATTATCCGGCGGGCCAGGCTTATCCGTGGCGGCGCGATGATATCTATCGCACCGATTGACACACGCTGAACGGTGCTGCCGTGCAGCATGCCGTCACCGGGCGCAGTGATGAAAGCGCCCGGATTTGAAAGCCCGATATTCCTTGGAAATACCGGGCTTTTTTGTGCCCGATTCACCGTGCTGATGCCGGTGTTTTTCCTCAGGGTTTTCCTGGGTCATTTGGGGTTTCAATCATTTTTGGTTAAAATGCCCCCTTCTTCATTCAGTTTGATGTCAATTTCGTTGTATTCGTTTTGGCTTCCAGAACGAAAAACGATCCCTTGTGGAGAGCCATGAACTGGCTCCCCGTCAAAAAGTCGGTATGTATTGGCGGTCTTGCCCGTCTTCCGCACACCTTCCTTATCTGCTAAATGGCGTTGTGCCGCTTGTCAAAGGCGGCCCCGCGTCCAAGACCCTTAAGGAGGCGAATCATGAGTGTTTCCCGTCGTTTCAATTCTCGCAATGTGGCGCGCACGCCGCGCAATACACTGCTGGCCGGCGCAATGCTGCTGGCGCTGTCCGGTTTGGCCGGTACGGCGCAGGCGCAATCCGCTCCAGCCTGCGAAGTCAACCGTCCAGTCAACTTTGGCGGTATGAACTGGGAGTCCAACCTGGTGCTGGTCGATGTGCAGCGCTTCATCCTTGAAAAAGGATATGGCTGCAAAACCGATGTGTTGCCCACCGAAACCTTGCCGGCCCTGGCCGCGCTGGAGCGGGGCGACCTCGATGTGAATACGGAAGTCTGGCTCAATAGCGTGGCCGAACCCTGGAGCAAGGCCGAAAGCGGTGGCAAGGTCAAGCGCGTAGGCGAACTGTATATGGGCGGGGAGGCCTGGTATATCCCGCGCTATACGGCGGAACGCTATCCAGAATTGAAGTCGGCGGCAGACCTGCCGAAATTCAAGGATAAATTTGCTGATCCGGAAGAGCCGGGCAAAGGCCGCTTCTATGGCTGCCCGGCCGGTTGGGGCTGCGAAGTCGTGAGTTCCAATCTGTACCGGGCGCTGGGCCTGGAAGACAGCTATACGCTGTATTCGCCGGGGACGGGCGCTGCCCAGAAGGCCGCCCTGACCTCTGCCTACAAGCGCAAACAGGACATCGTGTTCTATTACTGGTCGCCGACGCCGCTGGTTGGTGCGATGGATCTGGTGGAACTCGAATTGCCTCCTTATGACAAGGCGAAGCACGAGTGCCTGACCGCACCCAAGTGCGCCAATCCGGAGCCTAGCGCCTATCCGGAAAATCCGGTGTTCACGGGCCTGAACGTGGCCTTTGCGCAGCAGGCGCCGGGGTTGACCGAGTTCTTCACCAAGATGAGCGTGCCGCTGCCGGTGATGAATGCCACGCTGGCGCATCTTGAAGAAACCGGTGATGACGCTGGCGATGTCGCCCAATGGTTCCTGAAGAACCATGGCGATGTCTGGAAGCAGTGGGTGCCGGAAGAGGTCGCTGCGCGGGTGCAGGCCGGGCTTTAAGCCTGCTCTGACGCCACATCGCAGCACGCATCCCGCAGTGTGTGGGGGCCGGGCGGCTGCTTGGCCTCGCAATCACGGCGGATGCGCTGTCCTTTTCATTTCGTTATGGCATGCCGGGAGCGCTTGCGTTCCCGGCATGCCCGATGGTGCACATCATGTTTCCTGAATTGATTCCAGCGCGCGATTTACGGCGCGCTATCGACGGTTTCGTCGAACATCTTGTTTCCCGCTACGCGGATACGCTGGAGACCTTGTCCAAGCCTTTCCTGCATGTGCTGGTCTGGCTTGAGCAAGTTCTTCGCGGAGCGCCGTGGTGGGCGGTCGTCCTGGCGGTCATTGCCATTGCCTGGCTGGTCAGCCGTCGCCTGGTGCTCAGTGTTGCCATGGGGGCGCTGCTGTGCGTGATCGGCCTGCTCGGCCTGTGGGATGCGGGCATGCAGACCCTGTCGCTGATGATCATGGCGGTGGCGACTTCCGTGATCATCGGCATTCCCCTGGGTATTGTCATGGCCAGGGTGAACTGGCTGCGCAGCATCATGATGCCGGTGCTGGACGTCATGCAGACCATGCCCAGTTTTGTTTATCTGATTCCGGTCGTCATGCTGTTCGGCCTGGGCAAAATTCCGGCCATTATCGCGACGGTGATCTATGCCGTGCCGCCGTTGATCCGCCTGACTGACTTGGGCATCCGGCTGGTGGATCAGGAAGTGCTGGAGGCATCGCGCGCCTTTGGGGCCAACTCCCGCCAGCAGCTGTTCGGCGTGCAGCTGCCGCTGGCATTGCCCAATATCATGGCGGGTATCAACCAGACCACGATGATGGCCCTGTCCATGGTGGTGATCGCTTCCATGATCGGCGCGCGTGGCCTGGGTTATGAGGTACTGCTGGGTATCAACCGTCTGGAAGTCGGACGCGGTCTGTTGGCCGGTCTGGGTATTGTGGTGCTGGCCGTGCTGTTCGACCGCATTACGCAATCGTATGGGCAGCGGGTACGCCAGGGAGGTGCGCGATGAGCAAGATCGAAGTCAAGGGTATCTACAAGATTTTCGGTTCGCATCCCAAAAAGTGGCTGGCCGAAGCCCAATCCGGCGTGAGCAAAGAGGAACTGCTCAAGCGCAGTCGCCATACGCTGGGCCTGCGCGATATCAGCCTGTCCATCGAAGAAGGCAGCATCTACGTCATCATGGGTTTGTCCGGGTCGGGCAAGTCCACCTTGATCCGCCATTTCAATCGTCTGATCGAACCGACGGCAGGGCAGATTCTGGTGGACGGCGTCGATGTGATGAGCCTGGGCAAGCGAGAGCTGGAACGGTTCCGGCAGAAAACCATGAGCATGGTGTTCCAGCGTTTCGGCCTGTTTCCGCACCGTACTGTGCTGGAGAATGCAGCCTATGGGCTGGCAGTGCAGGGCGTGGGCCGTGCGCAGCGCGAGGAAAAAGCGCGCTACTGGCTGGAGCAGGTCGGCCTGGCCGGCTTTGAAGAGCAATATCCGGATCAGCTCTCCGGCGGGATGCAGCAGCGTGTCGGCCTGGCACGAGCGCTGGCGACCGATGCGGAAATCCTGTTGATGGACGAGGCATTTTCGGCGCTGGACCCGCTGATCCGCCGCGAGATGCAGGATCAGCTGCTGCAGCTACAGCTCAAGCTCAATAAAACCATCGTATTCATTACGCATGATCTGGATGAGGCCTTGCGCCTGGGGAACCGGATCGCCATTCTGAAAGACGGCGAACTGATACAGGAGGGGACGCCCGAAGATATCCTGCTCAATCCGGCAACGGATTATGTGCAGGCCTTCCTGCAGGATGTGAACCGTACCAAGGTGCTCAATGCCCGCCATGTGGTCAATCCGCCGCGCCTGACACTGACGATGCGTTCGCAGCCTGCCCATGCCTTGCAGCGCATGAATATGCTGGATTATGAGTATGCGCCGGTGCTGGATGGCAAGCGCCTGGCAGGCATTATTCTGCGTGAACGGGTCGAAGAGGCCATTGCCGCGCATGCCCGTGATATTTCGGCCTACACTGGCGATATGACCTCGGTGCCCGCGACGGCCGGATTGGATGAGGTGCTGGGCCACATGCTGGACAGCAATGCTCCGGTGGCCGTGACGGGCGAGGATGATGAATTCATCGGTATGCTGTCGCGCAAAAAAGTGGCGGAGCTGGTGGCGCCTATCGTGGCGGAAGCGCAGGCCGAAGCGGCTGCGCCGCCGGCAGAGGTTGCCGACCCGGCTGCGACGGACAGTCTCGCCCGTCCGGGCGGGGAGCGTGGCGCAGCAGCGTAAGCCGGAATCAGGAGAAGTCTTCGTGGCAGCAGTGAACGGGCGCGGCAACAGCCGTGCACGCAAGGGCGGCGACCGCCGCATGCATGACGACCCCACTTTGTCGGAACAGGATGGCATCCGCTATCTGCATTTCGGCACCGAGTGGATACAAGGGGCCATGGCGGTCGATAATCCCGCCGAACTGGTGTTGGAATACACCCGCCAGATGATGGCCTGGCTGCTGTTCCTGGAGCCGCCGCGCGACGGCGCGATCGGCCAGCTGGGGCTGGGGGCGGGCTCGCTGACGCGCTTTTGCCTGAAGAAGACCCGCAGCCGGCTGACGGTAGTGGAATGGAACCGCATGCTGCCCATGATGTGCAGTCTGTATTTTCGCTTGCCGGCAAACGCCCGTTTGCAGATAGAGATTGAAGATGCCCAGGACTGGGTGGCGGAGCCGCAGCATGCCGGCAGCTGTCCGATACTGATGGTCGATCTGTATGACGCCGATGCCCAGGGGCCGGTGCGGGATTCCGTGGAGTTCTATGGAAACTGCCGCCGCGTCCTGGGTGATACCGGGATACTGACGGTGAATCTGTTTGGCGCGCATGAAAGCTTCGCGCCTAATATCGCCAATCTCAATGCTGCCTTTGACGGTCGTGTCCTGCTTTTGCCGGAAATCGACGCCGGCAATCGCATTGCCATTGCATTCAGTGGCCCGCCATTGGCCGTGGAAGCGCAACGCTTGCTGGCCCGTGCGGAAGTGGTGGAGTCCCGCTACGGTTTGCCGGCCCGGCGATGGGCGCGCAGCCTGCTGAGCGAGGCGGAAGCAGGCATATTGCAGGTTTGAGTCAGCCCGCTTGGCTCGGCAAGCGCTGGGATCACCTGCTGCTTGCCGCCCGTGGGCGGTAAGCATTTTTTCTGGTTTTCAAGCTTCCTAAATGCGGAAATTTTGATTTGTTGACTGTTTTCCTGCGTGATGTTTGTGATTAAAGCAGGATGGTTGCAAATTTTCTATATATTGCTCTGGCGATTTGCGCAACCTGCGTATTCCATAATTCACCGATATAGGGTTGTGCGGGTTACTATTTCCCCACTTTCACAGGGCTTTTCCGGGGGAATCTCGCTATGTTGCATATCAAACGTACAGTCCTGGCCATGGTTGCTGCCGCAGGCCTTGCCGCGGCCGCACCATCTTTTGCTCAGCAGAAGTCCGTCGCCTTGGTCACCATTGTTGAACACCCTGCGCTGGACGCGGTGCGTGATGGGGTCAAGGATGCCTTGGCCAAGGCTGGCTACGAGGACGGCAAGTCACTCAAGTGGCAGTATCAGAGCGCCCAGGGCAATACCGCTACGGCCGCTCAGATCGCGCGCAAATTCGTCGGCGACAAGCCGGACGCCATTGTGGCCGTCGCGACGCCAGCGGCCCAGGCGGCCGTCGCTTCGACCAAAACCGTTCCCATCGTGTATGCCGCCATCACCGATCCGGTGGCAGCGCAACTGGTGCCCAGCATGGACGCCTCCGGCAACAACGTGACCGGCGTGTCCGACAAGCTGGATCTGGCGCGCCAGATCGACCTGATTACCGAGATTGTGCCGGACGCCAAGCGCGTGGGGATTGTCTATAACCCCGGTGAAGCCAATTCCGTGGTCGTGGTGCAGGAGCTGCGCGAGCTGTTGGGGCAGCGTGGCATGACCCTGGTCGAGGCAGCCGCGCCCCGCACGGTGGATGTCGGCTCGGCTGGCCGCAGCCTGATCGGCAAGGTGGATGTGTTCTACACCAATACCGATAACAACGTCGTCTCGGCGTTTGAGGCACTGGTGAAAGTCGCCAACGACGCCAAGATTCCGCTGGTAGCATCCGACACCGACAGCGTGGCGCGCGGTGCCATTGCGGCCTTGGGCGTGAACTACCGCAAGCTGGGCGAACAGACCGGTGAAGTCGTGGTGCGCATCCTCAAGGGCGAAGCCCCCGGCACCATCGCGTCGGCCGTGCCGCAGGAGCTGATGCTCTATGTGAATCCGGCAGCGGCTGAGAAGCAGGGCGCTCCTTTGTCGGAAGCCTTCATCAAGAAGGCCGATCAGGTAGTGCAATAAGCACTGCTGTCTAGCACCGGCTGCGGCCGGTTCGCCGGAGAAATGAATGCGCCAGCGCCGCGCTTATGCGCGGTGCTGCGGATCAGTAGTACCGGCACATTCTCTCGCGACGCATCATGTCTCTATTCTCCTTGATGGGTGCCCTGGAACTGGGTCTGATTTTCGGACTGGTTGCGCTGGGTGTCTTTATTTCTTTCCGTGTGCTGCGTTTCCCCGATCTGACGGTGGATGGCAGCTTTCCCCTGGGCGGCGCAGTCGCTGCGACCCTGATCAGCGCCGGGCATGATCCGTTCATCGCTACCCTGGCAGCTGCTGCCGCGGGCGCGCTGGCAGGCATGATGACGGGCTGGCTCAATGTGCGGCTGAAAATCATGGATCTGCTTGCCAGTATCCTGATGATGATCGCCCTCTATTCCATCAATCTGCGCATCATGGGGCGGCCCAATGTTCCGTTGATTCTGGAGCCTACGGTCTTTTCCGTCCTGCAATCGGATGCCATTGCCGATTACCTGATGCGGCCGTTGCTGTTGGTGCTGGTTGTGCTGGTGGCAAAGTGTGCGCTGGATGCCTATTTCAGCACGCATTCCGGCATGGCCATGCGGGCGACGGGTTCCAATCCCCGGATGGCACGGGCCCAAGGCATCCGTACCGGCGCCATGATCATCGGTGGTATGGCCTTGTCGAATGCACTGGTCGGCCTGGCAGGCGCGCTGTTCGCGCAGACTCAGGGCGGCGCAGACATTTCGATGGGGGTAGGCGTGATCGTGATCGGCCTGGCTGCGGTGATCGTGGGCGAAAGCCTGCTGCCGTCGCGCAAGCTGGTCTTGGCTACTTTGGCCGTCATTCTGGGGGCGCTGGTATATCGCCTGTTCATTGCGCTGGCGCTCAATAGCGATTTCATCGGCCTGCAGGCCCAGGATCTGAACCTGGTTACCGCAGTGCTGGTCACGATAGCCTTGGTATTGCCGCGCCTGAAGAAGCGGCGTTCGGGCAAGGGAGCACGCTGATATGTTGACGGTAAAAGACCTGCGGCTGACCTTCAATGCGGGTACGCCGATAGAAACCAAGGCCCTGCAAGGTTTGAGCCTGGACATCCCGGCCGGCCAGTTCGTGACGGTGATCGGCTCCAACGGGGCCGGCAAGTCCACTTTCCTCAATACCGTGTCGGGCGAACTGACCGTCGATGAGGGCAGCATCCATATCGGTGATCAGGATGTGACACGCATGCCGGTCTGGACGCGTGCCACCCAGGTGGCGCGTGTGTTCCAAGATCCTTTGGCGGGAACCTGCGAAGACCTGACCATCGAGGAAAACATGGCGCTGGCGCATCGTCGCGGCCGTGGCCGGGGGTTTGCACGAGCCGTGGACAACAGCGGGCGCGAGTTGTATCGCGAACGTCTGGCAACGCTCGGGCTGGGCCTGGAAAACCGCCTGACCGATCGTATCGGCCTATTGTCGGGCGGTCAGCGGCAGGCGGTCAGCCTGTTGATGGCGGCCTTGCAGCCATCGCGCATCCTGTTGCTCGATGAGCATACGGCGGCGCTGGACCCACGCACCGCAGACTTCGTGCTGCAGTTGACGGTGCGTATTGTGGCCGACTACGGCCTGACGACGATGATGGTGACGCACAGCATGCGCCAGGCGCTGGATGTGGGGGACCGTACGGTCATGCTGCATCAGGGCAAGGTGGTGCTGGATGTCTCGGGCGAGGAGCGCCGCGGCATGGATGTGCGTGATCTGCTGTCCATGTTCGAGCGTGTGCGTGGCGAGTCCGTGGATGACGATGCGCTGCTGCTGGGCTGATCCGCACTGAGCCTGCGACCCTTTGTCATGCCGGCGTGTCATGGCTGTGGCCGCCGGCGGCGGAGGGCGTTCATGAAAGAAGCCAGACGGGTTGCACCGTCTGGCTTTTTTTGTTGCCTGTCGCCGTGCTTGCCTGCCGTTCATGCCGTTCTTAGCGGTCCTGCAGGGAAGCATGAGCAGTTAGGGGATGATGGAAATACCCAGGCGGACTTGCGATGACTGGCGTTCGTTGTAGCCCAGCAGGGTTTCGCCGTAGCCGTTGAAATATTGCACGAACAGGTAGCCGTTCATGTTGGGCCAGATCCGCTTGAGCGGCCAGGAGGCATCCACCTGCGTGGAGCGGCGGCTATGCGCGCCCTGGCGGTAAAGCAGGTGCATGATGACGCCATTATCCTGGGCCCAGCGCAGGCGCCAGTCAACCCGCCCGGCATAGCGGCGGAAATCGTGGTTTTCTTCTTCGACACTGAAGTACTGCTTGATCCTGGGCTGGAAGGTCAGCAGGTTGCTGCCGAAGCGCATGTGGGCAATGGGCTGGATATAGAAGTCATTGAGCGAGCGCGACTCCGGGCCATCACGGCCATTGGACGCGTGCTCCGCGCCGGCGGCAAAGCCCAGGCCCCAACGCGTATCGTCGGATTGCACCAGGCGTTCTGCGCGCCAGAACAGGCTGGGGTTGTAGGTGGTGTCGATGAAAGGCTTGGATTCACCGGACAGATCCCACATTGCGGTCTGGGTATAGCCCAGGAACAGATTGTCCAGCAGCAGATTGGGTTCGCTGCGCGGATTGAACAGGCGGTAGCGGAAACTGAGCTGGAAGCGGGAATGGAAGCCGCCACGGTTGCCGAACGCGAAATAGATCGGTTCATACGCGGAAAACGCGCTGAGGAAACGTTCGGAGGCACTGGGAACCGGTTGTGACGAGGTATGGACAGCGGCGCTTTCCAGGGGGGCCGGACCATGATCGACAGAGATGCCGCTGGGAGAGGCCGCCAGCAGGTTGCCGGTATGTACCACGGGGACTTCCTGCAAGGGGACGTTGGCCGGCGTGGCCGCCACCAGGCTGTCTTCGATGGGGTCGGTGTCCAGCGCCAGCAATGCCGGGTAGCCCTCCACGGAAATGGCTTGCAGGCCGGTCAGCGAGGCCGGCACCTCGGTTTTCCAGAAAACGCGGGTATAGCCGCCCACGGGCAGGCTGATGGTGCCGGGACGCCCCTCCAGCCTGGCAGTCGTGCGGATGATGTCGCCCTGGGGGGAGCGCCATTGCAGGACGATCAGTTCCGGCGCGACCCAGGAAGTCTTGTTCTGCTGGTCATTGAAGAACAGGCCCTGGACTTGTATGGGTTCGCCGCTCACCGCTTGCGGGCGATCCAGTGAAAATGTGAGGCCGGCCTGTGCCGTGGCGGACAGGCCCAGCATGGTCAAGCTGGCTTGCAGGCACAGGCGGACGAGGCGGCGGCTGCGAGAAGGCGGATGCGGTAGCAGGGGCGGAGCCATGAAAGCAGGGAGGGTAGGGGAGATACGGGAATTGAATCCGATTTGATCAATCGTGTCGATAGCTGACAACGGGAAGATGTGCGAAAAAGGCGCAAGTGGCCCGGCATCTCGCACTTGGCGGCGAGACGACGAGCACGGCTGCGCGGCTCGCGTTAGAATACGGCCCTCATACCGTCCCCGTAGCTCAACCGGATAGAGCACTCGCCTTCTAAGCGAGGGGTTGCGTGTTCGAGTCACGCCGGGGGCGCCATCACAGGTGGTCCTGATGACGCTACGTCTTTCCCTGGTCCAGCTCGACTATACGGTCGGCGATTTCGACGGCAATGCCAAGCTTATGGCACAGGCCGTTGCAGCGGCCGGGCCAGCCGATCTCATTGTTTTTTCCGAACTGTCGCTGTCCGGGTACTACCCGGCGGATAAGCTGGATCTGCCCGCGTTCCGGGCCGGTCAGGCGCAGGCGCTGGAGCAGCTCGTGGCAGTGTCGCGGCAGACCGATGCCGCGCTGGCGTTTGGCATGGCCACGCCCAATGAAGGCGCGGGCAAGGCCTGGTTCAATAGTCTGGTGATCCTGCGGCGTGGGGAAGAAATCCTGCGCTATCACAAGCAATTGCTGCCTGACTATGATGTGTTCAATGAACAGCGGCACTTCGAGCCAGGCCCTCGGCACCCTGCCGTGATGGAACTGGCGGGCGTGCGCGTCGGGTTCCTGATCTGCGAGGACGCCTGGCATGATGCTGCCGGACTGTACGGCAGCGACCCGGCGGCCGATCTGGCCGAAGCTGGGGCGCAATTGCTGGTGAGCATCAATGCCAGCCCCTCCAGCGTGGGGAAGCAGGCGCAGCGCGATGCCTTGTTTAGCGCGTTGAGCCGCCGCCTGCATTTGCCGCTGGTTTTCGTGAACCAGGTCGGCGGCAATGATAGCCTGGTGTTCGATGGTGCCTCTCTGGCCGTGGATCCCAGGCATGGTGTCGTTGCGCGCCTGCCCTGGTTCGAGACAGCACAGGAAACGCTGGCATTCGATCCGGCGCAGGGCTTTGTGCAAGACGGCGCGCGCTTGGATGTGCCGGTGGCGCTGCCGGCACTCAATGACAGCCGGTTCTATTACCAGCAGATCCTGCTGGGCCTGCGCGGCTACCTGCGCAAGATCGGGGTACGCAGTGTCGTGGTTGGCAGTTCCGGGGGCATAGATAGCGCATTGACCCTGGCCCTGGCGCGTGATGCCCTGGGTGCGGAGCATGTCCATGCGGTAACCATGCCCTCACGGGTCTCCACGCCTGGCAGCGTGTCGGATTCTGCCGTGCTGTGCCGAAATCTGGGTATCGCTCTGCACGAGTTTCCGATTGCTGCGCTGGTGGATGGCTACGGGGCCGGATTTGCCTCCGCGTTTGCCAGCGATCTTTCCGGCCTGGCGCTGGAAAACCTGCAATCGCGTGTGCGCGGCACGATTCTGATGGCATTTTCGAACCGCCATGGCCCAATGTTGCTGACCACCGGCAATAAGTCGGAAGTCGCGGTAGGCTATTGCACGCTATATGGCGATACCAATGGCGGCCTGAACCTGATTGGCGACCTGTATAAAACCGAGGTGTTCGAGCTGGCGCTGGAGTTCAATCGCATTCATGGTGCGGAGCTCATCCCCGAGGTCATCATCATCAAGGAACCTTCGGCCGAACTGGCAGAAGGGCAGCGCGACAGCGATTCTCTGCCGCCCTATCCTGTGCTGGATGAAATCCTCAAGTGGCACATCGAGGGTGTTGCGCTGCGTGCAGAGGAAGCGGCTGCGGCAACGGCTTTCGTGGAACAGCTGATGAGCGAACCTGGTGGCCCGGAAACGGTGGCGCGCGTGCAGCAGCTGGTGGCCCGTGCCGAGTTCAAGCGGCGGCAGGCGCCACCCATCATCAAGCTGCGGGGGCGTGCATTCGGCGCCGGTTGGCAGATGCCGATCGCTGCACGCTGAGCGTTTCAGGCAGATGGCCCGCTCATGGGGCCTCTGTCTGCCATGATGGCCAGACGGCTGGTTGTCGGTGGTCAGTCGGTTGGGCCGCCGTCATCGCCGGGGCCCTGGGCGCAGCCAATGGCTGCCGCGTGCCTACAGGTAGGGCGAGGCCAGCCAGATGATCTTGTTGCGCAGGCGATTGAGGAAAGGCTGGCTATTGAGGTGTTCCAGCGTCACCAGCGTCGCCGAGTCGATCTGCGACTGAATGCGTTGCTTGATCCAGTCCGCAGTATTGCGATCGTAGATTTCCACATCCATTTCAAAATTCAGGCGCAGGCTGCGTGGATCCATATTCGAGGAGCCCACATAGGAGTATGTGTCATCCAGCGTCATCAGCTTGGAGTGGTCGAACCCGCCATTGGTGCGCCAGACACGGCAGCCATTGGCAATGACCAGATCTATCTGTGCCTTCATGGCGAAATCGACGAGGCGCAGATTGTTCTGGCCAGGAATGACGATATCCACGGTGACCCCCCGGCGCGCCGTGGTGGCCAGCGCTCCGATCAAGGCAGGGTCGGGCAGGAAGTAGGGGGTCTGGATCATCACATGATGCTGCGCGGCAGCCAGTGCGCCCATGATCATGCTGTGATTGCTGCCCAGTGCCTGATCCGGCCCGGACGGCACGCAGCGGGCCGGGACATATCCCGGCGTGGGAATGACAGGAAACCAATCGCACTGGGTGTCGTAGAGGGATTCGCCGGTCGTGAATTCCCAGTCATGGGCGAAACCGTACATCAGCTGCGACACGATGGGGCCTTCCAGGCGGAAGTGCGTATCGAGCGCCATATTGTCCCCGCCGTACTGGTGCGTGAAGGCTTCGCGGATATTCATGCCGCCGGTAAAACCGAGGCAACCGTCGATGACCAGGATCTTCCGGTGACTGCGCATATTGGCGTAGGCCAGGCGGAAGCCCAGGCCTGTGCTCATGAATCGTGCGTGCGGAACTTTATGCTGGGCAAAGATACGGCTGATGGGCGGATGCGAGTATTTTTCCCCGACGGCATCGACCAGCACGCGCACCTGTACGCCACGCTGGTGTGCGTCCACCAGTGCCTGGGCGATCTCCATGCCGATGCGGTCATGGTCGAAAATATAGCTTTGCATGGCAATGCAGGTCTTGGCATTGCGTATGGCTTCCAGCATGGCGGGATAGGTGTTGTCTCCGCCCGCCAGAATCTGCACCAGGTTGCCGTCCAGCAGCGGAAATTCGCTGACACGGTCACCCAGGGTTTTTTGGCCTGCCAGGGCCGCGCCGAATGTATGGAGCAGATCGACGTCGCTGGGCCGCATATCGGGGTAGGCATCCAGATGCGTTTCGCTGCGCTGCTGTGATACGCGCTTTTCCCGTACGCGGTTGATCCCGGCGATGATGTACAGCAAGGTGCCGAGAATCGGGGAAAGCATGACGACGCCGACCCAGCCTATAGCAGCGCGTGCATCGCGCTTGGTCATGGCGATGTGCACGGCTGCCGCCAGGCTGATGACCAGCGAGACGACAAAAATAATGTGCGGCCAGTATTCGTGGAACAGGTATTCGAGCGTTTGCGTGCTGGTCACGGGACGTTGGGCTTTCTGGAGGATGAGGAACGGGAAGCGCGGTGAAACGGCCTTATTGTCGCTGATTTGATAGCGCTTTAGGTGTTTCTGGTGCAACCGGCGTGCAGGCGGGGGCCGTGCTTGCCGGTGCAACGGCAGGCTGCCCGCCATATTGCCCGTGTTGGCGTTGCCAGGGCTGGGTCAGTGGCAGCCCTGGCGGCATCGCCTGACAAGGATTGTCATATCCGTGCGATCAGGGACGGTAGTTCAGGGTGAGCATTGCATTGCGCGGCTCGCCGTAAAGCACCTGATTGTAGAAACCGCTCATGACGGCATACTTCTTGTCGAACAGATTGTTGATGTTGAGCGCCACATCCAGTTGCGGGGTGATGGCATAGCGAGCCATGACGGATGCCAGCGCATAGGACGGCTGTCCGGTGGTGACTGGCCCGGCCGGGCTGGTGGCTGTCTGGTAGAAGCGGCTTTGCCAGTTCAGGCCAGCTCCCAGCGTCAGCGCTTGCCAGCCTGCCGGCAAGCGCCAGGTGGAGAACAGCCTGGCGGTGGTACGTGGCAGCTGGGTGCTCAGCCTGGCGCCATTGGCATCCGATGCCGTGAAATGCGACACGCCGGCATACAGATTCCAGCCGCGTATTGGTTCGCCCTGTATTTCCAGATCGAAGCCCCGCGATTGGGTGCCGCTGGCCGCATAGTAGGCCTGGGTACCGTCGGGCAACATCTGGCCCGCATCCATCTGCGCCACGTTATCCATGCGGATGTCGAACAGCGCAATGGCCGTATTCAGCCGGCCGTCCAGAAATTCGCTTTTCAGGCCGATTTCCGCATTTTTCCCCCGGGTTGGGGAGAGAACCTGGTTGTCACGGTCGCGATTGGTTTGCGGGTTGAAGATGGTGGTATAGCTGGCATAGGCGGAATGCCGGGCATCGAGGTCCAAGACCAGGCCGGCATAGGGTGTGAATCTCCCGGTTTCCTTGTTGTGGAACGTCTTGCCGCTGGCGTTCTGGTCGATGGCGTAACGGTTCAGGCGGCCGCCAGTGATCAGTTTCACGCGTGTGCCTAGCGAAAAGCGCGCCACGCCGTAGAGACCGCGTTGGCGGGTAAGGGTTTGGGTCAGGGTATGTGGCTGGGCGCTGAAGTCGGGTTTTGGATACTGGCCGTTCCAGTCCTGGAAATTGCTGATCGGGGTGGCTGGAAATACGAAACCGGTGCTGTTGTCGTCGGCGTGGCGGCTTGAACTCATCATGCCCAGCGTCAACTCATGGCGTTGTCCCAGCAGTTCGAAAGGGCCTGTCACCATGGCATCCACGCTGTTCTGGCGGGTCTGTGCCGTACTGGCCAGTGCCACCGGCAGCAGTCCCGTGCCGGTGGCGCGGTCGGGAAAGCCCAGGCCGGAGAACAGCTGGGCATGCGCCTGGCTGCGTTGCTGGTTGAAGGACAATTGCGCGTTCCAGTCATTGCCGAACTGGTGTTCCAGTTTGGCAAAGGCGGTGCTGATGCGGTTATCCCAATGGCTCCAGTCGGCAGCCAGGGTCTTGGAGCGACGCCATTCGGCCAGCGTGCCATCGCTGTACCAGCGGGGGACGCCGCCCCAGGTGGTGCCTGTGGGTGTGATGTTCTGATAGTCGTAGCCTGCGCTGAACAGTGTGGCATCGGTGATATCCGCTTCGATGATGCCGTAGAACGCTTGCTTTTTCTGTTGGTAGAGGTCGATGTACGAGTGGCGATCCTGGTAAGCGCCAACGACGCGCATGCGGATACGGCCTTCTTCTGCCAGTGGCGTGGAAAGGTCGGCCAGGCCGCGATAGTTGTCCCAGGAACCGGCGCTGGCCGAGAGCGTGGCGGCGAAGGCGCGGCCGGGGCGCTTGCGTACCAGGTTGACCGATGCCGAGGGGTTGCCGGCACCTGTCAGCAAGCCCGTCGCGCCACGAACGACTTCGATGCGGTCGTAAAAAGCGGTATCCAGGAAACTGGCGCCGTCGAGGAATGCGGTAGGAATGCCGTCATATTGGAAGCTGTCTATGGCAAACCCGCGTGCATGAAAGCTGACCCGTTCACTATCGAGCGTCTGGGAGGAGATGCCCACCGTCTGCTCCAGGGCGGCTTGCACCGAAGTCAGTTGCTGATCGTCCAGGTGTTGTCGGGTCATGACGGTGACGGATTGCGGTGTGTCGCGCAAGGAAAGCGGCAGGCGCGTGGCTGCCGATGTCTGGTGCACCGTGTAGCTGCCACTGCCCTCTGTTCTGGGGTCTGTTGCTGCGCCGGTCACGACAATGGCATCCAGCGTGGCGGCATGCTCTGCTGCGGGCAGGAGGGCGGCAGGCGTATCCGCTGTCTGCGCGTTGACGCCGTGGGTGACGGACAGGCAGGCGGCCAGGGCCAGTGTCAGCAGGGCGGGGGGCGGGCAGGCAAGCGAGGTCAAGGGAATGAAGGGAGCAGTCATGAGCAGAGGGTGAAGCAGTCAGGAAGCAGGGCGGGGCGCAGCAAGGTCTTGGCGCGCCAGTTGTTCGCGTCGGGTCAAGGCCTTGTCGTTGTCGGCCAGAGGCGGGATCCGGTGCTTTGCGACTTGCAAGAAACCGATGCCAATAACGCAGATGAAAATTATTCTGATGTTTGCGGTAGATGGGGTAAATGCCGGAAGCTGCATCCCAGGCATGCGCCGGATGCAATGGTGAACCCGGTCTTTCCGCGCCTATCCTGTGACGGTACGATTGCGGCACACGCAATCACATCCGGAAGCGCGATACAGCCACCGAACCATGACCGAGAGAGAGGCAATGGAGCACCCTGACCTGAATCTGCTGTACGCCCTGGATATTCTGCTGGAAGAGGGCAGTGTCATTGGTGCGGCGCGGCGCATGAATCTCAGTGCTCCCGCCATGAGCCGAACATTGGGGCGGATACGCGAAGCCCTGGGCGACCCGATCTTTGTACAGGCTGGCCGCCGCCTGGTCCCCACGCCGCGAGCCCTGGCCTTGCGTGAGCAGGTCAGGCTGGCCGTGGAACAGGCCGGGCTGGTGTTCCAGCCTGCCACAGGCGTGGATCTGAAGACCCTTGAGCGCCGCTTCAGCGTGCGCGCCAACGATATTTTCGTCGGCGCACATGCCGGCCGCCTGCTGGAGGCCATGGCACGTGAAATGCCCCGGGCCATGCTGCGTTTCGCACCGGAAGAGGATGATGTTGATGATGAAGCGCTGCGCAGCGGACGTATAGATCTCTTCATCAGCGCGGCCCGTAAACTGGGGCCGGAAATTTGCGAGCAGGCGTTGTTTACTACTTCCGTCATCGGCGTGGCACGTGCCGGACATCCGATTTTCGAGGATGAAATCACGCCGGAGCGCCTGACGCGTTGGGGGCATATCAGCGTGTCGCGGCGCGGTAAATCAAGCGGGCCGATCGACAGCGCCCTGGCCACCCTGGGCTTGCGCAGACACGTTGCGCTGGTTGTGCCGACCCCGTATTCGGCAGTATTCGCGCTGCGGGACTCAGACCTGCTGTTGCCCTTGCCAGGGCATCTGGCGCACGGCGCCCTGGCCGCCGGGCTGAAAATCCGGCTGTTCGATCTGCCCATTTCCCTGGCGACCGTGCCGATCACCCAGGCTTGGCATCCGCGTTTCCAGAACGACCCGGGGCATCAATGGTTGCGTCGCACGATACGTGCACTATGTACCGGCGACGACGGCATGTTGGCTTGGCAAACCCGTCCGACACCTGCCTGATGATTGCGTTTGCTGCAATCCAGGGTTTGAAATATGTCACTTTTCTGCATGGTTGGGCAGGCATAGAGTTTGGCCTGTCAGCTCATTGGATTGCGTATCTTTCTTATTGACCTTGCCTGCCTGGCAAGGCGCCAGGAAAGGGCGCATGGGGCTGCCGTCGTCCGGTGCGTGTGCAAAACGGATCAGGCCCAGCCAGGCGCCTGATCGCGGATTGCGATAGCGCACGGGTTTCCGCCACCGTCGCTGCATGTGATGCGTGGCAGTCTGTCATCAGGAAAATCCGGCCATGGCGTTCGATTCCAACCCTTTTACCATTCACGATGTTCAGGCATTTCCCTATGTCGTTTTTCGCAGCGAGGCGGCCACGCCAGGCTACGCCTTGCAATGGCAGGCCGAAATGGATGCCTTGGTGGCATGTGGGCTGCCTTTTGTGGTCGTGCATGAACAGATTCAATACGAAGAGGATCATGAGGACCGCAAGATCAGGGCGCTCTGGTTGAAGCACAACAAGGAAGCGCTGGGGCGCGTCTGCCGCGCGTTGATCAGCGTGGAGCCGGATGAGCAGCAGCGCGAAAACGTACGCGCTTTTGCTGCCACGGCGCAAAAGGCATTTGGTATTCGCCAGGAGGTCGTCGCGACGCCAGACGAAGCCAGGGCCGTGGCCAGAAGTCTGATTGTTGCGGCGTTCTAGGCGGGCGGGTGATATGTACAGGGAAGAGCCGTCACGGGCGGGCGTCGTACCGGCTGCGGCTGGCCAGCGGGAAGATGGCCGGGATCGGCAGGATGCGCCGGTACTGGTGACATTGCGCAGCCTGAAACTGCGTCCGACCATGGCGCGCATTGCCATTTTGCAGACCATGGAGACGGCTGATGGGGAGCCGCTGGCCGCAGAGGATGTGTTGCGCCATCTGGTGCTGCGCAATATCCGTACGGGCCTGGCGAGTGTCTATCGTATTCTGCGCGAGTTCGAAGAACGGGGCATTGTGCGGCGTGAGTATCGTCCCAGCCGTAATGGCGCCAAAACCCTGCATCGCCTGGTCGCGCAGCATATCGACCGCAGCAAGGACAGGTTGATGTGCCTGGAATGTGGCGCAACCCTGATATTGGATGAGCCGACACTGCGCGGACAGCTGCTGCGGCTGGCGGAAACCCAGGGCTTGCCGCTGGCAGGGGGCAGCCTGATCATCCAGGCCTTATGCGCCAGCTGCAGTTTGCAGATGGGCGTGTAGTGGGGCCGGGCGAGGCTGGAACAGGAACCGCGCAGGGAGATCCCGCGCGGTTCCGGCAGCCTATCCAGGGATAGGCTGCTGCGCCTGCCTGTCGGTGGCGCGCCAGAGAGCTGGCGGGTTCAAGAGGCTGCGTCGCATTGTGGCCACGGTGTGGCACCATTGTTGAGCACCGCACCGCGCCAATGTTCATAGACGAAGGTCTGCTCCGGAATTTCCTTGATGCGGAACGTCCAGCGGAAGCCTTCGTACAGCGTTGCATCGTTGCGCAGGCAATTGAAGACCGGGCTCATCAGCTTGATCTCCGCAGTGCTGCCCTTGGCGATGCGCTGGCCTTCGGCCAAGCCCGTGAAGTACGGGGTCAGGCGTGCCAGATTGCCATTGATATGTTCGCCTTTGACATCGACGATGGTGTAGTCGCCATCCATGGCAGTCAGGCGGAAGGTTTTTTCGGTCAGCGGTATGGTGCCGGGAGTACTGCTGCCGCCGCCATAGTTGGCCGCTACCTGACGCTGGTAGGGCCAGGGTTGCAGCGCGACTTGTTCGCTCGCGGTGCCTGCGGAAAAGACGTCCGCCAGGACGATGCCTTGGGCCGCGCTCAGGGGCGCGATGTTGATCGTGAAGTCATAATCCGGCAGGTCGGCAATCCCGTCGCTGATCTGATAGCGGAATACATACTCGCCCGGCAGGCTGAAAGTCTCGGATGAGGTTTTGCACAGGCCGCTGCTGCGGTTGTTGCCGTGGTTGCCGCCATCCGGCTTGCTGATCAGGGTGCGATGGGTATAGATGGTGTCGCCGTCGGGGTCAATCACCACGGGCGTGAAGGGGATCACCATGCACGGCAGCAATTGGTAGGGCGCGGCATCCCGCAACTGCGTATGCTGGGTACGGTAGGCGATCCGGCGGATTTCCGGCGGATTGTTCACGAGCTTGGCAATGGCCTGGGTCTGGGCATATGTGCTGGAACGCATGCCGCGGTCATCCTCGACTTCCAGGCGCACGGTATAAACGCCCGGTACATCCGGAATCAGTCGGGCACGGCGGTACTCGCGGGATTCCGGTTCGATTTCCGCAACCAGCGCAGCCTGGCTGCCATCCGGTTTGTCAAACAGCGACCAGTGGAAGCTAAAGGGGTCGTCGTCGGGGTCACTGGCGCTGGATGCCAGGAACAGCATGGGTTCGTTGACCAGCACGGATGCGGTAATGGGTTTGATCGTGCCGGCCAAGGGGGTATTGTTGATACCGCCGATTTTGGCCGTGACGGTGGCGGTCGAGACGAATTCGTTGACGCCATCGGAAACTGTCATGCGGACGGTATAGTCGCCAGCCAGATCCAGCTTCTGAATCTTTTGATAGGTAGGCATGCCTGAGCCAGGAAGTGCCTCGACCAGCGTGGCAGTGCTGCCTTGGGGGATAGCGATCAATTCGGCCTTGATCAGTTGTATCGGTTCCCCTTCCGGGTCATAGCCTTCAAACATGAAGTTCGCGCGGCCACCCACTTCCTGTTCGCCGACGCTGCTGGAGGGGTAATAGCCCTTGCCGCTCAGTGCGCCGACGATAGGCAGATTCTTGCCGGGGAAGCTGTCCGGCTTGGTCACCGTCACTTTGACTTTCTGTATCGTGCTCTGCCAATTCCCGTCATAGACAAAGAATTCGAGCAGATAATCACCGACGGCGACAGGGGTGAAGCTGGGGTGAGCAGAGTTTGCATTGCTCAGCTCCGGCACCGGCACGTAGCTGGGGGTTGCGCCATATTGTGCGAAACGCCAACGGTATTGCAGCGGTTGATGATCGGGGTCGTAGCTCGCGCTGCCATCCGGCCTGGCCACTTCGCCGAGCTTGATGGTGAGGTCCTTGGCCACGGCGACCGGAGGAGCGTTGCCGGACGATACGTTGACCTCCACACGGGCCGGCTGGCTGTCTTTGCCGTTGTGGCTGACCACCAGCTGCAGGATATAGGTGCCTGCAAGATCCAGGTGCAGCGTGGCATTGCCCGAGGTGTAATCGGCAACGCTGCCGGCACTGCCCTCAGGTTTTTCCAGCAGTGTCCACAGGTATGCCAGCGGGCCGGATGCGCCGGTCGGTGCCAGGCTGGGCGTCCCGTCCAGGCCCAGGGTGGCGGTGCCCAACCTGACGCTGTACTGCGTCTGGGTGATCGCTACCGGTTCGGTATTGTGGGCGTTGATGACGACACGGGCAGGTTTGCTCGAAGCCACGTCATCATGGACGATCAGGTCGGCCGTATAGCTGCCCGGCAGGTCGGCGGTGAAGCTGGGGGCAGGCGTCGTGTCGCCGTTCAGCGTTGCCGTGCTGCGGGTGGGTTTGCCTGCCAGCGTCCACGTGTAGGTAATGACGCCGTTGTTGGGGGAGGTGCCGGAACCTTGCAGGGTGACGGTATCGCCCATGTTCACGGTCTGATTGTTGCCTGCATCGGCAACCGGCAGGCTGGTTTCGGCCGGCGGGGAGGAATCGTCGCTACCGCCGCCGCACGCGGCGAGAAACAGGGCGGCGCCCAGTCCTGCCGCAAGATTGCGTAGTGAGCATTTCATGGTGGTGAACTTCCTATGCTGAAAAGTCCTGCCAGGCAGGCCGGACGGGGAATGAAAGCGCGCTTGCCGGGGCGCGCGGGTCTGAGGGAGCGAGCGGGCTCAGAAAGTCATGGTCATACCCAGGCGCGCCGTGCGTCCGGGGGCCGGCACCATGCCCAGGCTGAGTGCATCGAGGTAAAAACGGTCTGTCAGGTTGTCGATCGTGAAATCCACGCTGAACTGGTCGCTGACCTTGTAGCTGGCGTAAAGGTCGAAGAGCCGGTAGGAGTGCCAGAGCACGGGGGCGTTGAAACCGACCTGGGCGTTGTAGCGGGGCACCTGATTGCGCTCGCCCATGAAAATGGCGCGCAGGCCGAGATCCAGGCGGCGATCCAGCAGGCGCGTTCCCAGCGTGACGCTGGCATGCCAGTTGGGCGGGATCATGTTGCTGATATAGCTTTGGGCAATGCCGTAATTGGTGCAGTAATCCCGTACCCGGCTGCCGACGTTGCAGACCTCTATGCGTGTGTAGCGTGTGGCGCCGAAGTGGGTGTAAAGCATGCCCAGGTCATAGCTGCCGGAGAGTTCCAGGCCTTCGAAGCGGACGCCCTGAATGTTGCGCATACGGAAAAAACCATACGAGGCGCCTTCCTCCCACATGTTCGGTATGGTGCGCGTCAGGTAGTCCTTGGTATGGTTGCGGAAGTAGGCGAACTTCAGGCGCAACTGGTCGTTGCTGCGCAGCAGGCCATCGTGCATGTAATTGATGCCGACCTCTTTGTTTTTTGTGTGTTCGGGTTTGAGGTCGATATCCAGTGCCGGCCCGACGGACCATCCCGACGTGGTTTCGAACAGGCTGGGCATGCGTAGCGCTTCGGCATAGCGGCCATAGAACTGCAGGCCGTCCAGCGGTTCCCAGACCAGGCTGAACATGGGGGCCGAGCCGCTTTTCCGGTTTTTATAGAAAATGGCATCGCATTCGCCATCGCCGTTGCTGTCGTTGCAGTACTGGCTGTGCTCGGCGACCGGCAGGGCATTGCTATCCTTGGAACCGAACCAGGTCTGGCGTATGCCGGCGTTGAGGGTCACGCTGGGCAGTATCGTCCAGGCCAGGTTGCCGAAAGTGCTGGCTTCCCAGCGCTTGCCCGAACGTGCGCCGCCATAGAAGCCGCTGTAGCTGCCTTCTGCGACATCGGTACTCATTTTTTCCTGTTGTCCGGCCACACCATATTCCAGCTTGATCCCGCCCAGGGCATCGAAATGCATGGTGTTGCTGATGTCGCCGCCCCAGCGCCGGTAGGTTTCTTCCCGATGTGTGTTTTTCTCGATATCTATGCTGTAGATTTCAGGCGTATTGATATCGCTGCGGTTATCGGTATGCCAGAGGTTGGTGTGCAGGGAGATCCAGCGGTTGTCCTGCGGACGCCAACGGTGGCGCAAGGCATAGGTATCCTGCTTGACCTGGCTGGGTATCCATTGACGGGCCTGGCCAAAGCCCTGGATCTGAGAGGGCATCATTTCGCCGAAATCGCTGGAATAGCGCAGGTAGCTCAGATCCAGTTCGCTGGCGTCGTTCAGATAGATGTTGCTTTTGAGCAGAAAGGATTTGCTCTCATACTGCGTGTTGGGAATTCGCTCCCCGGCGCGAAAGCGCGAGACGCCTTCAATGGAAACCGGTGTTTCCCAGTACCAGCCTGCATACTGTTTTTCGCCTTGCTTGATGTACGGTGACGGGCCATGGCGGCCGGCGTAGTAGTTGCCCTGTTTGCGCTGCGCGTAGGCGGCCACCAGATCCATATGTTCCAGGCGCTTGGCGACGGCAATGCTGCCGGCAAAGCTCTTTGGCCGGTAGGTGCCGGGCCGGTCCATGCCGTCCTCGGGCGCGAAGCTATCCGGCATGGTGTAGTCCTCGGAGCAGTAGCTGCTGATCCGGCAGTCAGAGCGATAGACATTTTTTTCCAGGTAGTAGCCCGCGTAGGTACCGGGATCCGGGGCAGAGCCGCTGTTGTTGCCAGTCGTGCTGCCGCGCACACGCATGCCGAAGCTATCGCCCTCAGGGACAATGTCGTCCGCACTGATGGTACGCATGCTGACCAGCCCGCCAGTCGCGCCCGTTCCCTGGGCAGACATCGTCGGGCCTTTGTCGATCTGGACACTGCCGATCAGGTCGGGATCGACATAACTGCGCGAAGCCACGCCGGCATAACCGCGATAGACCGTGGTTTCCTGCCGTGTGCCGTCGATCAGCACGGGCACCCGGCCCTGGCCCTGCATGCCGCGCACATTGACATCCAGGCCGCCGCTGTTGCGGTTTTCTCCGACCAGCACGCCTGGAATACCGCGAAAGATGTCACCCACCGACAAGCCGCGCGACCGTTCGATATCCTCGCGGCTCAGCACTGCCTGAGAGCCGGCGGTACGGTAGGGGCTATCCCCCGGATCCTCTGCACGCAGGGCGGTGACCTGGACAGTATCCAGTTCGACCACGCCGGCGGCTTTTTTCAAGGCGTAGCCATTGGGACGCCGTTCGAGCACATAGCCGCTGCCGCGCAGCAGCTGGTCAAACCCTTCCCTGAGGCTATAGCTGCCTTGCAGCCCCGGGCTTTGCAGGCTATCCAGCTGTGCCGCGTCGAATGAAAGCAGTACGCCGGACTGCGCCGCATAGCGGGCCAGTACCGTGCCCAGCGGTCCCGGCGCGAGCTGGATATCGCGTTTTTCGCTGGGGGTCTGAGCCAGTTGCGCGGCGCTTTGCGCCTGCGCGGCGTCCGGCAGCTGGCCGATGCACAGCAGGCTGCTCAGGCAAGCCAGGTGAATGGCCGTGAACTTGCCATGGCGCGCGGGTGCAGCACAAGCGTGCAATGGAAAGGCAGGGCGGGGTACGGAACGCAGCATGGTGGTTTTTCGTCGCAAGAACTGGAGAAAGATGACGCCTCATTCCTGAACTGGAGATGAGGGAGGCTCTTACTTGTTCTATCGGGCGAGATCGAAAAACCGCGCAAAAAAAATTTGTATCAGCCGCGTCCGAGGATGATCCAGTACCGGGTGCGCCGCGTGATCTGCAACTGCAGGGTATCGGCCAGCAGGGCCAGGCTGGCGTCCGTATCGCGCAAAGAGAATGAACCGGAGGCGCGCAGGCCGGCAATGTCCGGCTGCACTTGCAGTAGCCCTGGGCGATAGCGCCCAAGTTCCGTCAGCAAGGTATCCAGGCGCATGCCATTGGCGACCAGCAGGCCATGGCGCCACATCAAATCATCGGACGAGGCTGGACGCACGGCGCCTGGCGCGCCGTGTTGGCCGAAGCGCAAGCCCTGGCCGGGCATCAGTACCGTGAAATCACGGGTTTCTCCGTGGCGTCGCAGGGCAACCTTGCCTTCATGAACGGCCACTTCGGTCTGGCCGTCATGTTGGCGCACGGTATAGCCGGTTCCCAGCGCCCGTGCCGTGCCTTCCCGGGTTTCCACCAGCAGGGGGCGTTGCATGGGGTCGGGCTGCCTGGCGGATTCCAGGAAAATCTCCCCTGAAAGTAGCCGGATACGCCGTTCCTGGGTTGTGAAGCGCACATCCACGGCGGTTCCGGTATTCATGACAAGCAGCGAACCGTCGTCCAGGCGTTGTTCGCTGACTTCGCCCAGCCGCGTGTGCAGATCGGAAACCGGTTGCAACGGCCCGCCTGCCAGGCCATCGGCCTGGTAGCGGTAGGACAGCCAGCCCAGGGGTGCGGCCAGGGCCAGCATGCCCAGGCCGCGCATCATGCGGCGCCGGCCCTGGGTGCGCGACAAGGCCATGGCCGGCAGAATCTGAGGCTGCACCTGGGCAGGAATCTGGTTGAAAATCGCCATCAGCGCCTGCACCCGCGACCAGGCTTCCGCATGTTGCGGGCTGCGTTGTTGCCAGGTGCGCAGGGACGCGCTTTCGTCGGCGCTTAGCGCGCCTTCGTCGAAGCGGGCCAGCCAGGCGGCGGCCTCGTTCAGAATGCGGGGGTCAATATCGGAATCCGAAGCCATACGCTCTGCATCAGGAGGCTGCCAGGGACAGGCAAGCCAGATAGGCGCGCTGAACATGGCGCTTCACGGAGGTCTCGGCCATGCCCAGGCGGTCGGCAATCTCTGCGTGCCGCATGCCATCGACGCGCACCATCAGAAAAATGGTGCGGGTGCGTTCTGGCATGGCGCCCAGCATGGCATCAATACGCATCAATGCTTCGCGTACCAGCATGATGGATTCCGGGGACGGGGCTTCGGCTTCGGGTTGTGCGGCCAGCGCTTCCAGATAAATGCGCTCGACCTCCTGGTGGCGCCAATGGTCGATCAGCCGAGCCTTGGCGATGCGCACCAGCAATGCGCGGGGATTGTCGCCGATATCGGCGCCGCCCTTACGTATCAGCAGTTGAACAAAGGCATCTTGCGCGAAGTCGGCAGCATCGGCAGGTGTGGACACCCAGCGCCGTAGCCAGCGTTCCAGCCATCCATAGTGACTATCGTACAGGTGCTCCGCCAAGGTGCCGTTCATGGAAGCCAGACAATACATGAGGTTAATAGTAATTCTCATTGTTGTCTGTAATTGGTAGGAGATGCAAGCGTTTTCCCGTTTTTCCCCTGTGAGGGCGGGTTATTGCTGATGGCGGGGCGGAATGAAAACAGGTTCGGCCGACTTTTCCAGCTGGCGTCTTGCCTGTCGTGCACGACAGCGGTGTTCGTGATTGGCGCCTGCTGGGAGAGGATTTCTACCCGTTAAGACGGACACTTCAGAAACGCGTCATCCTGGACGCAAAGTAGCGTGAGTGATGAAACGCAAGAAATACAGTGCTGAATTCAAAGCGGGATCGGTTGAACAGGTGCGCCGGTCGGATGGCAGTTGTGTCCAGGTCGCTCGGGAGTTGGCCCGCGTTCAGAAGGAGAGGGATTTTTTACACGCAGCGGCAACGTTCTTTGCCAGGGAGTCGTCCTGAGATATCAGGCCATCGAGCGTTGTCGCCATGAGTTTTCCATCCGAATGATGTGTCGTCTGCTGCGGGTCTCTCCAAGTGGTTTTCATGATTGGTTATTGCGCCCGGTCAGCGCGCACCAGAAGGAAAACCAGCGCTTGCTCACCCTCATTTGTCAGATGCACGCAGATAGCCAGGGTGCGTTAGGGGCGCCTCGCATGCATGAAGACCTGGTGGAGCGAGGAGAGACGGCCAGCAAGAATCGCATTGCACGCTCGACGGCGGCGTGGTCTTCTGCTGTGTGGGCCATGGGGCAACATCCTTTTGTAGATGCTGCCCAGTCTGTCGGCTATGCAGATGAGTGTCCTGCGGCGGAGTTATTTTCAGCGTCGGCATGCAGGATTGGTCATTCCGTAGGGAACTTCTACAAAACCCCGGCGAATCAACCGTGCCAAGGCCGGGATGCACTGACCTGCATGGCTTCTTAGTTTGTCGAACTAACCGTGATTAGACATTCCAGAGATAGGGGCTGATCGACTATGCGGTTTACCACTTTGATTAGTTCGGATTCTTTTGGTGCTTCTTCAAATGCGTGGTTTTTAATGATTTTGTCCAATATCGAACGGTTGGATTAACTCGTTGGCTGAGGATTGTTGTGCGAGCCACACACGCGTGTACCGCATTTACAAAGAGCTGGAAAAAAATCAGCGCATCAAACCGTGTAAAAGACTGGTCCGGCAGATGCAGGAGCCGCTGGCGGTTCGTAGCACCCTCAATGAGGTCTGGTCGATGGATTTCATACCTGACCAGTTGGCCGACGGGCGCAGCATGCGGACCTTCAACGTTATTGATGATTTCAACCATGAGGCGTCGGGCATCGAAGTGGACTTATCACTGCCGGCGGCACGAGTGACACGAGTGTTGAACACGATCATCGAGAAGCGGGGACAGGTCAGGGGGGCACTGCCGATTAGCTGCGACAACGGTCCGGAATATACGGGTTCGATGTTGTCGGTCTGGGCGAAAAAGCACGGCATCAGGCTCGACTTTATTAAGCTTGGCCAACTGCAGTAAAACGCCTGTATCGAGCAGTTCAACTGCACGGCTAGGTATGAATGGCTGTCACAGCCGACAGTACGGAGTGGGAAAATCTGGCGCATGTGCAGGAGCACGCCACGCGCTGGATGTGGTTTTACAATCACGAATGCCATAATATGGAATTGGGCCGATGCACACCAACACAGTGGCTGGCCATGGCCGCATCAGTCCCTACTTCTACGACCCAGTAAAAATGGGGGTATTACCATTTCATCCTGGCGAGCCCGCTAGGTGAAGCGAGGAGTAGGTGGCTTAATAATTTGTTTTTTTATTGGCAATCAAAAAATAGAGCTGAGGTTTAGGTGGAACAATCCAAAGAAAATAAGTCAGTGCTTAAGTGTTCGTCCTGTGGGACAAAATTCAGGGTTCCTCATGATAGAGGTGATCTGGAAGTGACATGTCCGAATTGTAATGGTGTGGAAGAGTGGTCTGAGGATGAAATAAAATTCATAGGAAAAAAGTCAATTTCTTCCGATGCTATTAGAAAATTAATAGAAAAACGAGCCAAGAAGATAAAGGGGTACGTTCCGAGGGTAGGCGTTTTTGGTGTCACAGGCGTTGGTAAGTCTTCTCTATGTAATGCTATTTTTGGCTCGGATGTAGCTAAAATTAGCGATGTTGCAGCTTGCACGCGTTCCCCTCAGGAGATACAGCTTAAATCTTCTGGAAGTGAGCCGGGTATAGTCTTGATTGATGTGCCCGGAGTGGGGGAGACGACAGAAAGAGATGAGGAATATTTTCAGTTATATAAAAGCTTGGCTCCGACCCTCGATTTGGTGATCTGGGTTATTAAGGCTGATGATAGGGCCTACGCGGTTTCTCAGAAGGCATATCTTGAAATACTGAAACCAAATCTAAAAAAATGTCCTGTGGTTTTTGTTGTTAATCAGGTTGATAAGTTGCCTCCGTTAAGAGATTGGGATGAGGTTCATGAGAGGCCTGGGCAAGAGAAGGAGGCCAATGTTCAGAGAAAAATCGGTGATGTTGCTAAGGCCTTTGATGTTTCGACTGATATTATTATTCCGGTGTCGGTAGAGGAAAAATATAATCTGACTGGGCTGGTTTCTCTTATTGTTGATATTTTACCAAATGAGAAAAAATATTCTTTTGCGCGAGAGGCGAAAGAAGAGGTTAAAACGGAGGGGATAAATGCAAAAGCTGAGAAAGGGGTTTGGGAAGCGATAAAAGAGTGGTGTGGTGATCTATGGGAGGAGAATAAAGATTTGATTGTCTCCGCAGCGGCTACGTTTGCTACAAAATTCATTAAAGGGCTTTTTAAGAAATAAATTAAATTGGACTGGTTTTTTGTGTTGGTTTGTGGTTTTTACTCTTCTAGTCCATTATTGTAAATAAAAAGGCGCTCCTGATGTGAGCGCCTTTTTATTTGGTAAAGAACATATTCCCATTGGTTCAGATATGAAAGAATATGGGGGCGTGAGGCGGGTTGGAAGTCATCGGGTCTGGGTTTTTTGAGATAAGTTATATTTTCGGAGGGTGGTGTGAAGGTGCCCGTGCGAGGAGTTCCTGTTGGGAGGTGATGTATTGACCCAGTGAAAACCTGCTCAGGTCATAATCGAGGAAAGAAGACATGAGCAAGACGATGGAAGAAGACATCAAACGGTGGACAGCGAAGCGCAAGAGCGCGCTGGTACTGGACATCATCCAAGGCAAAGCCACGGTATCGGAAGCGAGCCGGCAATACGATCTGTCGCCGTCTGAGGTCGAACAGTGGGTCGATGATGCCAAGCGGGGGATGGAGAACGCCTTGCGTGCCAACCCGTTGGACATCAAGGAACAGTACGAGCGCCAGCTGAAAGATCTGCAGGAAGCGTACGGCGAAGCGATGTTGGAGTTGCGTGCCCGAAAAAAGCTGCAAGCCCTGTTGGACGAGGAAGGGAAATGATCCTTCGCGTGCAGCAGGGCCTGGCTGCCGAAGGGTTCGAGGTGTCGCTCTCAAAGCTGTGCCGTTGGTTTGGCGTGCCGCGTCGCACGGTGTATTACCGGGCTGTGAAGTCACCACCTAAAGTCGATGCGAAGTACGTTGAGCCGATCAAGGCCATGATCGAAGAGTCGCCGTCGTTTGGCTACCGGACGGTGGCTTGGCTGCTGGGGTTCAACAAGAACACCGTGCAGCGCATCTTCCAGATCAAAGGCTGGCAGGTTCGCAAGCGTCCGATTGGCTTCAGGCCACGGATCCAGGCATTGCCTTCAGCGGCCACAACGCCGAACGAACGTTGGTCTACAGACCTGTGCCGTATCTGGGCAGGCCGGGACGGCTGGGCCACGCTGGCGCTGGTGATCGACTGCCATACCCGCGAACTGTTGGGCTGGCACCTGTCGCGCAGCGGTAAGGCCTGCACGGCGGGGAGCGCCTTGGAACACGCCCTGATCGCTCGGTTCGGGACGCTGGGGCGAGTGCCGGCACCGTTCCTGCTTCGATCCGACAACGGCCTGGTATTCACCTCCCGAAGCTACACCGCATTGGTGCGCAGCTATGGGCTGCGCCAGGAGTTCATCACGCCGCACTGCCCACAGCAGAACGGCATGGTCGAGCGAGTCATCCGCACACTGAAAGAGCAATGCGCGCATCGTCATCGCTTCGAAACCTTGCAGCATGCCAGCCGCGTGATCAGCGACTGGATACGCTTTTACAACCACCGGCGACCTCATCAGGCGCTGAATATGAAAACCCCGGTTCAAACCTACGCTTTAGCCGCATAAGTTGAGCAGGTTCCGCTGGGTCATTACATCCGTGCAGACCGAAATCGGCTGGCTGACGGATGCCATTGTCCAGGTGGGGATCTCGCCAGCGCTGGCGGGGCGGCTGCGGGTTGCAGAAGCGGAGCTTGCCGCGTTGCAATCAGAACCGGAGCAGAACGCCGAGGCAGAGGCAGGTGTGCGAGATATGTCCGACATCGTGGCGCGGTACCGCACGCTGCTGGATAACCTGGTTCAGGTGTTGGTGACCGATGTGGATCACGCGAGGGAACTGCTGAGGGAGATATTGGGCAACCCGGTGATGAGTGCCGATGCCGAGGGCCATGTTTGGGTGACCCTGGATAAAGAAACAGCCTCGATGCTTTCGCATGAGGCTGTTTCTACGATTGGTTGCGGGGGCAGGATTTGAACCTACGACCTTCGGGTTATGAGCCCGACGAGCTGCCAGACTGCTCCACCCCGCGTCTGAAGAATTAAATATAGCCCATTTTTCTGGGTGTGTGCAAGTCTTTTTTGTCTTTTTCCATAAAAAGACAGATTTTTGTTTTTTTCGCTCGGATTTTGCCTGTTTTTTGCTTAGTTATTGATCACCCTGGGCCGCTGGCACCCTCTTTGGTGGAGGAACGGGTGAGGCCTTGGCAGGCGGGCGGGCGGCAGAGTCTTCCGGGCCATCTTCTAAAACCACCAGAGTAGTACTGATATATCATTTCAATTTATTTGTTTTGTTATATCATTCCGATTTTTGTGGGCTGCCATCGGGGTGGCTTGCTTATGTCCGACGGGGTTTTCCATGCTTTGCCGCGCTTTCCTGCCCAGTTCATTGCCACCGGGCAGTGGATGCTTGCTGATTTCAACGGGGCCGGGCCGGGGGCAGTGCCAGTCTCCTGGATTCCTTCCATGGGAAATCAAGGCGGCGCGTCTGTCCTGGTTGCAGGTGGCCGCAGCAGGGGTTTTGCTGGCAAACCCGGGGCAGGCCGCAGCACAGGGACAGGTGGCGGCCTTGGCGCCGGTGGTTGTGACAGCCACAGCAGGCGAGCGGAACCTGGCGGATGTTCCCGCCAGCGTGACGGTTGTTGATGGCGCCGCACTGCGCGAACGGCCGGTGCTGGATATGGCGGATGCCTTGCGCGGGACGGAAGGCATCAATATTCAGAGCGCCGGCCTGGGACGGCGGGCAATTTCGATACGCGGCATGGATCCGGCCCATACCTTGTTCCTGATGGATGGCAAACGTATCAGCGCGTCTTCTTCCGGGATTTCACATTCGGATTATGAGTTGGGCTGGGTGTCGACGGAGGCGATCGAAAGGGTGGAGGTGGTGCGCGGTCCGCTGTCGTCTTTGTACGGTTCCGAGGCCCTGGGCGGCGTGGTGAATGTCATTACACGGACGGCGACGGACGAGTGGCAGGGCTCGCTGTCTTCCTATTATCTGAAGCCCGGCCATGATGCGGGCGGTGCACAGTTCAAGACTGGCGTGTACGCGGGCGGCCCATTGGTGCAAGGGGTGCTGGGGCTGAGTGTCTGGGGCGAATATCTGCGCCGTCACGCGCTGGAGGATGAGAAAAATCTTGGTTTGAGCCTGCTGGATCGGAATGTTTCGCGCAGCGGTAATGTGGCATTGAGCTGGACGCCGGAGAGTCGCCAGCGTATTGACCTCAGTGCAGGTGCGGGTAATGAGGAGCGTGATGGCGTGCGCGGTACTGTGGCAGTGCCTTACGAATCTGATGACACCGTGCGGCGGCGGCAATACTCGGTTGGGCATCGTGGCGGCTGGCGTTGGGGCAGCACCGATGTGAAGGTATATCGTTCCAGCCTGTATCGGGAGAATTGGCGCAGCGATGGCGGCACGGCAAGTGGCCCGAACCGTTTTGTCGATACGGTGGCGGATGCCACTACCAGGCTGGCGCCTTGGGCGGGCCATACCTTGACCTTCGGCGGGACGGTACGCCGCGAGAAGCTGGAGGATCCGACCGTCAACCGGGCGGGCCGCTTGTCCATGCAGCATTATGCCGCGCTGTTGCAGGACGAGTGGCGCCTGGGGCAGCAGTGGGAAGTCGTGCTGGGCGGGCGCCTGGATTGGCATGAGGAGTTCGGCCGTGAAGCCAGCCCGCGTGCCTATGTGCTGTACCACCTGAATGAGGCCTTGACCTTCAAGGGGGGCGTGGGCAAAGGGTTCAAGGCCCCGACCTTGAAACAGTTGTCTCCTGAATATGAGTCATACGCTGCCATGGGCGGGCGCGGCATTATCCGTGGCAATCCGGATCTGCAGCCGGAAACCAATGTGTCTTTTGAAGCCGGGCTGGAGTATGAGGGCAGTGGCTGGCAGGCCAACGCCATGTTTTTCCAGAATGAGGTGAAGAACCTGATCGAAACCCAGCGTGCCGCCAGTTGTGATGTCAAGGGCAGGACCTGCCTGTACTACCAGAATGTCGCCCGGGCACGCATTCGTGGGGTGGAACTGGGGGGCGGCGTGGACTTGCCTTGGCAGTTGCGCCTGGATGCCAACTATATGTGGCTGGACCCGAAGAATCGCGAGACGGACGAAACGCTGGCGGACCGGCCGCGCCATAGCGGAGCTGTCGATCTCGCCTGGACCCCCGTGCCTGCCTGGACAGCCAGGGTGCGGGCAGAGCTGACAGGCAGGCAATACAACTCTGGCGGCACGACGCCTGTGGAGCGCCCCGGTTATGCACTGTGGTCGTTGTATGCAGATTACGCCATCAATCGGTCTCTGACTTTGCAGGCAGGGGTGGAAAACCTGGGTGATCGCAGGCTGGCGGCTGAGGACGCTACTCGCTACTCCCTGGCAGATGAAGGCCGGCGTTATTACCTCGGCATGAATGCAAGGTTCTGATCTCATCATGCACCTTGAAAAATCAGGCGGCATGGGTGGGGGCCGCAGCTATTCCCGCCTGTGCCTATGGGCCGCAGGACTGCTATTGGCGGGGTTGGCGATGTGGCTGTTGGGCGGGCCTGTCGTTCGGGCGGAATCCGCGCATGACGCGGGTCGCCAGGCCAAGGGCATTGTGCAGGCGCCGGCTGTCACAGGGCAGGAGGGCACGCCAGCGGCCTTGCCTGTGTTGCGGGTGATCACGAACAGCTTCGTGCCCAAAGGCAAGTTTGAGCGCTTGCAGAGGCTGGCTGAAGATGCAGGCCTGCGGTTGGAGCATATCAATGTGGAAGTGGCGTCTGCACATGCCGGCCGCTGGCTGGAGGGCGCTGCCTTGACGGTGCTGGATACTCCCCGTCCGGCGGATCGCGCGCAGGTCGAGGCTGCGCTGGCGGAGGGGTTGCGGCAGCCAGGCCGGGCGTGGCTGGCGGTCGGAGGAGGGGCGCCTGGGCATGCCGGACTGGATGAGGCGGTGGCGCGTCATTTGGCGGCTTACTACGCAGCTGGCGGTGAGTCCAATTTCCGGTCTTTTTTTCGTTATGCCCAGGCTGTGCTGCAGGGGACAAGCCCGGAAGTGTTGCCGGCTGTCGTGCCATTGCCGGCAACCGGCTTTTATCACCCAGCCTCCACACGAATTTTTTCGTCCTTGAGCGATTATCTGGCCTGGGGGGCAGCACGCTGGCAGCCGCGCAGCGGCGTGGTGGCGTTTCTGACCCATGCGGGAGCGCTGGGTGACTTGCAGACGGATGCCCTGGATGTGCTGGTCAGCAAAACGGAAGCGGCGGGCTTGACCCCCGTGGTGTTCTGGTTCGACGCATCACATGAGACATTACCGGAAGTGCTGGGCCAGGGGCGGGTGGATGTGCTGGTGAATCTGGGGCATTTGCAGGACGGCAAGGCGCGCAGCGCCGATTTTCAGGCGCTGGATATTCCTGTCTTGCAAACCACCGTGTTCCGTCAGGAACAGGGAGAAGCGGGGTGGGAGCAGGCAAGCAGCGGTATGCCGCCCCGTACGCTGGCGATTTTCCTGGCGGGCCCGGAAGGGTGGGGCATGATGGATCCGATTGTGCTGCGTACCTCGGTGCAGGGGGAGCAGCAATTGTTGCCAGAGCAGGCCGATGCCTTGATCGGCAAGCTGCAGGGGCTGGTCGCATTGCGTCAGATAGCAGCGGCAGACAAGAAGCTGGCCTTGCTGTTCTGGAATTATCCGCAAGGCGAGAAGAACCTGGCGGCATCGCATCTGAATCTGCCACGCAGCATGGTGGCGCTGGCGCATGGGCTGGCCGCGGCCGGGTATCAGGTCAGTGTGCCGGAAGAAGCTGCGTTGATTCGGCAGGCGCAAGAGATGCTGGCGGCCCTGTATCGCCAGGTGCCGCTGGAAACACTGCTAGAGCATGATTTGGCAGCCGCCTATCCGGTGCAGGCGTATCGGCAGTGGCTGCGCCGTCTGCCCAGCGCACAGCGCGAGGCACTGTCCCACTGGGGGGATCCAGGCAAGCACTGGGCGGTGCGCGAGATCGGTGGCGAGCCCGTGTTCGTGATCCCGCGCCTGCAATTGGGCAATCTTACGGTCATGCCGCAAATGCCCCGTGCGGCGGAGATGGGCCAGCACTATCACGATACCGCCAGCGCGCCGGATCATCTATACCTGGCCGCCTATCTCTACTTGCGCCAGCAACTTGGCGTGCATGCCCTCATCCATATGGGTACCCACGGAACGCAGGAGTGGCTGCCGGGAAAAGATAGAGGCCTGTCCGCAAGCGATTTCCCTTTCCTGGCGGTCGGGGATGTACCGGTGTTCTATCCCTATTTGCAGGATAACGTCGGCGAGGCCATGCAGGCCAAACGTCGAGGCCGTGCCGTGACGATCAGTCATCAGACGCCACCCTTCGCGCCGGCGGGCCTATATGACACGCTGGCCGATCTGCACCAGCTGATTCATGAGTATCAGCAACTGGACGAAGGCGCGGCGCAGTCGGTGGCGCGAGACAAAGTGCTGGAGGCCGCCCAGGCCAATCATATGCTGGCTGACCTGGGGTGGGACATCGCGGATGCGCGCCTGCGTTTTGCGGATTTCGTGCAGCAACTGCATGATCATTTGCATGAACTGGCGCGCGCTGCCATGCCCTTGGGCCTGCATACCTTCGGTGAGCCGGCGGCGCCGGCGCACAGGCTGCTGACGGTTATGCAGCAACTGGGCGAGCCGTTCTATCAGGCGCTGGGCATGGTGGATGATGAATGGTTCGCCCAGGACCATACCGTCAGCCCTCCAGTTGTTGTTGCCCAGGAGGGGCAGGCGGCGGCCGGGCGGGCGGGCCTGCCGGTCGCCGCGCAGGGCGCGGCAGATACCTGGCAAGACGCCCGGCCCTATCAATGGTTGCAGACCTATTTGCGTGCTGGCGCCCAGGAGCAGTCAGCAGGCCAGGAGATGGGGGCGGAGGCCGCCTTGTCTCCGGCATTGCGCGAGCAGCTGGCGAGGGCCCGGCAACTGGATCAGTCCCTGGCGGATACCCAGGAGATCGAATCGTTGCTGGCAGGGCTGGCGGGCCGCTTTGTGTTGCCGGGCGCTGGGGGCGACCCATTGCGCAACCCGGATATCGCCAGCGGCCGCAATTTGTACGCTTTCGAGGCAGACCGTATTCCCAGCCCTGCCGCGTATGAAGCGGGCGGTATTGCCTATGCACAATTGCTGCAGGCGTATGCCGATAGCCATGCCGGCGCCGCGCCGCGCAAACTGGCCTTCAGCCTGTGGTCATCGGAGGCTATCCGCCATCTGGGCGTGACGGAAGCGCAGGTCTTGCATGCCTTGGGGTTACGGCCGGTCTGGGGGCGCGGCGGCAGGGTAGAGGCTTTGGATATCATTCCTGCCAGTGAACTGGGCCGCCCGCGCGTGGATGTGGTGGTGCAGGTAACAGGCGTCTATCGGGATCAGTTTGACGGGTTCATGCGGCTGCTGGCCGAAGCCATCGAACGCCTGGCCCAACAGGATGAGCCCGGGAACAATGTCGCGATCAATTCGCGCCTGGCCGAAAAAATGCTGCGGGATGCCGGCGCCCGGCCGGAGCAGGCGCGGCAGGGCGCGCAACTGCGTATTTTCGGGAATGCGCCGGGTGCCTATGGCACAGGTGTGCCGCACCTGACGCTGCAGGCCGATGCCTGGGAAGACGACGCAGCCTTGGCCACGCAGTTTCTGAAGAGCAGCCAGTATGCCTATGGTGCAAGCGTTTGGGGCGACAACTCTGGCGGTACACAGTTGCTGGAAACGCAGCTCAGTGGCGTGCAGGCAGTAGTGATGTCGCGGTCTTCCCATTTGCATGGCGTGCTATCGACAGATCATCCCTTTGAGTTCATGGGGGGATTGTCGGCTGCTATCCGCCAGCTGGATGGCGCAGCGCCAGATTTGCTGGTGTCGGATTTGCGTCAAGGCAAACCCCGCACTACCAGCCTGCAACGTTTCCTGTCGGATGAGATGCGGGTGCGTTATCTCAACCCGGCCTGGATCCAGGGCATGCAGGCTGAAGGCTATGCCGGCACGCTGTCGGTGCTGGAAGCGACCAATAACCTGTATGGCTGGCAAGCCACCGACGCCTCGACGGTGCGCGCGGATCAGTGGCAGGCCATGTTCGATACCTATGTGGCGGATACGCGCGAACTGGGCATGCAGGCCTGGTTCGAACGCGACAATCCCCATGCGCAGGCGCAGATGCTCGAACGCATGGCAGAAGCGGTGCGCAAGGGATATTGGGATGCCCCTGCGGAGACGCGTCAGCAAATGGCGCAGCGCTGGCAGGCCTTGCAGCGTGATTTTCAGGTGCAGGCCAGCGCGGCGGTGACACGTGAGTACCTGGATGCCATGGTGGCCGGGTTTGGCTTGCAGGCCAGCGCCAGCCTGCGGCCGGAGACGGTGGCCGCCCAGGCACCGCCGGCCGCGCCCCCCACCCCGCAGGAGGCCTGGGATCCCGCAGCGCCACAGACGAATCAGGCGGCAGCCGAGAGACCGATGGAAACCGTTGCCGGTCAGGAGCTGCGGCGGCAGGACGATGCAGCAGAGGATGAGAATCCTGCCCTGCATGCTTGGCTGGCATGGTTGGTGCTGCTGCTGTTGGCGGCGGGAGGCGGCCGATACTGGTGGGTCAATCAGCGGGCCATGGCCGTGACTGAACCGCGTTATGCCGCATCCGGCCAGCGAGCCGCTTCAGGAATGAAAAAAGGAAACGGAAGGAAATGATAGGTGCACATAGCCTGGAAACAGGCCTGTATGAACTCTCTCGGGTATTGCTATGGCCGGTGTTGATCCTGATTCTTGCCACGCTGGCCTATGCCTTGTATGCCCTGGGGGGATTCGGCGCCGAGTGCCTGGCCCGCTGGCGCGGCAAGCATCAGTCCTTGCTGCGTCGTCTCTGGTTGGCGCAGCCCGAGAACTGGGCGACAGACGACATGGAGTTGTGGATCATGAAACGCCTGGAATGGCTGCGCATGGTGTCACGCGTGGCGCCGATGCTGGGCCTGATTGCTACCATGATTCCCATGGGGCCGGCCCTGCTGGCCCTGAGCAATGGCGATACGGCGGCAGTCGGGCAGAACATGGTGGTGTCGTTCGCGGCGGTCATTCTGGCGCTGGCGGGTGCCAGCATTGCTTTTTTCGTGCTCACGATTCGCCGCCGCTGGCTGCTGGAGGAATTGCGGGCCATAGAAAAAAGCATGGCGTTGAATGCGCACGGGGTGGGGCGTCCAGGGGGCGTTGCAGGTGCCGGCCAGGACAAGGAGCAATGAATGCGTTTCCTGGAATCTGACGAAGCGGATGATCCCATCCTGTCAGTCGTCAATCTGATAGACCTGTTTCTGGTGGTGATTGGCGTCTTGATGGTCGTGATTGCGAGCAATCCGCTCAACCCCTACGCCAATGACAAGGTCATCGTGGTCGAAAACCCGGGGGAAGCCGATATGCGCATTACGATCAAGAACGGGCAGGAACTGGAGCGCTACGAGTCTTCCGGCCAGATGGGGGAAGGCCAGGGCATGCGTGCCGGCGTGACGTACCGGCTTGATGATGGACGCATGATCTATGTGCCGGAGGACGGGGAACGCAAGCCCTGACCACCAGTGGGGGGATGGCCGGTGTGCTAGAAATAGGTTGAGAAATATCGCAAAATCAGCGATGCTTTCACATGATATGATAATGATTATCATAAGTCTTGGCGCGATCTGAACTCTGCTGGCATATCGTCGGCCAGTTCGGCAGCGTATGCCGGCAACTGCAGGTTTTCTGCCGCTCCATCCATTTTTCTCCTGGCGGTACTGGCGTATCGTGGGCACCAGATGAACAACCTCGTGGAAGAATTGCTGGCCTGCTACAGCAAACTGTGCAGGCACCTGACGCGCGAGCTGAGGGATCCGCATACTGCTGATGACATTGCGCAGCATAGCTTTGAAAAAGTCTATGCCAAGATGATGCGCGAAGGCGCGGCGGCCATCGAGTCGCCGCAGGCGCTGTTGTTTCACACGGCGCACAACATCGTCATTGACTTCATCAGGCAACGCAAACATCAACAGGATTATCTGGAAGCCAGCCTGGCTGCAGCGGAAGCGCTGCCTTGCCACGCGCCTTCCGCGGAGACCATCGTCATGTATCGCCAGCTGATGGAAAAAGTCGTGGCCAAGCTGGAAAGCCTGCCAGGGCGCCGTCGGGATGTCTATATCCTGTTCCGCGTCTATGGCTATTCACGCACGGAGATTGCCGAGCGCTTGGCCATCACGGAAGCGGCGGTAGCCAAACATGTCGTGCGCGCCACGCTGGATTGCGCCACTGCACTGGCGGAGTTACGGGAGCTTGCCGGGCCGGAATGCTAGGCACTGGATAATGACGAACCTGCAGAATTCCTGTCCGCCCTGTTGTTGCTCCCGGTACAGCGCTGGCTATGGCTATGGCACTGACGCTTTTACCTGCCTGATTGGGCGGAGTCCGGCATGAGCCCGGCTGGTAAGCGGCCATCGCCGCCGTCGGAGCGCATGATTGCGCATGCCTTGCGTTTGATTGCCACGGCGGCCGTCGCTCCCGATGAAGAGGCTCAGGCAGCGCAGCAGGCGCTGCGCGTGTGGGTGGCCCGTTCGGAACGGCATGCGCTGGCGCATGCGGAAGCCTTGCGCCGCTGGAATATGCTGGGCCGGCTGGGTCCCGATATGCGGGACCAATTTTCCGAACCGCCCTCACGCCATTCGGCACCGCCAGGCTTGATGTTCGCTGCGGTGCTGGCGCAGCCAGGGCGGCGAAAATTTCTGGCCCTGGCAACAGCCGGTGTGCTGGGTGTTGCTGCAGCATGGGCGTGGCAACAGTCCCAGCGAGAATTCAGCCGTCGTTATCGTTCTCGTATTGCTGAAACCTTTGCGCTGGAACTGCCGGATGGCAGTCAGCTCTATCTGGATGCAGACAGCGAAGTGCTGGCGGAGATGTACCCCGGCAAACGGGAAGTCGCGCTGCAACGCGGGCGTGTTCGCTTTGACGTGACGCCTGATGCGCAGCGTCCTTTCATTGTGCCCTTGCGTATCGGGGAGGTCGAGGTGGTCGGCACGGTTTTCACCATTTCCGACCGTGGCGAAAGCGTGCAGGTGAGCGTGTCCCAAGGGCATGTACGCTGGCGGCCGGACGGGTGGGGGCGCGGCCAGCAAGTCGATTTGTATGCCGGCGACCGGCTGGTGGTTTATGACGGGCAGCCTCCCAAGGTGGCGCGTGGCGCCGTGACGCCGGGCGGGCAAGAGGATAGTTGGCGTGACGGCTGGCTGGTGTTCGACAACACGCCCTTGCAGGAGGCGCTGCCGGCGCTCAATGCCTATTTGCCCAGGCCCTTGAAAAGTGCAGACCCGCGTGTCGGGCAATTACGCTTGACGGCACGTTTGCGTGCGGATGACCCCAAGGCCTTGCTGGCTGCCTTGCCCTTGGTTCTGCCGGTACGGGTCGAGCCGGATGCGGAGCGTCGTGCATTGCTCTTGCGTTTGCGCTGAGCCGATACCGGCGCGAAGGCCTCTTTTAGCTGTTGAACACTGCTTGCGGTGACTCTGCCTGGATGACGGAAAGCAGCCAACGCCGCAGTTGCTCTGGCGAGGCTTGATCCAGGCGCTGTTGCAGCTCGGCAGGCAACTGGCCGAAACGCTGATGCAGCAGGGCTGCAAGCGTTTGGGACAAGCCCTGTTCCAGGCCACGCCGCAGCCAGACGCGTTCAACGCTCGAGATATAGGCCACTTTTTTCTCCTGTTCAAGTTGTTCCAGCGATTGAGTGAAAGCGGGTTCCTGTTCGGCGGGAAGGCGCAGGGCATGGTCGATGAACAGGAATAGCTGCCGTATGTCGGTTTCTGAATAGTCCAGTTGATAGAGCTGGCGTATAAGCTGAAGTTTGTTTTCCCGTTTTTTGTTCACGGGGGTGGAGGGGGATGCGGCCTGTAGCTCCGCCAGCAGAACCATGGCAAAAGGATTTTGCCGGGCACGTTCGCGCAAGGCTTGTTCCTGCCCGACCCAGTCTTGTAAATGTATCACTGGGGCGGTGTAGCGCAGGGTCAGAAAATTGCCGTTCAACGGCGCATAACAGTGCTCAAGACAACGGATTTTTCTGGAATTCTTGCTCTTGGTGACGATGGCGAATTGCACGATGTCATGCCTGGGGTAGCGCGCCGCCAGGCGGCAGTAGTAGTGGAACATGCGCAGGGGAAAACCACGTTCCAGGCGTGCCTGGATTTCCGTGTGCATTAAGAGCAGCACCGGGCCGTGCAGGGTGTGCAGTTGCGCGAGCTTGTCCACATAAAGCCGGTCGCGGTAAAGACTGCCGCCGATGCGGCGCAGCTCCTTGTCCATGAAAACCGGAGCCGTTCGCCAGTCGATCAAATCATGGAATTCCGGCCAGAAAAGCGCGGTGCAGGGTTGCAGCCAGCTTTCCAGGGCATCTTTCCAGTGGCCGTCCGAATCGGCACGCGATGAACTTGCCGGCAGCAGGGCCGATGCCGCTTCCGGTCTATCGGAAAACGGCGGAACCGGCATGTGCACGGCATTGCGCGTTTGGCCGGACCGGCAGCTGCGGCGTGAGCGGGCAGGCCGGCACATGGCCTGCTGGGGAATGGCTGGCAACATGGGAAACAGCAGGCGGGTTGATGACCCCTACAGCATGCGCGGCCGGCTTGTTTCTGCCAAGGACAGGCGTGACGGAAACGTCACGCTTTTGTTGAATCTGAGATCCGAAACGAGTGCATGCCGATTGACGGCAGGCACTCGTTGTCGCGCCGAATACGAGCTCAACGGGTGGACGACGGTTTGCGAGCCTGCCGCATAGCCGGTCGTGCCGCCAGCAGCGTGAGCAGCGCCAATCCCAGCGGCCAGCCCAACGGGCCGCCGCCCGAGCCGCTGTCGCCGTCATCGTCGGTGCCGCCAGGGGTTTCTTCTTTGATGTCGCCCACCTGCAAGCTTACGGCATCGCCATATACACGGCCTTGGGCGTCACGGCAGTCCAGCTCGTAGGTATAGCGGCCATTCTGCGCCGGCTGCAGTTGCAGCTTGCCCGACACGCCCTGCGCGCCGTTAAAACTGCCATCGCTGCTGCGGGCCTGGCAACTCAGGCTGTTCGTGTTCCAGCTGAGTTCGGCGCTTTGTCCGGCCTGGATGCTGGCCGGGTTCAGCGTCAGCAGGGTCGGGATGACGAGATCAAGGGCAAAGAAGGAACCGCCGCCGCGTTCGCTTCTGGGTGTAAAGCGGCTGGGGTCGATATCGTCACCGCCGCCCCATTGTGCGTATCCCCCCCAACGATTGGCGCCCAGCAGGGTGTGGATATGGCTGCCGTCCGCCTGGACGGTAACGGGGCCGGCGCTCAGGCCGATAGGGTGCGTGCCGGCCAGAATGGCCATGCGATGCACGATTTCAAAACTGGCCTCATCCTCTTCCGTAGTGGCATGGCCGGGTTTGACCCGGAAGACGGTACCGTAATCTGTCACACTGTCCAGTTCGCCGGTTTCCGTATTTCTGGCGTTGGCCACACGATTGGCCGCCGTTCCGTAGAGCCAGCCATCCTTGGCCAGAACCATGGGGCCATAGGGGCGGAAGGTGTTCGTGTTCAGGTCGCCCGTGATGGTGCTGTCGGACGCAGCGGTATTGAACACATGGACATGTTCAATCGTCCCGCCAGGGCCCTTGGCCTTGTTGTAGCGCCAAAGTACTTTATCTGTCGTGCCGTACAGATAGTCGCCAACTTCGACCATGCCATTAGGGGCAGATACTATCAATCCGCTGGATTCAAATACTGTCTGGCCATCACGTGCACGCGCCAGGCTTTGCAGGAAGGTAACAGGCGGTGCATCGCTGCCGTTCAAGTCCGAGGTGCGCACCGCCAGGATGGCGGCACCCGCGGAGTCATCCGCAGGGATGCTGGCGTTGGGGTAGGTGCCTACCCATTTTGTTGCTGAGTTAACGGTTTCAGAATTGAAGGCGGTATAAGTGTTGCCCCCGCCCACCAGCACATAAAGCGTCCCGCCATGGTCTGAGCTGTGGACGACTGCATGAGTATTGCTGCCGTTGGGCCAGTATTCGTAGGTGACTGTGATGGAGCCTGCAGGTGGAAAATATAGGGCGCAATCAATGTTTGTAGCTGGGCTGGTGCGCGTATCCCTGCAGCGTGTAGGGTTAGTTGCCGGAAAGTACCAGATATAGCTGGGCACGACGGGGGGCAAAGATGCATCTGGCACTTTGGGTACTTCTTTTGATTGTGCTGGCGTAAAAACGGGAGAAATTTTCTGTTCCACGTTCAGTTGGAACAAGCCCGAGTTCCATGCCGGGATGTAAATATTTCCTTGGGAATCTTCTGCCCAGGTTGTGCCAAACGCCCCAAGTTCCAGTCCACCCACTTGATAATGGGGTGAAAACTCCAGCGCATTATCGACTGCCAGCACGTCAGGGGCCGGTTGGCCGGGTGCCCATTTCAGGATGGCGCTGCGTTGTTCCGGCCGGCTCCATTCCAGCTGATTGTCCAGTGGCCGTTGATAGGGCCGCCAGCCATAGATCGTCCCTGTCGCAGGGCTGACATACTCCAGCATGGCGCCTCGGCCCAAATCCTGGCCCTGGATGTCGCTGGCATCCAGCGTCTGGAAGGCGGCTGTGGGGGCTGCCGTGCCGACGAAGAGACGCCCCCAGCGCTGCAAAAAGGCCTTGCCGTCCTTGCCGCCGTTTATCACGCTGCCATAGAGCTTGCCCTGGCTGTAGAGCAACTGCCCGGGCTGGGTGCCAGGCAGCTGTGTCGTATTGAGAATACCCAAGGTGCGGTAGCTTGGGCTCGGGGCGGCGCTGCTGGCAGCTTGCGCTTGCATCAGCGTCGTTTGCAGGCCAGCCCACAGGAGCAGCGACAGCAGCGAGCAGGTGGTTTTTGCGCGATGCCGGGGCGCAGCAGGGGGGCAGGGAAAGGGGAAGCGGGTCATCATGACGGTCAGAATTGTTTTTCGAATTTCAGGGAAACTTCGTTCTGGTGGTAGTCGAGCATCCAGTCGATGGAGCTGCGCAGGCGGGTGTGCTTGAAACTCAGGACTGGGGTGAAGCCGGCCAGCACCAGGGCATCGGCCTTGAGCGTGGCGATATAAATGCGTTCCTTGTCGTAGTGTTCTGCACTCAGGAACGGTCCATCGAAGCGCCGGTTGCGCTGCATGCCCATCAGGGTGGTGCTGAAACTGTTGCCGAACTGCTGGTACAAACCCAGGCGCGCGCCTTTCTGGCGGTAGCTGTCAGTCGGGCTGTTGTCAGTTTTGAAACGTGTATAGTCCACGCCGCCAAATAGCAATGTGTTGGGGGTGAAGGAGTAATAGCCTTGCAGGCCGACATACGCCTGGCGGCCGTCCATGCGCTGGGCGATGTTCTGATCGGTGTAGCGGCGCAGCTTGTGTTCGGCCTGCAGGCTCAGGTTGGCGCGCGGCAGGAAGTTGTGCCCCCATTCGCCGCGCAGGCCATAGACGCGGTAATCGGTACTGGCATCCTGGCGGTGCAACTCGCCGACCAGCAGGCCGGCCAGTGTGTCGCGCGCGCTCTGGTAGGCGTAGCCCGTATGGACGGAAACGTGGTCGTCCGAATATTCCCGGTAGTTGCTGTAGTGCTGGCCATAGGCACTGCTGCGGAATGTCAGGTAATGGTGGCTGCGCAGTTGCCAGTTCTTGTTGGCGCTGAATTCGTAGGCGGGGCCTCGGGCGCGGATGGGCTTGGGAAGACGGGTGACGATCAGCAGAAAGGGCGGATCGCCGCCGGGGTTGGACATTAACTGGAAAATTTGTTTGCATTGTTCTTGCTCATAGCTCCATTCTCTCAAGAGTTAGAGCCTCCGCAAAACCCGGGGCGGTGCATACCGTCGATGGAGTCTCCACCTTGTACGTTGTAAGGATTGGATTGGGCAGAGGCACCAGCACCTGCGCAAACGAGAACGATAGCAGCGAAGATAACGGACTTTTTCATGCTGTTCACCTTGAAAAGGTAGATTGGGAAACTGGCGTTGGCCAGGTACAGCAGGCAGCGTGTGTCATGGTGCGGCTCCATTCGAAAATCCAGCGTGAACAAGGTACGGGTCTGTCGTTGGCAGCGTTTCTTCCGTGTCTGGATGAAACGCTGCATGGTGTAGCGTGTGGCCTGGTGTGTTGGTCAAGGCATCTTAAAAACCGGGTGCGTTTTTCATTGGCATGTCCGTTCAGAATTTCATCGTGGCGCTGAGCCTGACGGCACGGCCAGGTGCGGGCATCATGGTGCGTGTCAGCGGGTCCAGGTAGTAGCGGTCGGTCAGGTTGGTGCCGACGACTTCCATGGCGTAGTGATCGTTGAAGCGGTAGCGCACATAGGCGTCGAAGACGGCGACCGGGTGCCACTGGATCGGGCGGTTGCCGGCCGACACTTCCGGCCAGCGCGCGCCTTCGATATTGGCAAACTCGGCTTCCTGGGTCTGGTTGCGGCTGCTGTGGTAGGTCAGGCGGCCGCCCACTTCCAGGTCGTCGTTGAACCAGCGCGTGCCCAGGTCGGTGGTGATGGAGTAGCGCGGCCCGACCATGCTGCGCAGGAAGCCGGTGGGGAAACCGCCTTCTATACATTCGGGAATACGGCCATAGAGCGGGTCCAGCGCCAGGGCTTCGCCTTTGTCGCAGACTTCCTGGCTGAGGTTGTAATTGCCGCCAACGTTGAAGAACCAGCGGCCGGTGTCCAGGCGCCCTTGCAGTTCCAGGCCCGAGGTTTTCATCTTATCGAACTGCCAGAACAGGTTGTCGTCGATACGGTCGATGATGTTCTTGACGGTGGTGTGGTAATAGGAAAAGCGGATGTCCGCATGCCGCGCCGATGGCAGGTAGGAGGTCAGGTTGTGGGCGTAGCCGACTTCGATGTTGGTGGCGCGCTCAGGCTTGAAACTGTTGACGAAGGGCGCACCAATGTCTGCCGCGCCTTTGGAGAAGCCCGAGGTATCTTCAAAAATGCTGGGCATGCGCACGCTTTGCGCGTAGCGGCTGTAGATGCGGCTGTTCTCGGTCAGGCGGGCGCTGACGGAAAAAACAGGTGCCCAGGCATGGCGTTTTTTATTCTTTTCTATCAGCGCTTTCAGCTCTTCCGGGTTGGTTAAACGGACAGATTTTCTGGCGTGCCGGAATGCTGCGATTTGTTGTTGCAACTGTTTGACAGTAATCGGTGCGGCGTCTGGATTCAGTGGGTCGGCGTAGTACTCGATGGTGCCGTTATCCGGGTCGTAAGTGCCGTTGGTAAATGGGTTTTCTTCTGCAAGGAATTTATACCCTTCAGTACTGCGCTTCCACTCGATAGGGACATGGGCGACCCAGATTGCCTGGCCACTCAGAGTGTCTGTCACCTGTTTGACTTCGTAGGGATTGCCCTGGTGTCCAAAAACATCTTCAGTATCAGGATATTTGGCGCGCAATGCCTCACGGAGTTTGTTGCTGGCTTCGGTTGCAATGGCAATATTGCCTTCAGCACGCGCTTTTTCTTCCAGGGCTTTCAGCGTGCTCATTTCCTTATCCAAAGGGACAAGCCAGGAAGAGAACAGGCCAGTGCTGTAGTTTTTGAATTCCCCGATGCCGGTCCAGCTCTGATTCGCCAGCATGTTGTCCACTTCAAAATCCGTGGAGGCATAGCTCACATACCGGGCGCCAGCATTGACGTCCAGCCAGGATAGCGGCTGCCAGTTGAAGTTGAAGCCGAACTTGGATTCACGACGCTTGCCGTCGCGTGGGCGGGCCTCGAATTCACCACCATGGGTGTAGTAGTTGTAGTGAGGGTCGGGTTTGAGCCGTTCATGCTGGAAATCGGCGCTCAGCAGCAGGCTGAGGTTGTCGCGCAGGGTGATGTTGTTGTCCAGGCGGATACCGATGCGGTTTTCGGTGGAACGCATCTTTGACTTATTGACGAGGCGGCCATCTATGTTCGGGTTGGGTAGAACGGGTGTGCCGGTGTAAGGCGTACCGGTATTGCTTTCGTGATATTCCTTGGAGCGCTGATAGGCATTCCAGGCATCATCCTGTTCATAGGGCTCCACCGCGTAGCCGCCGGAACTGTTTGTATCCGATTTGGTACGCGTCGCCCAGATCTGCGCTTTCAGGTCTATCCAGCGGTTGTTGTCGGGGTTCCAGGCGTAGTCCAGGCTGAAGGCCTGCTGGTCCACTTCCGCCAGCGGCCACTGCGGCAGGCCGCCGTCTTTTTCCAGCTGCGCCCAGTTCAGGCGCGAGGGCATGATTTCGCCGTTTTCGATGATGGTCTTGCGGTAGCTCAGGCCCAGGCGCTGTTCATGCGGCATCAGCAGGTTGGCTTTCAGCAGGAAGGAGGTGGTGTCCATCGAGGTGTTCATGACCTCGGTGCCCGGTAGCGCCACGCGAGCGATGAAGGGGGCGAAGGGGCTGCGCCAGGGGTTCAGCGAGGTACTGGTGTTCGGGGCAGCATCCATGTACTTGTCGGCGCCCTTGGTGCCCGAGTAATAGTTGCCGCGCCGGCGCACGGCAGTGGCCGCCAGGACTTCGAATTTTTCTCCTTGCCAGGCCAGCGCCAGCCGGGCGGCGGCATCTTCCATGTTGAAGCCGCTGCGGCCGCTGCGCTTGGCATCGCTGGTCAGGTTGGTCCATTTCCAGCTTGAAACAAAGGTTTCCCAATGTCTGTGTGCGCCTGGGATGTCTCGATAGTCCGTGCCGTAGATGCTGTCGTTGATGCGCGGCTTGGTGGCGTTGTTGCCGGTTTCCAGTTTGAGCTCGGCGCCGAAGGATTGGCCATCCTTGATGATGTCGTCAGCGCGCAGCGTGGTGATGGCAATGCCGCCGCCTATGCCGCCGTGCGGCATGTCACGGCTGAGCGTCGGGCCTTTTTCGATGGCGACGGAACTGATCAGTGCGGGGTCGATGTAGTTGCGGTTGTTGGCGCCGAAATAGCCGCGATAGACAGTGACGGCCTGTTCCGTGCCGTCCACGGCAACCGGCACGCGGCCCTGGCCCTGGATATTGCGGATATTCGGGTCCAGGGCGGCGCTGTTGCGGGCTTCGCCGCTGAAGACCCCAGGCGCGCCCTGGAAGATGTCTGCCGGCGAGGTGGCGCGGTAGGTATCCAGGTAGGCGCGGTCCAGGTAGATATTGGTTATGTCCTTGTCATAGACATTCTGGTGGCCCTGGTCGTGGCGGTTGGCGCCGATGACCGTGACTTCTTCCAGGGTGGTGACGGCGTTGTGGCCTTGCTCGCTGGGTTTGATGATGGTGAGGACATCCGGCCCGCTGGCCATGGCCTGCAGGCCGCTGTTGGCCAGCGCACGGCTGACGGCCTGCTGCGGGGTCATGGCGCCACTGATGGCAGGCGCCTGCAGATTGGCCAGTATTTCGCCATTGGCAAATATCTGGATGCCGCTGAGGCGGGAAATCTCGGTCAGGGTATCCGTCAGTGGCTGGGCGGGCAGCGAGAGTTCCAGGGTGCCATGGATGACCGTACTGTCTTGCGCATGGGCAGTGGAAGGCAGGGTATGGCTGCCCAGCAGTGCGGCGATGGCAAGGGAAATAAGCGTGTGGCGGAAAGCCGGGATCGAAGGTGATACCCGGACCGACGAACGGCTTGCCGGCTGGCTGTATTTCCTGTGTGACATGTTTTTATTGTTTCCTGGCGTAAGCATGGGAGAGACCCGGGCAAGTCGAAAAGCGTCAATCCCGAAAGTGTCAAAGTTCAAAGTCAGGGATGCAAATCTTAAAGAAATTCATTCTTTTTTATTGCCCATCTGTAGCAGAAGACGGATAGCGATAAAAAATGGAGACACTTCAGAAGGAATTGATGCGCGGCATACTGTTTTTTTATATGTTTTGTTTTTCTAAACTAATGTGCCAAGCCTTGAGGGGGGGCAGTGCAACACAGTTACGCACGACGGTGATTGATTCGATATTTAGGTATATCGAGGGAGGGTGTTCGATATCAGGGGAGGAAGGTTCGACCGGCGGCGAAGGCACGGGCAATCCTGGCGGCAATGAGTCTGGCACTGAAAATACCGAAGGCCAGGAAGCTTCGTCCGGTGGTGGCGGTGGTGCCGTCGCTTTGTTGTTGCTGCCCTTGGCCTGGTTCGGCCAGCGTCGTTACCGCATGAAGCGCGCCTGAGCGCCAAAACTGTTTGCGGTACCGGATCCCGGGTACCGCGTACGCGGGATCGCGGCTGGCACATCGCTGCTGGCACGTGTCAGCTGCCACAGACGCCGATGAGGGAAGTGTGACGCGGGATGCCGCCTGTGAGGCGGCATCCTTTTTTGTGCTCAGCCCAGCAGCGCCTGGACCCAATCTTCCACCGGGTCACCGCTGCCCAGTTTGGGCTGGATCAGTCCATCCACCATGAAAGTGGGGGAGACATGGATGCCGTTCTGGCGCGCATATTTGGCGTGCCATTTGATTTCGGCTTCCAGTTCCGGGGATTCGAAAGCCTCGGCCAGCGTCAGGCCGCTGTAGGCTTCGATGCGCCGGATGATGTCGCGCGGCGTGGCGTCCATGTTCGGCCCCTTGCAGTGGCCTTCGAATTCGAATTCCTCACGGTGTTCGCCGACGACCTGTAGCACGCGTTTGGCGTTGTCGCGTCCGCCTTCCAGCAGGGAGGCGGCAAGAATGCAGCGGGTGATCACACCCGAATACATATGCCAGGGCTGCGATTGCAGCCGGAGTTTCACCGTGACCCGGTCTGCGCCCGCCTGGGCCAGCAGCGCATCCATCTTGTTGAACGCCCGGACTGAAAAAGGGCAGGTGGGTTCCAGGAACATTTCAAAAATCTTGTCGCCATGGCCCCAGAAGAGCGGGTCGGCCTTGCGTGCGGCTTGTGTCATGAATGGATTTCCTTGGTGTTGAAACGTCGGGGGCAATCTTGCGCCAGATCGGCCGGGCTGCCAAGCGCCGGTCTGGTTTAGTCATGTGGCAAGTATCTCCCCGGAAACCCTGAACAGGAAAACCCCGATTCCATTTATGCATACGGAAAATAAAATGGCACACAGAAAATAGATTTTGTATGCAAAACATAAAAACGGAGTACAGAAACGTGATTTGCACACGAGGAAGGCGGCAGCAGTCCGCCGGATGGACGACAGGGAGAGACAAATGAATCGGGTACTGGATGTCTATTGCCGCGTGCTGTCGGCAATCTGTGCGCTGTTGATGGCGGCGATGGTGGTGCTGGTATTTGGCAATGTGGTGCTGCGTTACGTGTTCAGCACCGGCTGGCTGATTTCAGAGGAAATTTCGCGCTGGATGTTCGTGTGGATGGTCTTCATCGGCAGCATTGTCGCGTTGCGCGAAAACGCCCATCTGGGTACCGATATGGTGGTGGTGCGCCTGCCGCCCCGCGCACGGCGGGTCTGTACCGTAGCGGCACAGCTCATCATGCTCTATATCAGCTGGCTGATGCTGTCTGGCAGCTGGAGCCAGGTTGAAATCAATGCCGGAACCGAGGCGCCGGTGAGCGGCTTGCCTTTGTCATTCCTGTACTTCTGCGGGGTGGTATTTGCCGTCTCCACGTTGATCATCCTGTTTTACGAGTTGTGGATGAATCTGAGCGGGCGGCGGGGAGGCGGAGCGTTGATGGTGCAGGAATGCGCCGACATCGAACCTGCCAGGCCTGATACCCGCCGCGATTGACGCGCTGCATACCGAGTTCCGGAGAATCCTATGACTGTCTATATTTTCGTCGGCGCATTGCTGGCCGGCATGGCCATCGGCATGCCCATCGCCTACGCGCTGCTGCTCTCTGGCGTGGCCTTGATGTGGCACCTGGATGTGTTCGACGCACAGATCCTGGCGCAGAACGTCATCAATGGCGCCGATAGTTTTCCGCTGCTGGCCGTTCCGTTTTTCATGCTGGCTGGCGAGATCATGAATGTCGGGGGGTTGTCACGCCGTATCGTGGCGCTGGCCATTGCCCTGGTCGGGCATATGCGCGGCGGCCTGGGCTTTGTCGCCATCATTGCGGCCTGCCTGATGGCGGCGTTGTCCGGCTCGGCGGTGGCCGATACGGCAGCCTTGGCGGCCTTGCTGCTGCCGATGATGGTCAAGGCCGGCCACGACAAGGCCAAGGCGGGCGGCCTGATTGCATCTGCCGGCATCATTGCGCCGGTGATTCCGCCTTCCATCGGTTTCGTGGTGTTCGGCGTGGCTGCCAATGTGTCCATCGGCAAACTGTTCCTGGCTGGCATCGTGCCGGGGCTGCTGATGGGCGTCGCGATTGCCGTTGCCTGGTGGTTCGTGGCCTCGCGTGAGTCCGTCACGCTGCCTCCGCCGTCCAGCCTGCGCCAGAAACTGGTGGCTTTCAAGGAATCGCTGTGGGCGCTGGGTTTGCCGGTGATCGTGTTGTTCGGTTTGCGTTTCGGTATCTTCACGCCGACCGAGGCTGCGGTGGTGGCGGCCGTCTATGCGCTGCTGGTCGCAACCATCGTCTATCGGGAAATGAGCCTGCGCCAGCTTTATGACGTCTTTGTCTCGGCGTCGCGTATCACGGCGGTGATCATGTTCCTGGTGGCGGCATCCATGGTGTCGGCCTGGCTGATTACGATCGCCGATATTCCTGCGCAAGTGATAGGCCTGCTGCAACCCTTCATGGACAATCCGACCTTGCTGCTGATTGTGATCATGCTGCTGGTGATGGTGGTCGGGACGGCCATGGATATGATGCCCACCGTGCTGATCCTGACGCCCATCCTGATGCCCGTCATCAAGAGCGCTGGCATTGATCCGGTCTATTTCGGCGTGCTGTTCATCATGAATAATGCCATCGGCCTGGTGACGCCGCCGGTGGGGTCCGTACTCAATGTGGTGGCCGGGGTCGGCAAGATGCGCCTGGACGAAGTTGCGCGCGGTGTCCTGCCCTTCATGTTCGCCCAGTTTGCCGTCATGTTCCTGCTGGTGCTGTTTCCGTCCATCGTGATGGTGCCGCTGAACTTCCTGACACGTTGAACCCTTTTCCGATTGCTTCCTACCATGACAAGTAAACCGTCGCCCAAGAACACCAGCCAGGATATTTTCGAGGCGGTCAGCACGCACCTCAACGAGCTGCGCGCCCAGATTACCGAGCCTGTGCGAGTGCGTGAAGAAGACCTGGCCAACCGGCTGGGCGTGAGCCGCACACCGGTGCGTGAGGCTTTGATCCGGCTCGACAGCACTGGCCTGATCAGCTTGCGCCCAGGGCGTGGCGCCTTGCTGCAGCCGGTCAGCGACAAGGACTATATGGAATGGCTGCAGTTGCGTGAGCAGCTCGAAGGCTTCGCCGCACGCGAGGCCGCGCTCAATGCTTCCAAGCGCGATGTGATGGGTTTGCGGGCCCTGTTCGCGCCGTTCCTGGAACCGGGCGCGGCGGAGGCGGCCCCCGAACGCTATTCGCAAGCCAATGTGAGCTTCCATAAAGAAATTTTCAGGCTGGCCAATAACCATCTGCTGGAACGGGTCTGGGCGTCGTTCGGCCACCGCCAGACCAGCTACCGGCGCCGCACCATTGCACGTTTGCATCGTGCCGAAGATTCATTGCGCGAGCACCTGGAAATCATTCAGGCCATCGAGGATGGCGACGCTGAAAAAGCTGCCGCGCTGGCGCGCGCCCATGTCCGGGCGCTGTTCATCGCGGTTGAGCAGGAATCCGAGCGCGAGCCGGAGAGTGAGCACCGTGCCATTTGATGCTGAGTTCATGCGAGGGGCGTCATGTGCCCCCTCGGGTTCAGCGAGGGCTCGCCGGGCCGCTCAGGAGAAGGAATCGCAGGAGCGTCATTGACGGCCGGCTGGGCGCCGGTTCGGGATGAACGAAATTTTTCAAGGGGTAGTGCTATGAAATTTCTTAACTTTCGGCTGGATGGCGGGACGCATCTGGGCGTCATGCTGGGCGAGACCCATGTGCTGGATGTCAGTATGGCCTGGCCAGCAGGGGCAGCGGGGCCAGCGCCAGATTCCGTCGATGCCTTGATTCTGGCTGGCGACGCTGCGCTGGAGGTTGTGCGCCAGCTGCTTTGGGAGCATGACATGCAGGAGGCCAGCAACGTGCATCGCTACGATGCGTTGGAAATACTGCCTCCGGCAGATCCGCGGGGACGAAACATTTTCAATGTGGGCCGCAATTATCGCGAGCACATTATTGAAGGCAATCTGGCCAACGGACGTCCGGCCGATGCCTTTCCCACGGCGATCGAGTTCTTCACCAAGCCACGCACGGCGCTGGCGGCGCACGGCGGCCAGGTGTTGCGGCATGCGGGTTTGACCGCGAGCCTGGATTATGAGGTGGAGCTGGCCATCGTCATCGGCCGCGGCGGGCGAGATATCCCGGCAGCCGAAGCTTTGCAGCATGTGTTTGGCTACACCATTCTGAATGACATTACGGCGCGCGACCTGCAACGCCTGCATGGGCAGTGGTTCAAGGGCAAGAGCCTGGATACCAGCTGTCCGCTGGGGCCGGTCGTGGTGCATGCCAGCGCGATTGCGGATCCGGACGCCTTGATGCTGGAACTGGATGTCGATGGCGAATTGCGTCAGCGCGATAGCACGGCTTCCATGATTTTCAGTATTGCGACCATCGTGTCGTCGCTATCCGAAGGCATGACGCTTCTGCCGGGGGATGTGATTGCGACCGGCACCCCCAAGGGCGTCGGCTTCGCCATGCGGCCGCAGCGTTGTTTGCAGGCGGGGCAAACCGTGCGTGCCCGCATCGAAGGCATAGGCGAACTGGTCAATACCGTGGTGGATTGACGGTCGCGCGCGCATCCCGCGTTTTCAAAAGAGAAGAACCCATAAGGAGACAAACATGGCTTTGAATACCCCCCACCTTCCCAATGCCGAGCGCTATGGTCCGCTGGATTCACGCAACATGGCTGTGGACGAACTGCCCTGGAAGGCGACGCCCACACCAGGCATAGATATGAAGATCCTGATGCAGGACGAGGAAACCGGTTTATTGACAGCATTGTTCCGCTGGCAGCCGGGCAGCGTACTGGGGTTGCATGAACATGTGGAAGTCGAACAAAGCTATGTGCTGGAGGGCGAGTTCGAGGATGAGGACGGTGTGTACCGGGCGGGGAACTTCGTCTGGCGTCCGAAGGGGCATCGACATATCGCACGCTCACCCAAGGGGGCGCTGGTGCTCTGTTTCTTCCTGAAGCCCAATAAGTTTATCGGGGGGGAACTGGCGGGTACGGAACTGAAATGAGGTGCAGGGCAAACCGCTGCGGCAGTGTGGTGGTGTGGTACAGGCAGGCTTAGTTCACAGGCGTAGTTCCATTAAAAAAATACTGGTTCATCCACCAGGCAGGAGACAAACATGAAAACTCGCAATCTTCTCAAGGCAGGTGCCGGCCTCAGCCGCGGTGCTGTGCTGTGTGCAGCCGCCATGCTGGCATGGAGCGCCACATCAGCGCAGGCGGCAGACATCCGTGACCAGCGGGTCAAGTTCAGCTATCCCGTGGCACAGGACAACCCCGTTGGCATCGCGGTGGATCATTACGCGAAGCTGGTGGAACAAAAAAGCGGTGGGCGCATCAAGGTGACGGGCTATCCCAACGCCACGCTGGGCAATGAAATCCAGGCAATGTCGTCCGCGCAGGGGGGCATTCTGGAAATGACGGTAGTGTCCACGGCAGGGGCGGCCGGCAATGTCAAGGAACTGGCGATTTTCGATCTGCCTTTCATTTTCCAGAGCCCGGAGGAAGCGGATGCAGTCATTGACAGCGAAGTCGGCCAGCAGTTGCTCGACAAGTTCTCGGACAAGGGGCTGGTCGGCATGTGCTACCTGGATTACGGCTTCCGCCAGGTGACCAACAGCAAGCACCCGATTGCCAAGCTGGACGATTTCCGCAACCTGAAAATCCGCACCCTGCAGAATCGGGTCTATATCGACATTTTCAAGGCTTTGGGCGCGACGCCGTTGCCGCTGCCTTATCCGGAAACCTATACGGCCCTGGAAACCAAGGCGATCGACGGGCAGGAGAGTTCATTCCTGGTGACAAAATCGAGCTCCTACCAGGACATTCAAAAGTACCTCAGCGAAACGCGCCACGTTTATCTGCCGGCGGTGGTGATGGCGAGCAAGAAGTTCTGGGACAAGCTGAACGACGAGGAGCGCGGTGTGCTGCAGTCGGCGTGTGTGGAAACCCAGGCGTTTCACCGTGACCTGAGCCGCAAGATGGAAGCGGATGTGGTCAAGGAGCTGACGGACGCAGGCATGGTATTCAATGCCATCAGCCCTGAGGAACATGCCCGCATGGTGGAGGTCACCGCGCCCGTGATCCAGAAGTACAAGCCTGAGCTGGGCGATGCGCTGGTGGATCGGACGCTGGAAATCATCACCGAGGCTCGCAGCAAGGCCAACTGAGTGTCGGGCAGCGCGTCAGGGCGCTGCCATTCCGATTGAAGGCAAGCCTGCGGGCGATCAAGGCATGCCGGCCTAGTGGGGCTGGCATGTGCTTGGTGCCTGCTGGCATCAGCGAGGGAGTGACTGGTGATGGATGTGGAACGACTGCCGTATGACCTCAGTGGTCAGCGGATATTGGTGACGGGAGCCTGCGGCGGAATTGGTCAGGCGACGGCACGCTTGTGCGCCCGGCTGGGGGCGGAATTGATTCTGACCGATTGTGTGGCGCCTGATGGCAGCTTGCTGGAGACCCTGGCGTGCAGCGATGGCCGTGACCATCATTTCGTGCTGTGCGATGTGCGTGATCGGGATGCGGTGGAAGCGCTGTGCCTGGCTCAGGGACCCATCCAGGCAGCGGTTCTCAACGCAGGCATTTATGCCTTGATGGATTGGGACGAGGCGGATTGGGATGAGGTGCTGGCTGACACCATGGATATCAATCTGGCCGGGCCAGTGAACTTCGCCCGGGCGTTGCTGCCGGGCATGAAAGCGGCCGGTTACGGCCGGATTGCCATGGTCGGTTCGGTGGCGGCGCATACCGGGGGGTCATTCGCCCATGCGCCGGCGCATTACGCGGCCTCAAAGGGAGCATTGCACAGTTTCACGCGCTGGCTGGCGCGCCGCGCGGCGCCGGAGGTGATGGTCAACCTGGTTGCGCCGGGGGCGATTGCCACGCGCATGGTCGCCATGGCGGATCCTGCCATGATGCAGAACGTGCCGGTGCCGCGCTTCGGGCGCCCGGAAGAGGTGGCCTGGCCCTTGGCCTTCCTGTGCTCGCCAGGGGCGAGTTTCATTTGCGGCGCGACCTTGGATGTCAATGGCGGCGCCTATCTGCGTTGAGGCGCCGCAGGCGTGGCGAAGGAGGGGGCATGAATCAGGAAATTGAAGGTGCAGAGGCTGTGGCATCGGGGCGAGCAGGCGGCGATGGCTACCAGGGCTTGCGCGTCATGATCAGCGCGGGCGGCTCGGGGATCGGCCTGGCAATTGCGCAGGCGTTTGTGCAACACGGTGCCAGGGTCCACATCAGTGATATTGCGCCGGCCGCCTTGGCCGCCGCATGCGATGCGCTGCCGGGGATAGGGGCTTGCCTGGCCGATGCCAGCGATCCGGCCGCTGTCGAGCATTGGTTTGACGTTGCCCAGACAGCGCTGGGCGGGTTGGATGTGCTGGTGAATAACGCCTGTATTGCCGGCCCGACTGCAGCCATTACCGAGATCGAACCGGCGCAGTGGGATGCTGTGATGGCGGTGAATCTGCGCAGCCAGTATTTGTGCGTCCGTCAGGCTGTCCCGGCGCTGCGGCGTTCTGGGCGTGGCGCCATCATCAACCTGAGTTCCGTGGCGGGCCGTCTGGGGTATCCGCTGCGCACGCCTTATGCTGCCTCCAAATGGGCGGTAGTGGGGCTGACGCAGAGCCTGGCGCTGGAGTTGGGCGGGGACGATATCACTGTCAATGCGATTCTGCCGGGCGTGGTCGATAGCGAACGCTCGCGTACGGTGACGGCCGCCAAAGCCCAGGCCAGGGGGATCAGCCTGGCTGAACAGGAGGCGGGCATTCTGGACAGGATTGCCCTGCATCGCAAAGTCCCCTTGCAGGATGTGGCGCAGACGGCCTTGTTCCTGGCCTCACCGGCAGGCCGCAGCTTTACCGGTCAGAACTTCAATGTCTGCGCCGGCATACAAACCTTGATTTGAGTAAGCAACCATGGATGCGAATAGCTATTTTGAGCAGACTTTCGGCCTGCAGGGCCGGGTGGCGTGCGTGACGGGCAGCGCGTCGGGACTGGGGCTGGCCATCGCCCGACACCTGGGGCGGGCCGGAGCGCGCGTGGTCATCAATGACCTGGATGCGGCACGCTGCGACGAGGCCGTTCAGGTCTTGGCGGAGCAGGGCATACAGGCGTGCGCCAGCGTATTCAACGTGGCGCTCGCCGGTGAGGTCGAAGCGGCCATCACGACGCTGGCGGCGGCTGGCTGGGCGCCGGATATCCTGGTCAGCAATGCGGGCAACCAGAACCGCAAACCCGTCGTGGAAATGACGCAGCAGGAGTGGCAGGCACTCTTCGATGTGCATGTGAACGGTGCATTCAACTGCGCCCATGCCGTGCTGCCGTACATGCAACAGCGCGGTTTCGGGCGCATTGTCATGATGTCCTCGGTAGCAGGACAAGCCTGCATGCCGGGTATTGCCGCCTATGCGTCGGCAAAGGGGGCGATTGCTGCTTTCACGCGTGCGTTGGCCGTGGAATATGGCCCGGCTGGCGTGACGGCGAATGCCTTGGCGCCTGGCTTTGTGCGTACCCGCTTCACCCAGGGCCTGCAGGAGCGGGATGGCTTCGACGATTTCCTGAAGCAGGCCGTGCCGCTGGGGCGTTGGGCCGACCCGGACGATATTGCGCCAGCGGTGGTATATCTGGCCTCTGCGGCGGGCGGATTCGTCAACGGGCAGGTGCTGGCGCTTGATGGCGGCATGCTGGCGCGCATGTAACCAGGCCCGGGCCTTCTCTACGCAGGAATGACGGAGTTTTTCAATGTATATGCATATTGTATTGATGGCCCTGGATGAGTCTGCGGATGCCGGATTTTTCGAACGGGTGGAACACTATGCGCAGCGCATCCGCCAGGAGTGCGACGGTGTGCTGCTGTATGGCCTGCATGTCAATGAAGCGGCGCGTTCCCAGGGCTATGGCTACGCCATGGTGTCGGGTTTTGTGTCCAGTCATGCCCATGAGGAATACCAGGTGAGTCCGGCCCATCAGGAAATGAAGACCTGGATGATGCCCTTCATTGAGCGTATGGTGGTATTTGACAGCCCAGTGGCAGACGCCTGCTGAGGTCATGGCGGCCTAGCGTATGCCTTCGCCTGCCATCGCATCGGGCGTGAAGACAGAGTCCGGTTGCCGCTCCCGTACCACAAACGGTGGATGGGCCGAAGTTCGGGAATTGATGCCGGAGATGAAGGCGGTTTCCGCCAGCAGATCGTGGGCGCCAAAAACAGCGGGCAGCAGCGCAGGCATGTCCGGCGCCACGACGGGCGCCACCCAGGTCATTTTCCACAACTGCCCATGGCCGTCCCAGCGCTCGCCCAGCGTGCAGATCCAGGTGTCCTCGTCGCAGTAGTAGCGGCTGCGTGGCGCCTGGTGACGCTTGCCTTCACGCAGCGTGGCGTCTATTACCCAAACTCGGTGTTTTTCCCAGCGCATGTACTCCGGTTTTACATGATGGGGCGCCATGACATCCTCGTCGGTCGCCGCGCCGAAAATGCGGTTGTTGTTGTAGGGAATGAACATCTCCTGCTTGCCCACCAGCTTCCAGTTGTAGCGGTCCAGCCGGCCGAAAAATCCGTAGGCTTCATCGACCGACGTAATGCCTCCGGTTGATGGGTCCGGCGTATCGCAACAGGGGTTGGGCAGCTTGCGCACGCGGCGCTGTCCGGTGAGATACAGCCAGACCTGGGTTTTGTCCTGGTCCAGATTTTCTATGCCCACAATGGCGTCACCGGCACGTATTGCCGGTGCGCGTGTCAGCAGGCGCAGCTTGGAAAACTCGCCGGAGTCGTAAAAGGTTTCGGGTGAGCCGTCCTGGTAATAGAACGGATATTGATAGTCGCTGGTAATGTCGGTGATCTTCACCAACTTGCCGTTGGCGGTTGCCTGGTATTGCGATGGCGAACGCTGCAAGGCCACGCCCTGCCAGCGCAACAGGTGGTTCCACATGACTTCCGTCCCGGATTGCGGAATGGGGAAGGGGACGCCGCCGAAGGCACCGCGCACATCGTCGCCTTCCAGCTGGCCACGCGTGGCATTGGCATAGGTGTTGTCGTACACCCATTGCGGCGCTGATGCCGTGCGCCGCGTGGGATAGACGTCAAGATGGAATGAGTCTGGGTATTTCTGCAGCAGGGCGCGGGTGCCTTCCGACAGCTGATTGGCGTATTCGCCCATGTTTTGCGCGTTGATCTGGTAGAGCGGCTTGTCGGCTGCAAAGGGGTCGGTGCGCGGGTCGGGCAGGGGCGTGGTGTAGCCGCCTTCCCAGGGCGGAATGGAACCGTCGGCATTGCCGGCGCGTTCGGCGCCGAAGGGCGTGAGGTCCTGCTTCAGGCGTTCGGCCTGCGCGGCATCGACACCGGCGCGTGCGCCGCTGGCCAACAGCGCCATTGTCAGGGCCAGGGGCAAGGTAGTACGCAGAAATGTCATGGCGGGAATTCCTTGTTTTCAGGGCGGGATCAGAAGGAGCGCTGTACGGACAGCGCAATGAAATCGCGGTCCTTCATGCTTTGCAGATAGGACACGCTGTTATTGACCAGATACGGGCCGGACGGGCCGAAATAATGGTTGTAGTGGGCAGTGATCTGCCAGGTGTTCAGGTAATTCATGTTCAGGCCGATATTGATGTTGCCCACGTGGTTGCCGTAGAACGAATCCACCATGGACGAGTTGCCGAACCCGATGCCCATGCCGATCGGCACGCCCACATCCAGGCCCGGCAGGACCTGGCGGTAGCGTGGTTCATAGGAAAATCGGATGTTGACTGCGTCGCGGTCAGCGTTTGGATTGAGCGCCTGGGGGTTGTGGGTGATGCTCATGCGCCGGTTGAAGGCGATTTCCCCGGAGAAATCCGATTCGCGGGCGATGAAGTTCGGTCCGAAGCTGGCCAGCCAGGACATCTGGGCGTGCAAGGTCTTGCCGATGGCATAGAGTGCATTGCCGTGGTTGTCGCCGCCGCCCATGCTGTTGTCCTGCAGGTCGCTGGACAGCGGCATGTTGTCGCGCATCGAGACTTCCGCAGCGACGTTCCAGTCGCCGAAAGACCGGCTGGCACTGGCGCCGAATGCGCGTATGCCTTCGTGGTAGGCCAGTTGGTAGAGGCCGACAAGGCCGGTATGTGGGTCGATGCCGGCCGGGTCATAGAAACGGCCGTAGAGTTGCGGCGTCTTGGCGTGGTAACGGATGGCGTACAGGCCGAAATCGCTTTCGCCGACGCGAAAACGCAGTTGTACGCCGCCTTGCCCGCCATTGCTGGGTTTCATGTCGGGGCCGCGCACCAGCCCCATGGCGCCTCCGCCGGGAATTAGGGGGCCGCCCAGTAATAGACGCTCGGCGCCTGCGCCGATGATGTCGGAGGTCGAAAAGTAGCTGCCCGAGCCCGGTAGCCGGGTTTCCTCCCAATGGAACTGGTAATAGGCGCCGACCGAAATGCGGGGGGTAATTTGCAGCTGCATGGATACCTGGGGCACGGGGCGGATGAGTTCCTTGAACTGTGTGCCGGGCACGGACAGGCCTTTGACCGCATCTATCGGCGCCTGGCCGGCGGCGATGCCGTTATCGCCGAAGTACAGGCTTTCGCCCCAGAGCAGGGAGTGGCGGCCGGCGCGAAAGGAAAGTTTGGTGCTGCCGATTTCGGTGGACCCGAAGGCGAAGGCATCGAGCAGTTCGGCCTTGCGTCCGTGCAGCTTCTCCGTGGCGCGGGTGAATTCGTAGTAGGGAACCGACAGCGCATTGGCGGTTGCCGGCGAGTGGTTGTCGTTGTCGCGGTTGTAAATGCTGTCGTACCAGGCAGCGCCGGAAACCCGCACGCCAAAGCGCTGATAGACGATATCCAGTTCGGACAACAGGTCGAAGCGCTGGGAAATGAAGCCACGCCCCAGGTTACGGTCGCCATCGTCGCCATTGACTGTATCCGGGCCGTCGATCAGCGTGGCCGAGGGATGGTGCAGCCGCACGCCGGTGCTGTACTTCAGGGTGTTGTCCCAGCGTATGCGTACGTCGGGATTGCCCGTGCCGATCTCGGCTGCCTGTGCGGGCGTGCTCATCAGCCCCGCCGCCATCATGCCTGCCAGTGGCCAGTAGGAAAGTCTGGGCATGGTCGTGGTTCCTCTTGGATGGATTGGAAATGCTCGCTTCGGCGTGCCGGCAGCCGCCGGTAGGCCTGCCAGCGCAACCAAGTATGGGAGGCGCGACCAGGACGGTCATCTTGCAAACGGTAGATAGGGTGGATACCTAATGGTTAACGTCCATGCGGCAGAACAGGCCGGTTCCAGGGCAGCGCCAGAACGTGCGGCGGCATGGCCGGGCACCCTGGACGGGAACGGCAGGCAGGGAATGGGGGGCTAAAGGCGGAGCGCAGGCAGAGAAAAAATCAGGGGAAGGCGAGAAAGGTGGGGGGGGCCACGAGCACTGACGGTGGAGGTTCTGGTTTCCTTTAGGTTGCCCTTAGGTCACCCTTCGTCAGTCCTCGGACAGCCGCAGGTCGGCGGCAGAATCAGGCGTCGGGTTCCATGTGCTGGCCCAGTACCGCCAGGTGCGCCGCTGCCGAATTCAGGACGCGTCGTACCAGGTCTGCCTGGCGTCGCGCACCGGACTTCACCAGTACCTGGTTGAGCTGGTAGCGCGCTGTGCCGACGGTGACACCTCGTTTCTGAGCATATTGCTCGACCGTCATGCCGGCGACCAGTGCGCTGGCAAGCTGGGCCTCGGCTTCGGTCAGATCAAAGAGCGCACGCAGTGCGTCTGGCGGGACCAGGCCAGTCTGGTCTTCCGTGGCAATGGAAATCAGCAGGTAGGAAGCCGACGATTCATGCGCCGGCGTGACAGGTTGCAAGGCCAGCTGCAGCCGGCCCTGGAGGGTCTCCAGCGCCAGGTAGGTGGCGCTGTCACGCTGCAGGGCTTCCTGGCAGGCTTTGGCCAGGCGTTTCTGGGTGCCTGGCAGTCCTGCGCGCAATTCACCGTTGCGTACTTGCAGGCCGGCGCTACGGTACAACAGCGTCTTGGCCTGCCGGTTGAGCCATTGCACCTGTCCTTGCGTATCGCACAGCACGAGCGCACAGGGCCAGCGCTCCAGGTGACCATCCACCAGGGTCGCGGCAAAGCGGCCCTGGGTCATGGTTTCTGACAGCTGGGTGGCCTGTACGAAATGGGGCAGCAGGGCGCTCAGCATCTGCCGCTGGGCTTCCGAATATTCATGCGGGTCTTCCGGCTCGCGAAACAGGGCGACCGTGAAATAGCGGTCTGTATCCAACGGGGCGATGGCACCGATGAAACGCCCCAGGCCGATGTCGGCAAAGCGCCGCTGCAATTGTGCACGGGCACTGTATTCAGAAGGCGAGAACAGCGTGTCGTCACTGCCCAGGCCGTCTGTGCCGGAACGCTGGCGCAGACGGCGTGCCTCCAGTCTAGGGTTGTGGTCGTCGGCAATGGCGGCCTGATAGCTATCGCTGTCGAAGCGTGAGTTGTACGACATCCAATACGGCACAGCGCGCTGGTCATCGAAGGAGACGCAGTAGACGGCTGCTGCCTTGGCTCCCAGTTCGTCGCACAGCAAGTCCAGGGCCTGGGTCCAGCACTCCGTGCGAGTACAGGAGCCGTACAGGTTGAACAACAGCGGAGCGAGAGTGGAAGCGGTGTTCATGGAAAGCGGTTGCGACAGCTGAAATTACTTTAATTCTCAAGAAACAGACCTTTATGGTCACTTGAGGATTACCCCTATGGTCGGCACGCACGCGCCGCCGCGTCCTGGCCTGGCGGTATTTGGGCATAAACCCTATCTATTGTTTTGCAGATGACGCAGGCATGGACCGTCCGGATACTGCGGGCAGCGGCCAGGGAAGGTGTTGTTCACCTCCCTGCCTTTGCAACAGCAGGCGCAAACCCGGATTTGCGCGGGTAGGGGAAGCAAACATGGCGTCAGTTCAGCAAGGACCGGCCAGGCAGCCGGGCAGTCAGGCAGTGATGGCGGGGATACCTGGATCTCACTGCCAGGTTTTGAGTGGCACGCCACTACGTGAGCGCCTACGTGCTCACCGCTTGCCGGCCGCCGGGCTGGCAGGTGTCGGGTTGGCAGGTGTTGGGTTGTATATGGCCGCCCTGTGCATGCCGGCCGGGGCGGCGGGAGTGTTGCCGGGGTCAGGAGCGCGGCCTGCGGGGGCGCTGGCGGCAACTGGCATGCTGGCTGGCGGGCAGGATGCCCGCGCCGGGCAGCCGGTTGCCCCGGCCTTGCGCCGAGAGGCGCTGGTGACGCCCCGGGCCGGGCACGCGGTATTGCAGGCGGCTGCGCGTGCCGGGCAGCGGCTGATTGCAGTTGGGGAAAGGGGCGTACTGCTGGTCTCCGAGGATGACGGCGGGCACTGGCGACAGATAGGCGTGCCGACCAGCGTGGCCCTGACGGCGGTAAGTTTTGCCGATGCCAGCCATGGCTGGGTGGCAGGGCATGGCGGCAGCATCCTGGCCAGCCGGGATGGCGGCCTGCACTGGACGCGCCAGCTTGATGGCGCGCAGGCCGCGCGCATGCTGCTGGAGCAGGCACAGGGCAGCGGGTCGCCACCTGCCGTTGCCGAAGCTCGGCGCCTGGTGGAAGAGGGCGCCGACAAGCCATTTCTCGACATCCTGTTCACCGATACCCGCCATGGCTGGGCCGTGGGCGCCTATAACCTGGCATTTCGCACGGAGGATGGCGGCGCCAGCTGGGAACCGGTGTCGGCGCGCTTGCCCAATCCTGGCGCACTGCACCTGTATGCGGTGCGTGTGCTGGGCCAGACCGTGCTGATCGCTGGCGAGCAGGGGCTGGTCATGGTATCGCACGATGAGGGGCGTAGTTTCCAGCGCCTAAGTGTGCCATACGCCGGCAGCTGGTTTGCAGCGGAGCTGCTGGGGCCGCAGGATTTCCTGATGGCGGGCCTGCGCGGCAATGTCTGGCGCAGCCAGGATGGCGGTATGAGCTGGGCGCAGCTCCAGGGCGGGCCTCCCGTGAATATCACCGCGTCGACGCGTGACGCCAGCGGCAAGGTGCTGCTGGCCAACCAGATGGGTATGGTGCTGGTGCTGGAGGACGGCGGCCTGCGCCCGGTCGCCGAACATTTGCCGGCGCTCAATGGCCTGCTGGCATTGGCGCCGGGCCGCTGCCTGGGCCTGAGCTTCGCCGGAGCACTGGCCGTGCCCTGCAAGGTGGAAACAGGGAGCGCGTCATGAGTCTGCCCAACGCCTGCCTGACGCCGGGAAACCTGGTGGCTAGACTGGAAGATTTCGATCCGCGTTCCGGGTCGTTGCTGGAGCGTTTGCTGTTCAATCACCGCCGCTGGGTGGTGCTGCTTTGCCTGCTGGTGACCTGTTTCATGGGATGGCAGATCACACATTTGCAGGTTAATGCCAGTTTCGAGAAAACCATCCCGGCGCATCATCCCTACATCGTCAATTTTGCCGCGCACCAGGACGATCTCGCTGGCCTGGGCAATGTGGTGCGCATCGTGGTAGCCAACCCGCAAGGCAGCATTTACGACCGCGAGTATCTCGACACCTTGCGCGAGCTGAGCGACGAAGTGTTCCTGTTGCCAGGGGTAAACCGTTCGCAGATGAAGTCGCTCTGGACCCCGACGACACGCTGGACCGGCGTGACTGAAGAAGGCCTGGAAGGCGGGCCGGTGATTCCTGACCAATATGATGGCGGCCCGCAGAGCCTGCAGCAGCTGGCCACCAATATCGGCCGCTCGGGTGAAATCGGGCAGCTCGTGGCGTTCGATGCCCGTTCTTCGGTCATCTTCGTGCCCTTGCTGGCCCAAGCGGGGGGACAGGCGCTGGATTACGGGGCGTTGGCCGCCAGCCTGGAAGCACTGCGGGACAAGTACGAACAGCGGGGCGTAACGCTGCATATCGTTGGTTTTGCAAAAATCGTGGGCGACCTGATCGACGGCGTGCATGACGTGCTGGCCTTTTTCATGCTGGCCCTGGCCATCGCGGCGCTTATGGTGTTCTGGTACACCCGCTGCGTGCGCTCCACGCTGCTGGTTGTGCTGGTGTCGCTGGTGGCAGTCGTGTGGCAATTAGGTACGCTGCCGCTGCTCGGGTATGTGCTCGACCCGTACTCCATCCTGGTGCCTTTCCTGGTATTCGCGATAGGCATGAGTCATGGGGCCCAGAAGATGAACGGCATCATGCAGGATGTCGGGCGCGGCGTGCACAAACTGCTGGCGGCGCGCTATACCTTTCGGCGCCTGTTCATGGCGGGACTGACGGCATTGCTTGCCGATGCCGTCGGGTTTGCGGTATTGCTGGCGATCGACATTCAGGCGATCCGCGAACTGGCGATTGCCGCCAGCCTGGGGGTGGCGATGCTGATTGTCACCAATCTGGTGCTGTTGCCTATTTTGCTCAGCTATACCGGTGTGAGTGCGCGCGCGGCGCGTCGCAGCCTGATGGCTGATCAGGCCGCAGCGACAGGGCGTGGCCAGCGGCTGTGGAATGCGCTGGCCGATTTCACTCAGCCGCGCCGGGCGGGGGCGGCCGTGCTGCTGGCCGTGCTGCTGGGCGGAGCGGGTTTCTACGCCAGCACACGCCTGCAGATCGGCGATCTGGACCAGGGCGCGCCCGAACTGCGTGCCGATAGCCGCTACAACCGGGACGTAGCCTATATGGGGCAGGCGTATGGCGCGAGCACCGATGTGCTGGCGGTCATGGTCGAAACGCCTGAGGGCGAGTGCGCGCGCTATGAAACCCTGAACCGCATCGACGCGCTGGAATGGGAATTGCAGCGCCTGGAGGGCGTGGAGGCCACCAGTACGCTGGCGCAATTGACACGCCGGGCAGTCATGGGTCTGAACGAAGGGAACCCCAGGTGGTATGAATTCATTCCCAACCAGAGCATTCTGAACTCCGTCACTGGCGCCTCGCCGCGCGGCCTTTACAACGAGGCTTGCAGCCTGCTGACGCTGTATGTCTATCTGCAGGATCACAAGGCAGCCACCTTGACGCGCGTGACGCAGCATATCGAGGCCTTCGCCCGCGTCAATGACAGCGAACATGCACGCTTCCTGCTGGCGGCCGGCAGTGCCGGCATCGAAGCCGCCACCAACGAAGTCGTGAGCGATGCCTGGCGGCGCATGTTGTTCATGGTGTATGGCGCCGTGGTGCTGCTGTGCTTCCTGACGTTCCGCAACTGGCGCGCGGTGGTAGTGGCTGTGTTGCCGCTGGTGCTGACTTCACTGCTGGCCGAGGCTGTCATGGTGTTGCTGGGCATAGGCGTGAAGGTGTCCACGCTGCCTGTCATTGCGCTGGGCGTCGGCATAGGCGTCGATTACGCGCTTTACATCCTGTCGGCCATGCTGGCCAACCTGCGCCAGGGCATGGCCTTGCGCGAGGCTTATCGCGGGGCGCTGCTGTTTACCGGCAAGGTGGTGATGCTGACGGGCTTCACGCTGTCGGCGGGTGTCGCCACTTGGATATTCAGCCCCATCAAATTCCAGGCCGACATGGGGCTGCTGCTGGCATTCATGTTCCTGTGGAACATGCTCGGCGCGCTCGTGCTGCTGCCGGCGCTGGCCTATTTCCTGTTTCCCCGCGCCTTCCGTTCCGGACGTGCGCCCGAACCGGTGCAGGCGTCCACGCTGCCGCCGGCGCCTTCCCATTGACCGTGGATGTTTCTTCCCGGCGGCGTTGCCATCGGGAGAGACGAACCAGAAAGAGAGAGGAGTACAGAGATGACCCAAACGCATGACAAAGTGGCTGCCGCTTTCGGCATCACCCATACGCCCGGCCTGGGCAACCTGATGGACCGGCCCAGCCGCGAACAGATCGGCCGTATCCTGGCAGGGTTCGAGGTAGTGAAACAGCAGGTGAGTGCTGCACGTCCGGACGTGATGATCGCCTTTGTGAACGACCACTTCGACATGTTCACACGGCGAGGCATGCCGGCATTTGCGGTAGGGGCCGGTGCGACCCATTGGGGTCCGACGCCGGAAACCGAAGCCTGGATACAGATGCAGCGCGGCCCGGTGCCGGGCCATCCGGAAGTGGCTAATGCGATCTACCAGGGCCTGATGGAGCAGGGTATAGAGCCTTTCCTGTTCGATGAAGCCGAATTCGTACATAACGTCCTGATTCCGAAGAAATATCTTTGGCCAGACCTGGACATTCCCGTTGTGCCGATCTACGTCAACTGCTTCCTGCCGCCGCTGCCGAGCTGGCGCCGGGTCTATGAGCTGGGCGCTGCCGTGCGCCGAGTGGTTGATGGCCGGGGGGAACGCGTGGCGTTCATGGCCAGTGGTGGTATTTCCCACTGGCCGCCCATCACGACCAATGACATGAGCGCCGACGACCCGCTGGTGCCGCGCCTGGAACAATTGCACCTGCTGGGCCGCGATGCCTTGCGCCTGGACCCTGCGCTGCCCATGGCGCTGCTGGAACGCGAGCACCAGATGGTGGCTTCTGGCCGGCCGCTCATCAATGTGGAATGGGATCGCATGATCCTTGAAAAGCTGGCGGCCGGCGATGTGGCTTACTTCAGCAGCCTGACGCACGAAGCTGCGCGTGCCGAGGGGGGCGACGGCGGCCTGGAAATGATGTTGTGGGTTGCCCTGATGGGCGCCATGCGCGCCGAACCGGCAGACATCGTGCTCTACGAGGCGGTGGAGGAGTGGATGGGAGGCGTGGGCCTGATCAGCTATGGCCGGGCTTTGCGTCAGGGATGACGGATGGGCCGGACGGCGGCCTGTCGTCCAGCGCAGCAGCGACCCTCAATATGCCCGTGCAGGCACGGGCCTCCAGGAGTGAGACATGAGCATGAAAGCAATCATCAGTGGTGGCGGCATCGGCGGGCTGACCACGGCAACAGCGCTGGCGCAGCGCGGTTGGGACGTCACAGTGTACGAATCCAACCCGGTCTTGCGCGTGACAGGTTCCGGCATCTACCTTTGGACCAATGGCCTCAAGGTACTGCGCGACATCGGCGCCTACGAACGTGCCCTGCGCGATCCGTTCTGGTCCTTGGGGGTGGAGAACCGTAACCAGGACAATGAAATGATGACCCCGGCCTTCGTGCCGCCGGGGCTGGACATCCTGTGCGTGGCGCGCACCGATCTTCTGGCGGGGCTGGAAGAAGCCGCGCGCCGCTCGGGCGTGCGCATCGTCACCCATGCGCAGGTCGTGGGTGCGCGCGCTGATGGCAGCCTGGCCTTTGCCAATGGCGACCGGGTCCGGGCTGACCTGGTGGTGGGCTGTGACGGGGCAGGCTCCCCGGTGCGCCGCTCGCTGGGACTGGAAACCTCGTTCCTGCGTTCACCTGAAGGAGCACTGCGCACCATCGTCAAGGCGAAGCAGGAGGACCTGGACCCGGCGGATCGAGGCCGCTGCTTCGAGAACTGGAATGGCAGACGGCGCCTGCTGGTGACGCCCATCAACAGCGAGGAAATCTATCTGGCGCTGACATGCCCGGAGCGCGACGACGAAGCGCGTGACCCGGCTGTCCTTGACTGCTGGCGCACGGACTTCCCGCACTGGCGCTTTCTGCTCGACCGCATCGACGCCGAAGTGCTGTGGAATGTCTATGCCATCGTCAAGTGCGACACCTGGTCGGCAGGCCGCGCCTGCATCCTGGGCGATGCGGCGCATGCCCAGCCGCCCAACTTCGGGCAGGGCGGCGGCATGGCCATGCAGAATGGCATGGCGCTGGCCGCTTACATGGCAAACGTCACGGACAGGCGCGACATCCCGGACGCGCTCAAGGCCTGGGAGGCGGCGGTACGTCCCTTGACGGACGAATGCCAGTATTGGTCCTGCATGTGGGGAGAGCTGGTTTCCCTGCCCAATGAAGAACGCACGCGCCTGCTGCGCAGTGTGTCCAGCAATGCCTGGCTGGGCGGAAAAATCTGTGGTCCCGGCATGTCCGAACCCATCGTGCGTACGGACTGGGCGCCCGCGCCCTGGCTGGGCAGGCGCGTGGCGGCTTGAGACAGTGCAGGAGACAGGCCGCTGCGAAGCCGCCACGGCTGCGCGTTGAAGTGCAGCCATTCAACCAACCATTGAGGAGTACGAGATGCCTTTTGATCAGTTACCTGAGCGTCCCCCCATGCATTTTCCGGCAGCCGATGCCTATTCCGACGCTGTGCTGGCGCGCTCGCGGGCTGCTGCGGCATTGCCCGGCATCCGCCTGAGCGCAGACCGTGCCTATGGCAGCCACCCCGACCAGCGGCTGGACATCTATGCGCCGGCAGGCGAGCGCACCGGCCTGCCAGTATTGGTATTTGTGCATGGCGGCGCCTGGGTCGGTGGTTACAAAGAATGGGCGGGATTCATGGCACCCGCGCTGTTGCCACAGCCGGCTATCTTGGTATCGGTGGAATATCGCCTGGCGCCTGAATATGTCTATCCGGCTGCCGTTCAGGATGTCGCAGCGGCCCTGAAATGGGTGCAACAGCACATCGCGGAATTCGGCGGCGATCCCGGCCGCATTCTGTTGTCCGGGCATTCGGCCGGCGCACACCTGGCGAGCCTGGTGGCGCTGGACCCACGCTGGCTGGCAGCCGAAGGGTTGGGGGTCGATTGCATCCGTGGCGTGTTGCCGATTAGCGGGCTCTACGACTTGCAGTATGACACCAGCGACGAGCGCAACCGCTTCGCCGCTGCCATCTGTGCGGCCTTCGTTCCCGAGTCGGCCGACCTGCCGGCGGCCAGCCCGCTGTCGCACGTCAGTCCGAGGGCGGTGCCATTTCACATTACCGCAGGCCAGCATGACCTGGGCAATCTCGCCAGCGAGGCCGTCACGCTGTGCGCCAGGTTGCAGGCCGCCGGTGTGTCAGCCACCATCAATATCCTGCCCGGCCATGATCATTTCGATGCCCACGCCCGCTGCGTCGATCCTGGCCATGTCTGGTTGGCCTACGCCAGGGAGATGCTGGGACGGGTTTAAGAGTGCCGGCTGGACGAAAAAAAACCAACCGGAAACCGGTTGGTTTTTCTGGGAAGTGGTGGTGGGTGGCTGACCATCTGCCGACCGGCCTCCCGAGCTTATGAGCACTGGCGCGGGTTGCTGCAGGCACTGGCGAATTCACACCTCACTTCAAATCTTCACTGCTGATGCGATACCCCATCGCCCGGTAGCCACGCTGCCGCTTGTCCCACATCCGCAGCAGCGCCGGATGACCGGTGTCGACGAAGTCGATGATCCGCACGTCAGTCTTGCTGGCGTGCTCGCGGTGCAGGCGCCCGGCGTACTGCTGCAACGTGCCCTTCCAAGACACCGGCATCGCGAGAACCAGGGTGTCGAGCGGCGGGTGATCGAATCCCTCGCCAACCAGCTTGCCGGTGGACAAAAGGACGCGCGGCGCGTCGGGCGGTAGTGCATCCAGGTCCGCGACCAGCGTCGCTCGTTGCTTCCTGGACATTCTTCCGTGCAAGACGAACGGGGCCGGTTGCAGGCTGTCGAGTTCCGTCTTGATGGCATCGAGGTGTTCTGTGCGTTCTGTCAGGACCAGCACCTTGCGTCCCTGCGCGACGGCATCGCGCACCTCGGCGGCAATGGCAGCTGTTCTGGCCGAATCGTTGGCGAGGTGCCGGAAGACGTCCTGAATGCCAGCATCGGTCGGCACGTCGATCCGGCCGAAGCGTGAACGAGGCAGCACTTCCAGATCACGCGGTGCCCCGGCTGGCTTGGCGGCCGTGTATCGGATCGGCCCGCACTGCATGAAGATGATTGGCTGCTGCCCGTCGCGGCGAATCGGGGTCGCCGTCAGGCCCAGCACGTATTTCGCCTTGGTCCGCTTGAGGATCGCGTCGAAGGAGACTGCGCCGACGTGGTGGCACTCGTCGACGATCACCTGCCCATAGTCCTCGACCAGCGGGTTCACCTCACCCTGGCGGGACAGGGACTGCATCACCGCGATGTCGATCTTGCCAGTCGGTTTGGCCTTGCCGCCGCCTATGGTGCCGACCACGCCCTTGGCGACACCCAGAAAAGCTTGCAGGCGCTCCTGCCATTGCTTGAGCAACTCCGTGCGATGCACCAGCACCAGGGTGTTGACGCCCCGCCGGGCGATCATCGCGGCGGCGGTGACCGTCTTGCCGAAGGCAGTTGGCGCGCACAGCACGCCAGCATCGTGGGTGAGCAGTCCTGCAACAGCGGCTTCCTGATCGAGGCGCAGACTGCCGACGAAAGACACATCCAGCGGCTGGCCGCCGAAGCGTTCGTCTCGCAGGTCACAGGCAATACCGTTCTCTCGCAGCAAGGACAGCGCGGCATCCAGGCAACCGCGCGGCAGGGCGATGTGCTGGGGATAGCTCTCGGCGCATCCAATGACGCGCGGCTTGTCCCACACCGACATCCGCATCGCCTGGGCCTTGTAGAACTCAGGGTTCTGGAAAGCCGCCAGCCGGATCAGCCGGTTGGCCAGAGCCTGCGGCAACTCGGCCTTCTCGAAATAGATCAGATTGGCCAGCGTGACGGTCAGTGACTTCGGCATCGGACCGGCCAGTTTCTTGGCCGATGTATTCTCGCGCTTCCAGGGCGTGGCCAGGTCCTCGTCGTCGATGAAGGTGACGTCTAGCGGATGGACGCCACCCGAGGCCCGGAGGATGGTCGGCTCGATATCGTGCGCGGCCATCGGCTGGATGGACGCGAGGAACGCCCATTGATCAGGGTACGGTCGCAGATCGGGATCGACAAAGACGCTGAAACCCTGCTCCCTCGGACCTTTCTGCAGCGGCAAGGCGATCAGGTTGCCGAACCCGCCTTTGGGCATGGTGTCCTGGTTCGGGAACAGTCGGTCATAGGATTCCAGCTTCAGTTGCCGGGTGCGAGCGCAGGTATGGGTGATGATGGCCGTGCCCAAGCGGCGGGCATCACGCGCTGAAACCCGGCTGGCGAAAAACACCCATGCATGCGCGCCATTGCCGGACCGCGAGATTTCCAGCGCAGCCGGAACACCCTGCTCTTCGCAGGACCGCATGAACGCTCTCGCGTCGTCGCTCCAGTCGGCCTCGTCGAAATCCACAGCCAAAAAATAGCAGGTGTCATCCTCCAGCAGCGGATAGACGCCTACTGTGTGCTCGCCGGCCAGGTGATCGTAGATCACCGCATCGGACAGTGGGATCAGCAGGCGATTGCTGCAATCGCCGCATTTGATGCGCGGCTTTTCGCAGATACCGGCGCGCCACTCATTGGCGCAGGCTGGTGCGTAGCCCGACTTGCCTGAGGTCTTGCCTTCCCATCGAACTGGATAGACATCGGTGCGGCCTCGAAACAGACGGCGGAACAGCGCCACCTTTTCGGCAGTGGAAAGCCGGGACGGTTCCGGCTCCCTCGCCACAACGATAGCTGATTGCGGCGCACGCCACTCAATGCCGTGGGATTCAAGAAGCGCGATCAGGCGGGCGTTTTCGGCCTGCAAAGTTGAGAGAGCTGTCCGTTCAGTCATCGACCCCGTACTCGGAAAGCAACTCATCCATATCGTCGCCTACGCCGTAACCAAAGTTGTGGCTGATGTTTCGAACCACGCACAGACGTCCCCAGAGCGTGGATCGCGCCGCATCGGGCAATGCAGCAATCGCCTTCAAGGCCTGTTCGAACATTCGCACCAGTGCGTCGAAGTACCCCTCGTCCTGCAGGCCAATGTCGTTGCTGAACCCGGCTGCACGCTCACAGTAAAACACCATCAGTTCCGCAAGTCCGTCGGGTTGCCCGACAGCTTTCTTGTAATCCGAAATAGCCTTTTTGGCCTTGGCTACCGAGGTGTCCTGGTTCTTGAACACGTCGGGCCAGAGCCAGCGGTCGATGGCGGCCTTGTAGGGCTTGAGCACATCTTCGCCGAGTCCGAAGCGGGCGTGCAGGAATGCCTGGTTGTCTTTACTGGCGGCGTACAGGTCTTGCACAAGCCCCATCAGGCCAGCGCGGTCGAAGTCGGCCAGTTTGGTTTTAACGTCGCTCCAGCTGGGGGTCGATTTCGGAGTTTTCTTCGTTGCCACGCGCTTCACTCCCTGGGCCGAATCGTTGCGCTGTGTTTAAAAGTCGGGGCCAAGAACTCCGTCGCAAACATACAAACGAGAATCCAGTTCCCGCCCACCAGCTGCGGAGTCATGCTTTGATCCCATATGACCCGGCCAGACGATTCAGCAAATCCTTATGCCGCACCTCTAGATCACCCAGAGTGAAGGTACCCAAGGCCAGGAGACGCTGGGAGTTTGGCAAGCTTTCAACTCGGTCCTCGAAGTAACGCACCCGTTTATCGGCAAAGTCCAGGTTGCCCAGCGACGTGTTCTTACGTCGTGACAGAAGCATCAGGTTGCCGAGCCGGTGAAGCCATACCTCACGCTGCGCATCGGTGAAATCCTTGAGCCATTGGCTGGCTTTGCCCGGTGTCTGCGGCAGAATGTGCTCGACGCTGATCTCGTCGGGCAAGTTCAAGGGTGCGGCATGACTGGCCAGCAGATATTCCAAACGCAACAGCACATACCTGGCAAAGCGCCGCCCATAGATCGCACCGTCGAGCAGATCCATCAGCTGCTTAGAGTCGAAATCGAAAACCCTGCTGGCCAAGACCTCGTCTGGAGTCCTGGCTGACTCGATGGCCTTGAGCACCTCGTTCATGTTGCTGATCCGCTGGGTTGGTGTCAGCTGCACAATCCAGTCGGCCGAAAATTTGTTATCGATGCGCTCGATCAGATCGAGCAGTTTCTGAGCCTTGAATTTGCGATACCAGGCCAGCACCGGTGGAATCCAATCGGTGGCAGGCAAGCCACGGCGCATCACGTTGATGCGGTTGCGGTACGCGTTGCCAAGGCTGGTTGGCAGGCCATCAAACTGGATTGCCTCGTCGAAAGCGTCCTTGTAGGCTTTGACAGCCTCAAAACTGTCAGTGCCCAGCGCCAGCAACGGTGGTTTGGCACCGTAGATGCGCTCGTCGAATTCCTTGAGCAGACCTTCGCGCGCCTTATCTTTCACGTAGATCGTGCGCACCAGGGATAGGAATCGGTCGAATTCATCACGACCCATCTCGCCCTCGACCTCCTCCCAGTATTCGGCCCATTTGGTGCGCTCACTGTCCTTGCTGATGGCGCCAAGGTTTTTGGCCTTGAGGATGTCGCTGTTCGACAGGGGGATGCCCCGGTCGTTAAGGATGGTGAACAGGCGGAAAGCGTCGTCCAGATCCTCGGTGGAGACATAGATGAACAGTGCGTTGTTCAGCAAATATCCCACAAAGCGGTCAAAGTCTGCCTCAGACGGAAAACGGGTGGTGTCATCAATACTGGCATGTATGGTCTGCAAGCCTGCGGCCATATTCGACAGCGACAGGTTCTTGCTGGCTGCGATGCCCACCAAATCCGGGCTCTGAGAGCCACCATCAGTCTTGATGTAACTTTCGATGAAGGTGCCAACGTTATCGCGAATGTCATAGACGATGCGATTGCGACCGGGAATCTTCTTCCACTTGTTCTCTTCCTGGAACAGCATTTCACGGCAAGCGGCTTTAAGCTTGTCATCCGTCACTCGGTCACGGATGCAGGCCAGCATCAGCATTAACGTGGTCAGACGCTGCTGGCCATCCAGTAGTTCGTACTCTTCAAAGCTCACCCCGTCGGTGGTGCGAGTTGCCTTGCGCAGCACCATAGAACCCAGAAAGTACTGCCCTTCCGGGTTGTGCTCGCTGGCGTAATTCACATCATCGATCAGCTCGGAAATCTCATCTTTGCCCCAGACATAGGCTCGCTGGTAATCCGGGATGCGGAACCAGAAACGCGAGAACACCTCGCCAATGACGATCTTGGCGCTCTCGATCTGCCCCTTTTTACTTGAACTCATTTCCACTCCCTGGGATTACTTGGATGCAACAGCAAACAGATCGTCGAGCTGCGGATTACTCGTGATCAGCAACAGCTTTTTAATCGTGGCGGCCTGATTGATCTCCAGGCGCGCGAAATGCTCGCCACCCGCGGAAGACTGTTTGCGGATCAGTTGGATGCGCCCGAACAGCGCGCCGTGCTTTTCCGCAAACTTTGCCAGCCCGACGGCTTTCTCAAAGTTGTCACTCAGGCTAGGGTCGTGGGGTTCCAAAATGTCGATGGCGAAGTCGCTGCCGACTTTGCGCACCACGACCATATCCGGAAACATCGGACGCACGTCACTGCCAGTTTCATACGGGATTTCCAGCGACCACGGTTTGCGATCCAGATTGCGCAGCCAGCCGACCACTTCGGCTTTGGCCAGCTCCTCCTTCAATATCCCGGCTTCCCAACTGCCCAGCTCGGCGCGGAACTGGCCGTTACCCTCCACATACAGATGCCGCTCCCAGAGCGGATCAGTCGGCAGGCGCTTGAAGTCGATGGATGCCGGCAAATGCCACGGCACTTCGCTAGGTTTGGCTGTTGCCAGGCGCAGCTTTTCGTAATTGACGCGTCGCTGCTCCTTGAGTTTGTAGATGGCCTTCTTGTGCTGGTCATAAAGGCTGTCGAAGGCCGCCTCCGCCTTGGATTCCAGAACAGCCATTTCTGCCGCGTTGCGGGCCAGAACGATGGCCTCGACCTTCACATCCAGCGCATCGCGATCCGCGTGAGCGCGCCAGTACTCCATCTGCAGGCCATGGCTGAAGGCGCGACCAGCTTCTTCAAACAGCCGATCAATGTCTACGTCCGAGGCATCAATGTGATAGTCCGCAGTCGGCTCAGCTACGCCAGCGCCGTTATTGACAGCCAGGGTCCGCAGGCCAACCTGCGTGATCGCTTTGGCCGCAGCATCGAACTGGCCTGCCGCCTTGATCGCGGCGACCTGCTGCCCCATCCACTCAACAATCTGCTGCTTGGCTTGGCCCCAGGCATCGTCATCGATCTCATCGATGGTCAGGCTGCGTGAGATGGCCATATACCGGCGCAGCGGGCTTTGTGCTCGAGCAGCATTCACGCGGTAGGTGATCACTTCATCAAGTGCCGCAAAGATGGACTCGCAGCCTTCGCGCCGCTTGAGCACCACCAGATTGCGGCTGGAGCCGGTTTCGGCGGGCGGCACATCTTCCGCGTTGTGCAGCGAGGCCACCACGCTTTCCACGGCCCCCGTATCGAAGTAGGGCAAAAACAGATGCACATCGTTGAGCGCCGCATCCTTTTCGATGCGGCGTGCCAGCGGCGTGCGCACCATCCGGCCCAGCAACTGGGCGATGTAGGTGTGGTCCTCCGCACGGCGGAACGACATCATCACTTCGGCGCGCGGGCAATCCCAGCCGGTGGACAGGCTGGTCTTGAAGAACACCACACCGATGTTTTTGTCCGCATCAATCCGCGAGGCTTCGACCTTGCGCACCCGGCGGCCGCCCACGTCCAGGTCACCCGTGTCGTGCATCGCATGGGCAACCTCGCCTTCGTTCAGGCGACGGCCAATGGCACTCTCGATCACGGTCAGCGCTGCGCCAAGATCGGTCTTGGTGAGTTGACGGTCGGAACCGTTTTCGACCTGCACCACCAGCACCGGCCAGATGATTTGCTCTTTTTCGTCATGGCAATACGCGCCCCAGGCGGCCGTCATCTGTCCCCAGCGCCGGGCGGCTTCTTCCAATAGCGCCATCTCGGCTGTCGTGGCAGCTTCAGGGTGATGAATCAGGATGCGGTCTTTCAGCAGGCCGGATTTACGCACTTCTTCTGCCGGTACGGCCACCTTGTGCGTGGTCACGGTGTGTTCGGCATTGGCAATCAAATCCAGAAACCGCTTGGGCGTAGCCGAGACGCCAATCACCATCGGCATCTTGACCAGGCCCACCTCGGGGTACCCCAGCAAGAAGCGCTGCATCAAGGTTTGCGCAGCCTGCGCTCCCTTGCCCGAGGTCATGCCGCGGTGCGCTTCGTCGATCACCACATAGAAGCGATCCGGAATCGCCCGTGCCGTATTGGTCAGCGTTTCCCAGATCAAATGCTGCCGTCCGTCGCCACGGTTGGTCAGCGGTTGATTTACGGCCAGCTTCTGCGTGTTGATGAAATAGATGCGCCCGCCATCCAGCAGGGGCGCGTCGAAATGCGCATCAATGGTGATGAGCTGATTAACCCGGTACACCTTGTCCGACTTGCTCTCGATCTTGAGCTTGGTTTGCTCGTTGAGCTCGGGCATGTCCGACACCCACAGGATGACGGCATCGGGCTGCGGCGCCCAATCCAGCGGCCAGGCCAACTGGTCATCGGGCTCGTCCAGAATGGCCTCGAACAGCGCCGTCATCATGATGGTCTTGCCGCTGCCCGTAGCGGCCGAGAAGGCCACGACTTGCTGGTTATCCGGCGACACGCTCTTGCGGGCGCTCACCAAGGCATCGCGTAGTTTGCCCAGCGCGTCTTTCTGAAAATCGAACAGCGTGACCTTCATGCCCGCGCTCCCTGGATATCGGTGTGACCGGCAGCGCGGTCCTGATTCTTGTTGATCATGAAATTGAGCAGGTAATCGCGGTACAACTGCACCACCCCCAAGCCGGGATTGGCCTGGCCCGCCACCTCGCGCACATCTTGCGCCATGGTTTTGAAGGATTCGTCCGCATCGGTGACGATGAACACCTGCCTCAAACATGGTTGGCCTGTGCGGCCTTCCAGCGCTTTGAGCAAGCGGCCCATGCGGGTTTCATCAAGCAGCACCACGAAATTGCTGCCCTCCGGTGCAAACACCACAGGTTCGGGCTCTCCACGGGGCAGTTCAGGGCGCGGCCCCAAAGCGCCCGACTTCAACCACAGCAGCGGCAGGATTTCGCGGAAGGCCTGGCGCAAGGTAACGCGCTCCTTTTCCAGAAAATCTAGCTTGAAGTACGCCAGATTGGCGGCAAAACCCGCGCTCATCGGGCGCTTTTCTTCCTCCGGTACCAGGATCGGCCCGAGCAACTCGGTCACCAGTGTTTTCAACTGCTCAAACACGCGCTTGACGGGCGTGACGATATAGAAGTCAGTGATGTGCTCTTGCCCGTCTAGCGCCTCCAGCCAATCTTCTGCGGCTGCCGGGTCAAACAACACGCTGGCCTTGTGGTCGTCCGACACGATGAATCGGCACGGGTCTTTCACCAGCGTTTGCGGCAAGCCGTCGATCAGCGCCACCACCTGCTTTTTCTTGGGCAGCGTGTCGAGCTGCGCAGGATCGACAAAACCGATCTGTGTGAAGCTGCGCGCTTTCTCCCGCTCCACCGTTTTGCCGGTCAGGTATTCACCGGTCAGCACCGAACCATCGTCGCGCTGGCCGAGGATGGTGTACTTGCTGCGCGGCCAGGTCACCGAACGGCAGATGCCCTGCGCCTCCCACTCGTCGTCGCCCGGTTGCAGACCGCGGGCGCTCAGCGCGGCGGCTTCTTCTGCCGAGACTTCGTTGTTGGTGACCAGGATGCAGCGGCGTGACCCGCCATCGGTGGCGTTGAGCAGGTTGACGGCATTCAGCGTGGTGCCGCTGCCTGCGAAGAAATCGACGATCAGTGCGTTGGGGCGATCGCGGACAACGGCTGCGACTGCATCGCGAGTGGCATAGAGCGATTTGGGAAACGAGAATTTTCGTCCTTCGCCAAAGATCGATTTGAGTATGTCAGCGCCATAGGCCCCGGCATCGTGTGCACTGCGATGCCAGACGGTTTTGATCTGTCGTTCGCGCTCCTCAGCGTATTCAACGCTTACAACATTGCGTAGCTTGTCAAACTCGACGACCCGAATCGCGCCACTTTCAATTTGCAGTTGAAGTTTGCGACTAAGGTACGAGATACCCCAAGTTCGTCTGCTCTCATCAAAACCGCCTAGGCTTACGTAGCCTTTCTTAATCAATCCACGCAACGATTCAGGACCAACGCCCCAGTTCCCGAAACTTCCATCCATGCGAATCGGCCAAGCAGCGGCAAAACCGTCAACTTTCGCGTCCAAGTCTGGAGTTTGATCCAAAGGAAGGTAATCACCAGCCCCAACAATGGCATTCCGCTTAGTATCAATAAGCACGGGGAAGAACATCTTGTGTCGATCCTGGCGGCGCGCGTTTGTACCTGACCGAAGAAGCCCCTTCCATCGCGGAGTCGTATTTGTGCCAGGTTTAGCTGGCGAAAGCAGGTCATCACCCAAGCTGTTTACGAATGCTTGGTTTCCAAAACAAAAAAGTGCGTACTCCTCAACCCTAGAGAAACGCCCCTGAGTTACACCTTTTGGGTTAATAACGATGGTTACCAACTGCCGGTATGCCTCCGGAAATTCCCGCTCCAGCAGCATCCCAAGGTGATGCACCTCGTGCTCGTCAATCGTGACGATCAGCACTCCGGTGCCTGGCTTGAGCAGTCTCTTGGCCAGTTTCAGCCGCTTTTCCATGAAGGCCAGCCATTTGCTGTGCCGCCAGCCATCGTTGCCGTCCACGTAGTCGTTGTTGTATTTCCAGTCGCGCGCGCCGGTGTTGTAGGGCGGGTCGATGTAGATGCAATCCACCTGACCGGCATACAAATAGTCCAGCAGTTGCAACGCGTGGTAGTTGTCGGCCTCGATCAGCGTGTGCCAGGGGGCATCTGCCGGGCCGTTGGCCACGGCATCTACCGGCACCAGCGCGGGGAAGATCGGCTCGCCAAACTCCCGCACCACCAGCAGCTCATCTACCGGCAACTGCACCGGCTCTGCCGCAGCACGGGTGGGATCGCTGGGGTGCGTTTCGTTGCTGGGTTTAACGCAGGTGGCCACGCCCGCATGGATGGACTTGATTTGCCATACATCTTTCAGCGCACCCTGACGGCGGCACACCAGATCGCCCTTGCGTGGCTTGGCACCATGCAGTGGCAACAACTCGGGCAGGTGATCTTCGAACACCAAACCGAATTTCTTTTCTTTCTTCGCGTTGTCCCACTCGGCAGCAAGGCGCTCGCGCAGGCGCGGATCGCTGATTTGGGCGATCAGGGTATCAATGGCGGACAAACTTCCCTCCTTTTGGCCTGCCAACCCACGCGGGCAACAGACTCGTGTTCATTCAGCAATTCGATGGGCCCAGTCATCACGAGCCCTTTTCTTCCTGAGCCGCATGCTCATCCGCACCACCGGCGCGCACCCAGTCGTCCACCTCGGAAACCTGGAACTTCCACAACCGCCCCACGCGGTGTGCAGGCAGGCCCTTGCGGTCGATCCAGCGGTAGATCGAATCGCGCGTGACACCCAGATGCTCGGCAATCTGGTCCACGGATACCCATGGTTCAGCGGTCATGGCAATGCTCCGGTGACAGCGGCTTGGGCGGCATAAAGTCGGTTTCAGTCGTAAAGGACGTAATTTATCAGTTTGGCGCGTGGCCGGCGAGCGCCCGATGCCCAGAGCATGATCTTTAGCTTGGCTTGCTTGTGGTTCAGCGCGTGAATGGTGGCGTCATCCATCAACCGGGAGCCCGCCATGACCACCCAGCCCACAGCCCTCGACACCTACCTGCAGCGCCTGCCGCTGATCCTCGACAAGATCGAGGCCTTGCGGCAACTGGCCGACGACCACTTCCGCCACGACTCTGACGCCATCCACTGGGGGCACGTGGGTGACCTCGGGCGGATGGATCAGGCGCTGGACGACCTGCTGGCGATCTTCGACGGCCAGGCCAAGTGAGGGGGCGATGATGGACACCCTGCCCAAGCTCTCCCCGGCGCAACGCCTGCTGCTGCGTACTGCGGCCCGCCGTGCCGATGGGCGCGTGATCCCGCCCGCCAACATGCGCGGCGGGGCGCGGGTCAAGGTGCTGACTGCACTGCTGCAGCGCGGGTGGATCGACCCTGCCGACAGCGGCCACGTGCTGACCGACGCGGGCTATGCGGCCATCGGCCTGCAACGACCCGTGCCGCCGGATGACGTCCAGCCGATGGACGCCACCGACGACCTCCAACTTCTGGAGGGCATCCCGATCCGCCCCGGCACCAAACTCGCCGCCCTCGTGGTGGCGCTGCGCCGCCCGCAGGGTGCGACCAGCCTGCAACTGATGCTGGCCACCGGCTGGCAAAACCATACCGTGCGCGGGGCAATTTCCGGGATGCTGCGCAAGAAGTTGGGCCTGAACGTGGTGCTGGCGCACAACGACAGCGGCGAACGGGTGTACCGGGCGCTCTGATTGGTGGCCAAGGGTGTCCAGTTTCTGGAGGCCCTCCCGCGCTGATGCTCCGGCGCGTCTGACGGATCGGACGGACTACGTCGTAACTCCTACGCGTGCGCGTGCGTGTGCGCCTCACAGGGAGTTACGACAATCTGTGTCCGATCCGTCAGACGGTGTGCAAAACGCTCGTGGGCCGATTTCAGCAATCCAGGCGGCGAATCAGCCGCAACCCCGCAGCAGCATTGTGTTTTCGTCCCTGGCCGTTTTCCGCGCGGTCGGGTGCAAACCTGCAAACCGGGTACGCACCCAGGTGCGCACCTTCTGCGTTGCCGCCATCCCGTACACGCCCGCGCTGGCGAGGCTTTGGCCCTCTGGCCCGCGCTGCCGGGTGCGAACCGCAAACCCTGCAAACCTTGTTTTCTGGTCGGACGGTAGCTCAATGCTGCGCTCGCGCCCCCCGTATTGGAATATCGCCAGGAAGGACCCGTTTTGCCTGTGGCGGTCGATGGGGTCGCAAATCGCGACCTCATCCACGCGAGTGAGGTGAGCATTCCCAATGCTCACCCTCTCTTTAGAGAGGAATCACCGGGAACCCGGGAGTGCGTTGATTTCATTGGGTTTTAATCCTTACCAGCTCCGCTGGAAACGATTTGCCCCGGGAACGATTTAAACCCTTGTGTTTGCTGGCGGTAAATCATTCCCACCCCCTGAGCGTTCCCGGTGGGAAAGCGGGAAGCCGGGAACGATTATTGGGGGCGGGAAGCATTACTCGACGACAGGCCGACCGGCGCTGGAGCGGGTCAGGTGGCCGGTGACAAACACCGCCTGCCCTTGGGCGACCGGGCCATCGGGCATGTCGAGCCACTTCACCAGCTTCGAGCCTTCGGCCATGGCGGTGATCAGCTCACCCTGCGCCAGTAAGGCATCCACCCAGCCGGTGAGCCGATGCTTGCCGATGGCGTGAAAGGCCTCAGGCAGTTCATGGCGGCGCTCGTACAGGCCGTTGCCGCCGGTCTTGGTGTAAGGCTGGCCATCCCGCGCGGCACGGGCGATGGCGGCTTTCAGCGCGGGCAACAGGTCATCCGGCTCCGGCCGGGTCTGGCGCAGACGGTCGCTGCAATCGATCAGCAAGCCGCTGACGCCGCGCAAGAAGGTGGTCACGCGCAGGTTGGCGCGGCCATTGGCCTTGACCACACCGCCCATCACCACGCGGCCACGCTCAAACGGTTCGCCCAAGGCCTCGCAGAGCTTCCTGGCCTGATCTTCCTTGGGGTGCCACAGGGCGTAGACCGCCCGCACACCATCGACCAAGCCGCCGGTGCCCCGGATCGCCTCGCGGGCCTGCTCAGGCGTGGAGGCCTCGCGCTTGGCAAAGTGGTGCGACACGATCACCGATGCGCCCGTACTGGCCGCCAGCGCAGCCAAGCGGGAGCAGACGAACTGGGCGTTCTCCGGCACGTTCAAATCCAGCGCGCACAGCGGCTGCAGCGGATCGAGCACCACCAGGCACAGGCTGGGCATGGCCTTGAGTTGCCGCTCCAGATCCATCCACGCCGCCGTGGTCGCGGGGCCTCGGGTGGCGGGATCAGGTGCAAACAGCGGCACCGCGCCTCCAGCATCGGGCAGTGGCAGCACGTAGAGCCGGTCGGGAATCGGGCCCAAGGCGTTGAGCCGGTTGTGCACCTCGATGGCATCGTCCTCGGCGGTGATGTAAATCGCTACGCCATGACCAGCCAAGGCACCGCCGAACAGTGTCGGCGCATTGGCCCAGACGCCGTCGAAAGCTGCGACCTCCCGCGTGAGCGCCAGCAGCAGGAACGATTTGCCGACCCCGCCCGCAGCAGCGATCAGAGCGGCCTGTGCCTGGGGGAACACGCCTTCGACCAGCCAGCGGCGTTGCTGGGGCTGCCCGATGAAGCGATCTGCTGCGCGCCAGCGGGTGATGTCCAGCGCCGGGGTGGCGGTGGCAATGTCGGTGACCGGCTGGGAGGCGCGCAGCAGCGCTTCGACATCAAAGCCTTCCGCCACGGCATCGGCAGCATCCCACTTCGCGGGCTTGTCCTGCGGTACGCTGACGCGCCGGACCGTGGCCCCGATGCTCGCCAGTTTCTGGATGACGGCAGCGGCATAGCGCGCGCCCGCTTCATCGTGATCGGGCCAGACGGCGACCGTCTTGCCTGCCAGCGGCATCCAGTCGGTTTTATCGATGGCCGTGGCCGCGCCACCCATGCCGGTGGTGGCTGCGATGCCCAGTTGCATCAGGGCGTCGGCACACTTTTCACCTTCGACCAGCACCACGGCATCCGCTGTAGCGATGGCGGGCAGGTTGTAGAGCGGACGCGGTTCCGGCATCCGCATCGCCCGTGCCCGCACATCCCAAGGGCGGTACTGTTTGCCGGTGGGTGTGTCGTGACGATAGACGCAGGCCAGCAGGCTGCCATCGGCGGCCAGGTAATCCCATTTGCCGGTGTGCGGGCCGAGATCGTCGTAGGCACGGCTGGTGTGCACTGCGGGAGCGGAAACCATACGCGGCACCATCAGCCAATCGCCCGCGTCTTCCAGCAGGTCGCTGAAATCGGCGGGCAAGTGGTAGCCCCGGGTGCTGGCCCACAGCGCCAGCACATCGCCCGATTCGCCGGTGGCGAAGTCGATCCACAGGCCGCGCTTGGGGCCAGCCAATTCAACCACCAGGCTGTCGCCCGGCTCACCGTGCAGATTGCCGATGAAAAACTGGCTGCCGCGCCGTTTGCCGCGTGGAAACAGGTAGAGCAGCACCGACTCCAGCTGGTCCAGCAAGCGAGCGCGGACTTCGTCTTTGTCGTGGCGAGGCACGATGACATCGGCCGCATCGTTGAAATCAAAGAAGGGATGGCGGGCCACGGTGGTGGCTTGGGTTGTGGTCGCCATCATTGCGTGTGCTCCGCACCCAGACGGGCCTTGAACCAGTCACCATTGGCGCGCACACAGTAGTAGGCGCGACCGGGGCCGGTGTCCTCGGCATCGGGCACGATCCACAACTGTTCGCGGGCGTCGTACCGCCAGCTGCCCGGGCCGAACATTTTGTCGAGCATGGCCTCGATGCCGTGTTCGGTAATGTGGGCACGCAGTTGCCGGGTGAGGTGGTCGCGCTGACGGCGTTGGGCGCGGTTCATTGCCAGATTCCTTCGCTGACAGACTGCCCTGCGGTGCAGCGGCGGGTGCGCTGTGCCTCGTGTGCCGACACATCATCCATGCGGTACAGCACCCGGCTGCCCAGCTTGAGAAACGTCGGGCCATTGCCGGTCATGCGCCAGCGCTCGAGGGTTTTTTCGGAAAGGCCCCAGCGGGCCGCGAGGGTGCGCGGGGTGATCAGTTCGGGCAGCGTGTGTTGCATCGGAATCTCCTGTCGTCAGTGGGGGACGCTGTTCCGTCGAGAGGGATGTGCGCCCGCAATGAGGAGATTCTTCGCCTGCTGATTTCCGAAGGCAAATGGCCAAAATTCGCTTTTGTGCGAAACGGGCACCAATAGCCCCCAAGCGTTACTCTAAATTGCTATCTGCTTCAGGGCTTTTTTACAACAGTGCCCCGGATATCGAGGCCGAGCACGACTGAATCGTGCCCGCAAACCCTCAGCCACCCGCTCCGCCCTGATCGACCTGAACTGTCTCCACGCGGACCATTACACCTGTCTGAACCGTTCTCTATTTTCGACAGGAGCCCGCCGTGAATCTGATCCGCCGCAGCAAGAAATCCACCGACGCCACAGCGAATACCGAATCCCCTTTGAATGAAATCGGGGACGTCAGCGCCGTGGCGCAAATGTTCGAGCGTCTGCGTAAGCAGAACGCCCAATACGATCAGGCCATTGCCGCATTGGTCGCCGCCAACCGCATCACCTGTGGCTGGGACAAACCCGCCGAGCCGGAGATGACGCTGACCATTCAGCGAGATGTACTGGCGGCCTTGGGCGATGCGGATGCGCTGGCCAAGTTCGATCAAGAACACCAGCAGGCGCTGGCACAAGAACAAGCCGCGCGCGTGAAGGCCACGCAGCAGGTGCAGGAAGCGCCGACCCGCGTCAAGGCGCTGGAGCAGTACCTCAACGAACTGGCCGGGCAGATGGTGGCCGGGCTGGATGAGACGCTGATCGATCAGGAAATCCGCCGCATCTTCCGACCCAGCGCGCAGCGGATGCTGGAGGCGGCGAAGCACTTCGTTCAGGCCTGGCGCGAGATGCAGAGTGTGGAAGGCGTGTTGCTTCAGCGTGTACGCCTGACCCACACCCGCGTGACGGGCGATGCCTGCACCCGCTATGACCACGAGTTGATCGGGCGTGCGCGCGACGGCGAATTGTTGCCCACGCTCATCGAAGGGCTGACGTTTGAGGAACTGCGAGACCTGAATGACCAGTTCACTCGCACCGACAGCGAACTGGTCACGGCACTGGACAACGCCTTGCGCAGCGCGGGCTTCGACGGCTGGGGCCTGAAGGTCTATCACCCCAAAGGCAATAGCGACGAACGCCGCATCTACGCCCCCGATCCCAATCCGCCGAAGAAACACCTCGACCCCGGCCACGGCCTGTCGACCGTCGTGCGCGTGGATGTGTGAGGGGTGCCGCATGGAAATCCAGCCTTCCCGCCCGCGCTTGCCGGATCGCTTCGGGCCGCTGTCGCCGCGCATCGCGCCAGGGCCAGAAGGTCTGGATCGCCTGCCGGTCCGACAGCAGTCATTGCCACTGGCCGCACACGCCGCTGACGCACGCCCCGTCACGCCGTGGACGGACAACACGGCACCAGACGAGCCGACGTGGACGACGCCGGGGCGTGAGGCCTTTGCGCCGGTGCGGAGGCTGCGCCGCCCGGTACTGCGCCGTCGGGTGCGGGTGTGGTGGGAACGCTGGCTGCTGGCCGCGCTGCGCCTGACCTTTCGGCTGGAGCGCTGGTGGCGCAGACGGCAACGCAAATACCCATGGCAGCGGCAACGAACACGGCGCCGGTGAAATGGGTCCTTCCTTCAGAGAAACCCATACGGGGGGCGCGGGCGCGCTGCCCCGTCAGCGACAGAACCTGAAACCGGGTTACCACCCGGGTTACCGGTTACCACCTGATCGAAAGAGCGCGGTTTGACTTGGCTTCTGGCCGCCACAGCGCGTTCATGGACCTGTCTCAACCACAGGAGAAATTCGAAATGACGGACACACCCAACGGCAGCATCTCGGCCCAATTGGCCGCACTGCCGTCCCTGCCGATGGCCGAGCTCTGGGCGCTGTGGGATCAGCACTTTCCCCGGCGGCCCAGCCACCGCAACCGCAATTACGTCGAATCGCGTCTGGCCTACCGCATCCAGGAGCTGACCTACGGCGCACTGCCCACCAACATCCGCAAGTTGCTGGTTGAGGCCGGCGCCAAGCATTCCAAGATCAAGTCGGCCGCGGGGCGCAGCGCGCAGACCCTGCTGATGCCCGGCACCACGCTGATCCGGGAATGGGATGAACGCGAGTACCGCGTGACGGTCACGCCCGATGGTCTGTATGCCCTGGATGGCCAGGTGTTCAAGAGCCTGTCGGCGGCGGCGCGCCACATCACCGGTACGCGATGGAATGGGCCGAAGTTCTTTGGTCTGCGCGGCGGCAAAGGGGATGGTCAATGAACGCGCCTTTACTCGTTCCGCCCAAGCGCTGCGCGGTCTACTGCCGCGTGTCCAGCGACGAACGGCTGGACCAGTCCTTCAATTCCATCGATGCCCAGAAGGAAGCCGGGCACGCCTTCATCAAGAGCCAGAGCCACGAGGGCTGGATCGCCGTGGCCGACGACTACGACGATGGCGGCTACTCCGGCGGCAACATGGACCGGCCCGCGCTGCGCCGCCTGATGGCTGACATCGAGGCCGGAAAGGTCGACATCGTGGTGGTTTACAAGATCGACCGGCTGTCACGCTCGCTGGCGGATTTTGCGAGGATGGTCGATGTGTTCGACCGCCACCGGGTCAGCTTCAGCGCCGTCACGCAGCAGATCAACTCGGCCACCTCGATGGGACGGCTGATGCTCAACGTGCTGTTGTCCTTCGCCCAGTTCGAGCGCGAGGTCACCGGCGAGCGCATCCGCGACAAGATCGCCGCCAGCAAGGCCAAGGGAATGTGGATGGGTGGGCCGTTGCCGCTGGGGTACGACGTGCGCGACCGACTGCTGGTGATCAATGAAACAGAGGCTGCCCTGGTCCGCCGCATCTTTGATGACTTCGTGACCGTGCGCTCGGCCACGCTGATGGCCAAGGCCTACGGCGCTGAAGGTGTGGTCACCAAGGGTGGCAAGCCCTTCACCAAGCAGACGATCTACAAGATGCTGCACAACCGGATGTACCTGGGCGAGATCGTCCACAAGGGGAAGAGCTTCCCCGGGCAGCATCAGGCCATCGTGACGCAGGCGCAGTGGGATGCCGTGCACGCACTGATCGCCACCGATGGCATCGAACGGCGGCGCGAAACCAACGACCGCCAGCGTGAGCCAGTGTTGTTACGTGGCCTGCTGTTCACGCCTGATGGTGAACGGCTGGTGCCGAGCTACACGGTCAAGAAGGGCAAGACCTACCGCTACTACAGCCCGATCAAACACCGGCGCTTTGGTGCGTGGGCCAGCAGCCACGGGCCGTTACCGGCGGCCCCCATCGAGGAATTGGTGACCCAGCAGATCGTGGCGTCGCTATCGGCCCCGCAAATTGTTCAGTCGGTGTGGGATCGGATTCGGACAACCCGTCCAGACCTGTCGGAGCCTGAGGTCGTGCTTCCGATGCGAAATCTGGCGGGCCTGTGGCAACAGCTGTTCCCCGTTGAACAGTGTCGACTGGCGCAGCTACTGATCGACCGTGTAGTGATTGCCGACAGCGGGCTGGAAATCATCTGGCGCGATCAGGGCTGGCAGGAACTGGCCGGGGAACTGCTGCCCGGCACCATTGGCGCGGAATTGCAGGAATGGGAACAGCAGGAGGTGGAGGCATGAAGCCCAAAGTGCAGCCCTTGGGCGCAGCCATCGCCCGCGAACGCCGGGATGGCGGCGAGGTCAAGCTGTCCACCTTCATCCCGCTGAAGATCAGGAAGCGCGGCGCCAGCAAGGTGGTGGTGCGGCCGGATGGGGCGGTCGAGTCGCCGGGCAAGGTCGCCACTCAGATCGACCAGCCCTTGCTCGTGGCACTGACGCGGGCCTTTTACTGGCAGAAACTGCTCGACGACGGTGTGGTCGGCAGTGGCAGCGAGATCGCCCAGCGCGAAGGCCTGCACCACTCGACGGTCAACGAGCTGCTGCGTCTGACGCTGCTGGAGCCGGCCATCATCCAGAGCATCCTGGCCGGGCAGCAGCCCAAGTGCATGAGCCTGCTGTGGTTCCAGCGCAATCCGCTGCCGACCGACTGGGTGGCGCAGCGGGAGGTGGTGGCGGGGTTCGACGCCTGACCGAGTTACGAGCCCTCGAGGACCCGTGCCACATCACTGCGGCATTCGGCGCATTGGCCCACCAGCAGCAAGTCGCCACCCTTAATGGTGCCGCTGAAATGGGTGATCGTGGTTTCGTGACGGCACTGGCCGCACCAGACGTTGGACAGCAGCCGCTAGCGAATGTCGGCAGGGATGGACTCCCAGCGCTGGCGGGCCGGCTTGGTAAAAGTGGGCAGTGATTCGATGGTCATGGTTCAGCGGACCCAGCGACGGGCGTCCTTCAAGAGCAGTAGCAATTGCTGATCGCGCAGCGGTGACGCGATGAACCCGAACCGGGTGTAGAACCTCGCCGCTTCGTCATCGAGGGGATGGGTCAGCATGGCGCGGATGCCGGCCTGCTCGGCAATCAGCATCGTGCGGCGAATCGCATCCTGCAGCAAACCGAAGCCGATGCCTCGCCCCTGATCCGCTACCGAGACAGCGAGCCGCGCCAGAATCACCACTGGCAACGGATACTGCCCCATCCCCTTGCGGATGCGCTCTGGCGCTTCCAGCGTGTCGACTTGTCCCACGGTCAGACTGAAGTAGCCCGCCACGCGGCCATCGTCCTCGGCAACGACAAAGGTCTTGGCCGAGCCGCTGCCCTGCGCCTGGAGGGCGTGGCGCAACAGCCAGTCATTCAACGCGGGCTTGCCGCAATCAAAACCTTCCAGCCGATGCTGCGCGGCCAGCGGCTCCGGTGCGCGCAACGTCACTTCGTGTCCCAGGGCGCCTTACGGGCAAACAGGTCGCGCAAACCCTCGTTGGCCTGTTCGGGGCGATCCAGCAGATCCATCAGGGCCTGGTACTGGCTACCCGAGACCATGAACAATCGTTGGTCCAGCAGGGTCTGCTCGGCGGCCAGGCACGCGCTGTCGAGGATGAAGTCGGTCAGCGACTTGTGGGCCACCTCGGCGGCACGGCGCAGCACCACCTCCTGTTCGGGGGTGGCGCGCAGCCCAAGTCGGGAAGAACGGGCGGAAGGCGACGATGCAACGGCAGTCATGGCAGCACCTCTTTTGTTAGATCAACTGCCGCAATGTTAGTACAAGTGACGCACGCTGTCTAGTTGCGGTGGTGACCGGCGGCCTTGGTTGACGATGAACCGACGCGCGTAAGTTGTTGATTTTGCTAGGCCACCATCTGCGCCTACCCGCAGGCCAAACGGAGAACAGAGACAGCTCCGGCCGAGAAAGTGGCCGATTTCGGGCGTTTCGGCAGCAGGCCACCCGCAGCACAGACGGCCGGAACCCCGCGTGGTGCGGGGATTTCGGGCAAGAAAAAGGGCCCGGAGACTATCCGAGCCCTTGTGTATGGTGGAGCCGGCGGGAATTGAACCCGCAGACAGCAATTGCTGGATTCCCGCGTCCCCGTGCAAAATCAACCACCTGCGGACGCAGAGATGTTCGCATCATGGCCTCCGTGTGAATTCGGTGTGAAACCGTTCTGGCGCTTGAAATTTGCGTCGATCCACTTACCGTAAACCCGGAAAACCATCTCGCCGTCCTCGTGCCCAAGTTGTCCGGCAATCCAGAACGGGTTCGCGCCTGCCGTCAGCAAAGTGCTGGCGAACGTGTGGCGCATCTGGTAGGCGTTTCGGTAGCGCACGCCAGCTCGTTTGCACAGCGGCGCCCACAGCGTTTTGCGGATCTGCGATTCGGTAGTCCAGGGTTCGCCCGTTCTCGGATTAATCCAGACGCGGCCATCCGCCAAAAAGCTTACGGCTTTCTGCTGGCGCAACGCCTGCATTGCTTCATCTGTCAGCACCACGTCGCGGATGCCGGCTGCGGTTTTTGGCGGCTTCTCGATCTGAGCTTGCTTGCCGTCAACAATGCCGGTGACGATATTGGTGTCGATGCGAACAGCGCCATTGATCCAGTCCACGTTGCGCCAGGGCAGAGCAAGGATTTCGCCTGTTCTCAGCCCGGTAGCCAGCCAGAACTGGATGAATGGTCGTTCGTCAGCGCGTGCGTGGCGCAGCAGCGCTGCAGTCTCGTTTGCGTCGAATGGGTCAACTTCGTACTCTGACTTCTTCGATGTCTGGCGCAAGATCTTCGAGAGCGCGATGCGGTCAAGGGGGTTAAACATGATGATCTCGTCATTGACCGCATCGTCAAATACCGAGCGAAGCGGCGACAGGATGTTTCGTGCTGTCTTGGCGGTGACGCCGAGGCCAGCAATCCATTGCCTCAAATCTGACGGCGTAATGTCGGTCACAACGAAACCACCCCAGTGCGGCATAAGCCTGCCCTCGATCAGCTTCTTGTAGCCGAGCAGGGTTGAGGGCGAGATTGTTCCGTTCTCAGCCTGTTGGGCATAGTGGCGCAGTTGGCTATCGAGCAAAGTGGACATGGTCAGCCGTGCTGCTGCCGGCTCGAACTGAGCTACGCGTGGCGACTCAGGGAAATAGTCAGCATAAACGAACGTGCCATCGGCAATCTTCCGCCTGATCTCAAGCCGCAGTCCGTTCGCATAGTCGATGAAAGTCTTGTTGATCTTGCGCTCTGGCAGCAGCTCGCGGCACTGCTGGCCGCGATAGCTGAATGCAATCTGCAGGCGGTCCCCTGACTTCAACGAGCGTATGCTGATGCCTGGCGGGAGTTTTGGGGTTGCGACAGGTGCACCCATTTTTCTACCTCTTCAGTGTTGACCCAGATTCGATTCTGCGGGTCGAGTTTGCTGTGTATGCCTTCCTTCCATATGCCAGTTTTTCGTCGGAAATAGACAGCGTGTTTGGTGTCGCCGGACAGCTCACAGTACTTATCCAAGCGGACCCAATTCATTTTCTCTTGCATGGCTTCTCCCTGCCAAGAAAACCCCGGCTCAGGGCCGGGGCAGTTTCCATTGCTGGCGCGTTGTTTCGATAACGTGCGGCTGCCGTGCGGCAGGGCAGTGTGGGTTATCCGGCGCGCGTTTCTGCCGCTGCTGCGCAGCGAAGCGCAGCAGCTTGTATTGCATTGCTCTCAATCGTGTTTCTCGTTTTGGGGGCGCGTGACGCCGAAAATTGCCCCGGCGACGAACCCGAATAGCCCGGCCGTCACGGCGCCAAGGGAGAAGAAAATCCAGTCCATCATTGCTCCTTTGCTGCAGCGCGGGCGGCGTCGATGTTGTCCTTATCCAGCCCACTGGCCCGTAGCTGAGATTCGGGTATCTGGCGTTTATCTGAATTGCAGATACCGGCGCTGGCCTGCTGCGCGAGTGCGGCGAGTGTTTGCACCTTCTCGTACACCTCGTCCCATGCTGCGCGAACGTCTGACAGGTCAGGTTCCGTGCGGCCCTTGGCCTCGGCGTACTTCCAGCTGCCATAGTTCCGGATCGCCGCCAGCAACCCGCCAAGTTGATCGTCGGTCTTGCCCCCCTCCGGCATTCCCGGATGCTTGGACGCGATCCAGAGCCTTGCTGGCCGTGGCGGCGTGTGCATTCGGGCAACCCGGCGCGTGCTGCGCAACAGCGCCATTAAATTTGCAGTTTCCCACCGCGCATCGCAGCGCGTCATGCCCTATATCGGTATTGCCGGATGGTTGGGGCTGGGCCTTCCCCACGACCTTCCCTGTACCATCGCAATCAGGGCACACGGTGACGGCTTCGTCGCCTACATCGCCAGGGCGCGGGTGTTTGTACCACTCCCAGTCAGTGACGATTTCGCCGTTCCCCTGGCATTCCTGGCATGTTTCCTCTTCGGGCAACCCATCAGCGCCGCTTACAGGTTTCTGCCGCTGAACGGCCATCAGGTCCATGACAGCGGCGCGAACCTCGCACCACGTCACGTCATCAGGCCCGAACCCTCGCTTGCTCCATTCCTTGAATTTTCGGTATAGACCGCTAACGATTTCATCTGCCGCCCGCGAATCGGGCTGCGCCTGCGCTGCAACAGTGTCCGCACGAGCAACAACAAAGCCAGCCGCATGAAGGTTGGTCAAGATCAGTTTGTCGTCGTCCAGTCGCCCAATCTTGATAGCCTGAATGGCTTCCCAAAGGGCGAGGCGCTGCTCGTCTCGGGTTAGGTCATTGTTCTGCGTCATGCTTCTTCCCTTGGTGTTGGGCCAGGGCGGCAACAGGGGCGTACCGGTTCAGCAGCGACCGCGCAAACGCGATGATGTCGGACCGCTCATCCGTATCCATGTATTTCCACCCACGGGACACCATATCCGCGACCAGCTCGTCGTCGGTTGGGTGCGCTGCAACAGGGGCCGCAGCACATATTGCACGCCACACGGTGGCAATTTCCACGGCGCTCAGTTGCGGGGCGGCTGCCTGGCCCGCACGGATCATTTCTGTTGTCAGTGTCATTATTCATGCTCCTGAAGGGCACGCAATGCGGCCAGCAGAGCAGTCACACGCGTGTCAGCAATTCGGTAATAAAGCGTCTGCGCCTGGCGTCGGTAGGTCACCAGGCCGTGTTTGCGCAATAGGGCAAGATGTTGCGACAGCGCCGATTGGCTCAAATTGAGGTGCTGCAGTAACTGGCCCACCGACAGCTCGTCGTTATCTGAAAGGATGGCGAGGGCCATCAAGCGGTTGGTGTTGCCGACAGCGCGCAAGAAGGCGGACGCGCCGATTACGTTGAGTAGCGGCGCAGCGTGAGCTGCGGCTTGTTCGCCACGGTCTTCGTTTTTCTGTGTCATTGGAAAAGCTCCATTTGCCCGGCATCGTCATGGGGGACCAGGCGGTAATATGTTTCGACCAGCTGGCGCGATGGCTGGCACCAGCGTGAGCCTTCGTCACCACGACGATGGCCCAGCCAGGCCGGCGCTTCTCCGGTATGCACGGCCGGTCGCCAGACGCCCGCAACCATGGCCGGCAGCAGGTCGATAAAGCTGCCGCGTCGAACATTTCCGTCATCAAACGGCTGGCCACCGCGAATGCCCCAGCGTTCGTATTCGATCGCAGGGAAATCCAGGTTTTTGTCCTCTGCGGGATCGAACAGCTGCATCACTCATTCGTATCGGAGAAGGCCTACCGGTCGCAGGAATGCACCCAGCGGTGGCAGGAGCTCATTCATAGGAGTCTCGCTTCCAATCCTTGACATTTTGCTTATGTTGGATCGCATACGCTTAGTTCCTCACCTTGGGGAAAACATGAAAAATGACACCTTTCACCTATCATCTGGCAGTCTTTCTGCTACCGTCAGCATCGTCGGCGACATCCTCGATAGTTCCGTATGGCACGGATCATTTATTGAAATAAAGACGGAGTCCGGGAAAGAGATCGCCCTTGACGATGGTTTTAATAATGTCGTCGCGAATGGCACGAAAGAAGATGCTCGCCGTGCTTTGCACAAAATCTTGGATGACCTTGCCGCTAAGCGCGATAGTTAAACCTCCACATCTGCGTGCCTGGTGCTCTTCATAAACGTCATCCAGTGCGTCTTGTTCTACCTGCCCATGCGCTGCCCAAAAAGAGGCCTCTCGGGTGTGCATGCCAGGATTTCCGCCAGCGGCACCTGCGTTTCGTTCCATTTGAAAATCAGGACGCCGTGGGGCTTGAGGACTCGAAAGCACTCCAAGAAGGCTTGGCGCATATCCTCGCGCCAGTCATTGCCCAGCTTGCCGTACTTTGCTGCCATCCAGCTTCTTGGCCCGGCGCGTACAAGGTGCGGCGGATCGAACGCCACCAGGTAGAACGATTCATCTGCAAATGGCATGGCACGGAAATCGAAGCGCACGTCAGGATGGATATGGACACTGCGGGTTCCGTCCTGCCGGTGCGTGCGGTCGGTTACTGTCAGCGACTCGTCGCGCAGGTCACCGAACAGGCAGCGCTGATCTGCCGGGTCGAACCACATCATTCGGCTTCCGCAGCAGGGATCTAGGACGGCTGGCCTACTCATGGCTGGCGTCCTGGGTGCGCACTACGTCCCCGCAAAACAGTCGTTGCATGTGATCCATTGCGGCCCGAGCCGCACGCTCTGACGCAAGGCCGCTGACAATAAGAGCAGCCCTCCATGTGCCGTCTTCGGACTGCTCGTAGCTGAGCGAGCAGATGGGTGCCGTGGCCTTATCCATGCTCCTCTCCTTGGTGTTGGGCCAGGGCGGCACGGGCCTGAATCATGGCCGGTTCATTCTCTGCATAGCAGCCGTCGAAGTCATCGACCATTGCCTGAAGAGCGTCGCGCAGCGCATCACGCTCCTTGCGCAGATCGTCTCGCTGCTGGGCGTATCTGCGCAACGTAGCGCTGTCCCGTTCATGTTGAGCAAGGAGCCCCGCCTCTCGCTCTGAAAGCAGGTCATTGGCCCGAGCTTGATCATTGGCCGTGTCAACCAGGGCGTCCCGCTCTGCCAGCAGTGCGCTGATGGTTTCGGGGTCGCAGGCGGCGATGTGGGCGGCGTTGGCTTTTCGAGACTCCGCGGGCCTCCATTCCGCCTCGTACATCAACCTACCTTCGGCATCTTCGATGCGCATTCCTGTTTGGGAGGCTTTCCACGGCCCCGGTGTCGGCCCTGCTGCCAGCGCCGCCCGCAGTGCTTCGTACTTGTCAGCCATTGGATTCTCCCGATAGGGCGGCAGGCGGCGCTGGCAGCGGCATCCAGTGTGTCGGCTCACATATGCGCCAGCAGTTCGGCGGGTCATCGGCTTCAACGGAAGTTTCAAACCAGCCGGGCTCTACGCCATCCGGATCGTCCCAGTATTCGGCGATGTACTCCTCGCTCATCCACTGTCCGCGCAGCGTGCGCCAATTTCCTAGAGAGTTGAAATATCCGATCAGGATCGTTTTGCCGTCCTTCGGTGCTGTTTCAATCCGCTTCCACGGCTGGCGCAGCGCCGCTATCTCAGCCGCCTGGACGTCGATGTGATCTGCCGCAGCGGCAATCTCCCGCCCATATTCCGGCTTGAGAAAGGCCCGGACGGACGCGGCCGCCTGGCGCAGATTCTTGGTGTCGATGCTCATATCCGTACTTCTCCGTTCAGGGTTCTGTCGTGCACAACCGCAGCGCGTGCGCGGCACATAAGGGACCGCCGTCTGTCCACGGTTCGTCTTGATGTTCGTAGGTTTTCTCCGGTAGCATTCCATCCTTCGGAGACGTAGAGCGCAGCAAGCACCCTGAACTGAATTGGCCAATCTTTCAGCCTTGAAATATCAATCACGGTAGCCTCTCCCAATTTCAGCGGCGGCACGGGTGATTGCGCGACGAGTAGCGGCCCCGGCATCTTCCCCTGCAGCCATGGCGACGCACTGGCAGCTCCCAAGGTCGGCATCGTGGGAATGGTGCACTTCGACGATTTCCACGTCCTGCCTATCGAATCGCTGTGTTTCGTAGTGGATTGACATACGCAGCTTCACAGCCAGCCGCAGAGCGTCACCGTCGTCGCTGAGCGGGTCCCAGGGATCTTCGCCGCCCGTTCCTGCAACAAACGGCCCACTCCAAGCGGTGACCTCGAATTTCTTCAGACTCGATCCCTTGTTCTTGGTGGCCGCAGGAAGGAACTCAATTTCCACGCCAGCCGCCTTTGCGGCCAGCTCCAACAATTCACGGTCAGTCATGATTTCTCCCACGGAGCCGGGTAGTCCCGGCCCGGCTTCTGGCGTTTTTCCTTGCTGCGCTTACTCATAATTTCCTCGCTTGCCGGCGCATCTTTAGTTCCTGCGCGGCGATGATCCTGCCGGTTTCGTTCGCGGCGCGCATTGCGTGCGAATTGTTGGCCAGCCTCAAAATATCGGTTGTCAGATAGAGCGCCTGGCGCAGCGCGGCCAATTCATCGGCGCGGGCGACAAAGTTGCCGGTATCTGTCCAGCGCTGGCCGATGGCAGTGAGTGCTTCGGATGCGATATGCATGTCCGCCTCTGCTGCTGCGATCTGGCCGGCTGCGTCGAAGCGGCTCAACTGGTTGATCAGGCAGGCGCCATAAATTGGCAGGCGGATCAGATTGAGGTAGTCCTGTTCTTCCATCTGGCCGAACTGCAGGGCATTTATGCCGCGCTCGATAAATGTGTTGAAGTCGTTCACCTGCTCGATCGTTACGGGATCGTGCTGGTTTGCCGACATGGTGTAGCGAAGCTTGCCCCATGCCCTGGCAGCGTTAATCCGTTGTGGCGGGGCGCTTCGTGGGCTGCGGGCTGCGGCTCGTCGCTGCTGTCGATTCATCGCGGTCCTCAAATTCCGCAAGCCGGTGCTTAATAGCGTCGGCGATCTGTTCGGGCGTGGCGGCTTTGTCGGCTACCACATCGACGGTGTAGAAGCGGCCGGCTGGATGCCGGCGTGCGATTTCCCAGGGAGGCACCTTCAGCCACAGGGAAACGCCAACTTGAATGTCAGGCATTGGTTTTCTCCCCGCCCAGCGCCGCGATCAGGTCAGCGATCAGCCGGGACATTTCGCCGCCGAAGAGAGCAAAGTCACTGTCTGCGCGCTCGTCGTCGCTGAAAACGTCGTTGTTTGCTGTCGTGTTCTCGGCCAGCACATCCAGCGGCTTGATTCGGCGGATGCCGAAATCGTCGGTGAGCACGAACGACACGTGGTCCTGCCACGTCAGAGTCAGGCGCGAGCACTGCCTGCCCTGCGCGATGTGCCGGCGCAGTTCCTCGGGCTCGGGCGCCAACTGCTGGTAGCTGACCTTCGCGCGGCCATCGCCCGCTGACTCCAGGCGCGTGTCCTGGTCAATCGTGAATCCGGACGGCGCTTCGTCTTCGGCCAGCCAGGACGTCATCGCGGCGCCGGGCGATTGCTCGACATACAGCGGCTCAACCGGGAGCGGGCTCAAGGACTTGGCCAGCAGGCCCAGCACTTCATCCGCCCGGGCGCTGCTCGACGCGTCGATGCCCAGCCAGCGGCCAGCACGGTCGATCCATACGAACGTGTCGCGCTGCACGGCGAAAGCGCGTGGCAGCAGCTCGTCGTAAATCCGCTCCTTCAATTCCTTCATCTGCTTGCGGCCTGGCTTGTAGCCTTGCTGGGCTTCGAAGTCGGCGGCGCGTTCTTTCGCCACCTGAGCGACAACCTTGCTCGGCAACAGCTTGGATTCGGAGCGTAGGCGCAGCAGGATGTGATCGCCCACGGCATGGGCATACGCGCCGTTCTCGCGCACCGGGTGCCAGCCCAGCGTCTGCGCGCCGGTCGTGCCGGGATGGAATGCATGCTGAGCCAGCGCGTCACTCAGCGCCGCTGCCGTCAGGTCGAAGTTGCGATTCAGGCGATACAGTTTCAGGTTCTTGAGCCACATGGCGGTTTCCTTTTCGGTAAGCCTTGGATGCGTCCCAGGCAATGGAATGGCCTCGCATCCTGGCGGCGCGGGCAATGGTTGATCTGTCGTGATAGCCGTCTGCGTGCCGGAGCAAGCCCAGATAGCTGTTGATGGTCAGGGGGTATGCGACCAGTAGCGGCGACTGACGATGTTCCAGATTGTTTTGGCCGTCACTCCGAAGTCACGCGCAAGGCCCGTTGTGCCGTTGCGTGGGCAGCCCTTTACGTAGCGCGACCTTATGGCCAATACGTCGTCTTCGGTTAGCCTGCTCATCGGGTGGCGCTCACCCTTGAGGGCGGTGCCGTGCCGGTTCTTGTCCGACTCGTTTTCCGCATAAGTCCCGACGACCAGGTTTTCTGCGCGGTTGTCGGTATTAATTCCATTGCAGTGACGAACAACCATTCCATCGGGAATCTGCCCATTGAAGGCGGCGTGAACCAGACGGTGTACCTTGAGATTCTTCGGCCTCCCGTGACTCCAGAGCTTTACCCGGAGATAGCCTTTTCGATCGCTGTCAGCGGACTTGATGCGCCCACTCCCTGAGCGAACGCGACCCATATTGCTGACGAGATAGCCGGGAAATAAATCAATGGGGCGCCATTCTTCAATCAACCTTGATGCTCCTGAAGGGGCGGACGCGGAACTCGTTGTTACGGCTGCCGTTGCCCACGTCGCCGTTCTCGAAAACGACCGCCCAGGGCCAGTCGTGATGCTCAGAGCGCGACCAGTAGATGCTTTCCCAGCCCTTGCGCACGAACAGATCCGGTGCGATCACATAGGCCAGCATCAGGTCTTCTTGCTCCGGCGCGCGCCAGTCACTGTGGCCGTTGATTTCGCCGGCATCAGCGACGGCCTGGTTGACGTTGGCGAATGCCACGCCCTTGATATCGTTCTCGATGCTGGGCGACACGATGATGTGATGCGGTACGCCGCCGATCAGGCGCTGCCCCAAATAGACGCCGCCCTGCTCGGGCCAGGCTTGGCCGATGGCCGGAATGGTGTTGGTGGTCATTGCGTGGCTCCTATGCCGTTGTGATGCTGCAGAATGGGTGAATGGTTAAATGGGCAATCTGCGGAAGGGGCGGACGCGGAACTCGTAGAAACGGTTGGTGGCGTCCACGCCGCCGCTCTCGAAACCGACCGCCCAGGCGTAGTCTTCGCTGTGTGGGGTGCTGGTCCAGTACCAGCTGTCTTTGCCGAACAGGTGCGGCACGTTCGCCAGCGCGACCATCATTTCGCGGCGCGACGGCAGGTAGAAATCGGCATGGCCATCAGCCTCGTAGTCGCTGGCCAGCTTCGCCGCGGGGCATTCGTTGCGCAGGCGGCTGGTGTTCGTCAGGCCGTCCCACTCGCTCAGATCGCGTTCGCCGTCCGGCGCCCAGCGGGCTTTGCCAACATCCTGCGGCTCAGCGATTACCAGGCCATAGGTCGTGCCGTCGTCGCCAAGGATCTCGCCGGCGTAGATGCCGCCCTGGCCTTCAAGGTATTCGCCAAGGCGCGGGCGCTTGGCTGCGGGCTGCGGCGCCGTGCCGGCGCGGATGTTTTCAATCAGGCGCTGGGCCACGATATCGGCAGGCAGGGCAATAGAAGCCCCGCCGCCTAGGTCAAACTGGATGGTGCTCATGGTTTTCCTTGTCGGGAGATTTGCCCGGAATCGGGCTAGAGGCGCTTAGGTCCTGCTAGGCAGGGAGTTGAAGAATTGCGCCAGTTCTTCGGCGCCGACTTCATAGTCATGCCACTTCGTGCCGCCTCGAACGGACACGGAAATGCTCTGGTAGTGCCGGATTATTTCGCCGGGGATCAGCAAGCACTTGTTCAGCGTGCGGTCTTTGTTCATGCACAGGCAGGCCACGAAGTCGGCAGTCATTTCTTGCTTCTTCATGGAGAACGCCCAACGCTCAACCGACTGCCCTTTATGCCCAATCCGTGGCGTCGAGGTTTTCACATCGACGCCATAGCCGCGGACAAGAAAGTCGATCTTGCTTTGGAATTTCTTGGCATTCTGGTTTTCAGAAAACGGCACCATGAGAGCGAAAAGACTTTCTCCGGCGGCCGCCAGTTTGTCCTTGTCCGACCCATACACTGCCTTGTTCCCGGTAACTGGCTCACCGGCGCTGCGAAGGTGCGCATAGACGGTCTGCCAAGGGATTCCGACATGCTGGGCGGCCACCTTGAGGTTTTGGTGCTGTCGATACGCTTCGACGCACCGTTGCTGTATCTGCTGCATGAATCCTCCTTGTCAGAATGGGATCGAGTCGTCATCCATATCTGCCAGACTCGCCGCCGGCGCGCGTGTGGTGCCGCCGCTCTGCTTCGCGTAATCACTGTCCTGAGCCGCGGGGCGCTGCTGACGCGCCTGTGTAGCGGGTCGATCTGCCTGGTCGCCGCCTTCATTGCGCCCGCCTAGCATCTGCATCTGGTCGGCCACGATTTCCGTGGTGAATCGCTCGATGTTTTCTTTGTCGGTCCACTTGCGCGTTTTCAAGCGGCCTTCCAGGTAGATCGAGCGGCCCTTTTTCAGATACTCACCGGCGATTTCAGCCAGGCGGCCGTAGAAAACCACGCGGTGCCATTCGGTTTCTTCCTTGCTTTCGCCGCTGGTCTTGTCCTTCCATTGTGAGGTCGTGGCCACGGATACATTGCAAATGGCCACGCCGTCGGCGCTATAGCGGACTTCGGGATCGCGGCTGAGATTGCCGACGATGATGACTTTGTTGACTGATGCCATGCGGTATGTGGTCCTGCGTCAAAGAGTTTTGCGTGCCATATCCCGCGCAACTGGTGCGGGGTAGGTGCGTCGATAGAGGCGGTAGTTGCTGATGAACCGGCGAAGTCTGGCGATCATCTGGCGCTGACCCGTATTTTGCTATCGCCACCGAACTGATCGAACGCTGCAATGGCTGCACTGACCGTGCTGCTGTGTAGGGCGGTGTAGCGATAGTGTTTCCCATCGGCTGTCTTGACTGACACGCGGCAGGAAAGAGGGGGGCGGGGGCTGTGTTGTGCTTGCATGAGTATTGCTCCAGTAATAGATGCCCCCAGGGCGCAGCACTCCGGCCCGGAATATCCGGGCATGGCATGCGAGGGGGATATAGGGGAGTGCTGCGGCCTGGCGGCCCGGAAAGTGAAGGCCTGTGACGTGGGCAAGTCGGCTAGGTCACGCTCCGAGGAAATGAAATCGGAACCTAGGTAGGACAAACGAGGCGCCCTAGCTGCCGGTGATGGGTAGTCGCTGCGCTCTACCGGCCTACGCATCCTGGTTCTCTCCACGGGGAGCCGCCCAGGCAACGGGTCTTTATTTGGTGCCGGGTTACTCTCGTCCCGGCAGCTGCGCTACGGCAGCAGGTGTCTGCAGTTAGGCAGCGAGGGGGTATTGCGCGGCATCAGCAGCATTGGGTGATATCCAGAGCACTTCTGTTCGCAGCCGCTTGCTTCCTGCGGCATGGTGGGGGCGCTCGACGCGTTGCCAGCCCCGTAGGGTGCTGTCGTACAGTTCGGAGGGGTAGCCAGCGATAACCACCATGCCCTGGACGTTCAACAACTGTTCCAGCAATGCCCGATGATCGGCTTCTGACATTTCGTGCCGATATCCAACTGCCGTCCGTGTGGATGGCAGGTAAGGCGGGTCCACGAAAAACAGGGTGTCGGGTTCATCCTGAGCGCTGATGACCTTTGCCGCTGGCTGGCATTCGATGATGACGCCGTGCAGGCGCCGAGAAATCGAAACCAGGCTACGTGGGTAGTTGGCCCAGCTGCTGGCAGGAGACGATGGTTTGCCGCGATGCTTGGCATTGGCAAAGGTCCGTTTCTTCGGATCAAACATTGAGCCATGATGGAAGCCTTGGTAGGCTCGCACAATCGCCCGCTGGGCGCGGACAATCGGATCATTGCTGTGCGTGAAAGCCAGTTCAAATTCTCGACGCGAGTACGGGGTTCGGTTCAAGACGCGCATGAGTTGCTGGCAAAGCTGCGGGTTCTGTACCACGCGGAACATGCTGACGATTTCTTCATCCAGGTCGTTGTAAACCTCGATGCGGCTGCGTTGCTTGCGCAGTAGTACGCCGGCACCGCCGCCAAAGGGTTCGACATAGACGCGATGTGGAGGCAGGTGGGCGATCACCCAGGGCGCTATGGCCCATTTTCCGCCGAGGTATTTCAAGAAGGCGCGCTTAGGCGGCGCATCCTCGTTCAGATTGCGCATTCAGGTTCCTGGTGACTGTTGAGGGAAGCCCGTTTCGTGGGCCAGCCGTCTATCGCGTTCTGGTCGTTGCTACCCAGCCTCCGCGATAAAACCTCGGCACTGCCAGCGGGATTGCTGGGTTTCGGCCTCTCTCTCACGGTGTATAGGTGCTGGTTACGGTTCCAGCTCCGGCGCTCGGCCCGGACGATTTGCCACGACATGACGTCTGATTTCCCTATGCCTGAACTCCGGCGCGGGCAATCGGTTCTCCGTGGCTGATGGCACCGGATGCGACCCCGGCATGGACTGGACTCAAACCAGCCTAAGTTTTACGACCGCCCGTAAACGGGTTGGGGGTGTCGATTCACCAGCATCAAACGGGTCTGACCGTTCCGCCGTCACCAGCAGATTCGGCTTTCGCCTACGATCCCTGAAATCGCATCAGGGGCTTTTCCCGCACTTGAGCGCCTCGCCTGCGCTTACTGCTGCCATCAAGAGTGGCGGATAGCCTAGATGGCAAGCCATCTTCAGATCACCCCAGGACGTGTTGGCCTGGACTATCCGCCACTCTTGATGCCCCTCGTCTGGCCGAAGGGTGTAGCAGCCCCGACTGCTGGCCGCCCGATCAATATCGTTTTCCGTCTCGTTCTGTTCCCAGGTTCGGCCAGCCGACAGCCGGAAATCCACCACCTGTATTCCCCCAGGCGGCCCGGCCTGGGCCGGGTGTGTCGGGGTCTATTCTTTGGGGATCAGGGAACGAACGGCGCCAGCGCAAAGCCGAGCCTCTTCGTCGCAATCTTCGACATCCTCTGGCGTCATGCCTGGAGCATGAGTGCCGATGCGTGCCTCGCATGCCTGGGCCGCCTCTTCCAGCGCCTCGCGCACCTTGGCGGTGGCGTATGCTTCGGCTTGATCGGTGGTAATCAGCAGACTGCCAACCCTCACGCCATTTCGCTCTATCAGCGGTGCAACAGGCCCAGTTACAGCCCAGAAGATGGCAAAATCAGACACGACAACCGCTACTGGCTCTGGCATCGTTACCTTGCTCATTCCTTCTCCCCCATTGCCGCCTTAATTGCGGCATCCAAGCTGTCAGCATCAACATGCCATCCGTTCTCGGCGTCGATCTCGACCTTGAGCACAAGCCCGGAGTTTTCGAGGTAAATATCCGATATCCGGCCCCAGTTCGAGCGCACCCAGCGATACATTGCTGCTTCTTCCCGCATCCGCTGAACTTCAGGGGATTGCAGTACGGCGCGCTCGATGGCGCGGCCCACTGGATAAAGTTCGTCGGCATCAAAATTGATCACCATTTCCGCGCACTCTCGGTCGAAGCAATCGAATATTTGAGCGTCGGTCAGCACTGTCTCAGTGGTCATTGCGCAGCTCCTGTTGCTGCCTGCTCAGCCATTCCTGCATGTCATCCAATGAGTAGAACCGCAAGCATGCGTCGCTCTTGGATACCTGTAGCGCTCGCATGACCACAAAGAATAGAAACATGCAGCCCGTCACCAGCGTCCACCAGGCGCTACCTTGACTGACCCATATACACAGCAGAATCAGGCCGAAGGTAGCGAGGTCTGAAATGAGGCTTTGAGCCAGGGACTCCTTGTAGATGATGATCTGTGGCTTCTTTTCAGTCATTGATGTTTTCCTGTTGCCTTAGCGATAGCGGTGCGTGACAGCTCATCCGGCCGGCACGGAAACCAGTAAGCGCCGGGGTGGACGGGGCCAACGAAGTGAATAAATCGGCCATGGAATGAATCATCATCAGCAAACCCGATGATCTTCATCCCTTCAAACGAAAGCCCAGCCTCGTTGGTGAACGTGACCGTGTCGCCAACAGAGAGGCTGCAAGGCACTGGCGGCGTCTGGCGCAGCCTTTTTGCGTACTCCTTAACATCACGCATGCTTGATCTCCTTTATCCAGCGCCGCACTCGATTGAATGCGGCGCTGGATAAATGCCGGTCTATTCCCGGCTGTCACCTTCCGTGCTAAGTTGGAAATTCCGTTTACAACTTGGCAAGGAAAGAAAATGGCACTAGGAAAAGATGCGGCTGAACACGTCGCGCAGAGCCTTTTGTATAAGCTGGCCGACAGTGGATCTTTGAAAACTGTAGGTCCGCTAATCACGACTGGATCGTCAGAGGAGACGAATTCAAGACGTGGGCAGATGGATGCAGCATATGTCGCTACGTTCTATCGGCACCTGGTGTCTGAGTTGCAGAAGTAAGTTCAGAGCCACTTCTGATGCAGCGGTCAGCGCGGATCAGTGCGTTGACCGTTGCTTCGATGATTGACTTCGGATCAGCCGCTATTCCTTGAGCTTGTATGGCGGCAACGATTACAGAACGGTAGGTTTCGTCAGTCAGAAACATGTTTCCTCGCATGAAAATCCCAGCGCTCAACATGAGCGGAGATTTAGATACGGCCTGCGCCAGCCGGTGTAACGATGGCTTGGCGCAGGCTTTGCCAGGATTCCAACTGGCATAACCGTTTCTTGTCTTGGCCGTCTTCGCCTCACCCTGTTTGCCGTGTACCGCGCTTTGGCGGACTGGATACGGACGGGACATCCGCGCAGAGCTGCGGCCATGCCCGCAGGTGCGATTGAGCCGGACGAACACCCCACAGGCGGGGCGAGCAACATCGGCAAATCGGATTTTTAAAGAGCAGGTCGGCAAAGGCCTGGCGCTTCAGCGTTGCTGCCCGTTGGGCTAGGCGGGGTGTGATGCGTTGGGTTAAGTATAGAAATTCTGTACCTTTAATGTCAAGAAAAACTGTACTTGTATTTTGGGGAGGGCTTTTCAGGTATGCGGGCATGCCAAAACTGCTTATGAAGGACTGGGCCGGAAGGAGAGGGCCAGACAGATGCAGACTGAACCGTTCAGTGCTTTAGCGGTTGCGAAACAGCCTAGACTGACTTATCTGTCTCTATGGAAACGAAACGATATGCCCGGTAATATTCAGACAATCAAGGCGTCAGTAGAATCTGAGATGAAGAAGGCAACGCTTGCTTCTGTTGTGTCTTGCGGTGGCTTTGTTAGGGGGCGGGGAAAACTGCCCGAAAAATTGTAATTAGTAGCATGCACAACATGCAGGTTTGTATGAATATTGAGCAAAAACAGCGGCTCAGGCCGATCGCAAGAGAGAAAGCAGAGTGGTTTTCAAACCAAGTACGGCTTGCTGCCAGGGCGGGAGGGAATACACACCGGGCTGGAATTGATGCCCAGGATGTGGTTGACGAATTTATTTCGACTTTGCCGGAAGCAGACCGAGAATCGTTTTCTGTGTTGTACACAGAGGAGATCCAGGCTCTGGCGTCAGCGACCATGGAGGAAACTGAACGTGCGTTGGCCGCTGTTGCGGAGCAAGAGCGAGAGAATGCGGCCTGGGGACAAATTGGTGCGGTTGTTGCTGTCGTGGTGTTATTCGTGGCGGTTTGGGTGGCTGTTAGGTAGGAGGAAGGGGATTGGGGCACCCTTGGTGGCCGCCTGTACGCTAGTGTGACAACAAAAAAGCCCCGTGAGGGGCTGTTTTTTTACTGCTTGGGAATGGGCATCCAAAAGCAAATCAAGCTTCCTCTGCTGTTGTTTTGCGGAAAATCATTATTGGAGTGATCGCAGACGACACCTCATCCCGACCGACAAGCCGCCTTACCAGCTTTAGAACTTCTTTCATCGTTTCGCCCAGCTCACCTGTGTTTATGGATTGCATACTGTCTGTGTCATGCAGGCTTGGTCGTGCATCCAGCACAGCTAGTGCGTACCAAGTGCCGGCCAAAAATGGCCCGTGAGCAAGCGCGAGGGTTGTTGCGTTTACGATCATGTGCTCGGGGCGAAGGGATGCCCAGTAGGCATTTCCATCGGCATCCCTGAGATGCACTTGTGGCTCTGGCGGCATGGCTCGGATTGCGTCACCAAAACCGGCGAATTGACTTTTCAGCGCAGCCAAAGACGCTTTATTTTGGTGCGTTACCTTTTGTTCCTGCAGCATGATTTTTATGGAAGGATCCCATATCCGCTGTAGCATCCCAACGTCTGTTAGTTGCATGTCGCCGCTAACCAGTACCAACGAACCGACTGAAGCCCGTTGGGCATCTCTATGTATGAAGCCTCTCTCATCAAGCGCGTCCAGCAGCGTCAGCGGAAGGCTCCACTCGGTGTTGTAGGAATGCTCCTGCTGCTCTGTCAGAGCGCCATTAATGGACGCGCCGGCCTTGGCGACCGCTGGAATCCCCCCTTCAACGCGAGCCACTGTACTTTCGGTGGTGCTTGTTGAGTTTTTCAGGCTTGTGAGCACGCCATCATTGAACAGCTGAGCAAACCACGACGAGACCCTAATCTTGTCAACGTACAGAAAGTCAAATAGAAAATCTGTGGTTTGTGAGCCTGGCTCCGCGTTTTGCATCTTTTTTGGCCTTTTTGATTTTTTCGTCGATAGCCTGATGCCTGGACTCTATGTTTTCAACCGCTTTTTTAATGGCGTCACGCGACTGCTCAACGGAGGATGACTCCTTGAGAATGGCATTAAAAAGCGCGCGATAGATAGTGCTCATGCAGTCATTCTACCAATATCGTCTTGAATAACAATGGGTTGTTACAAACAGCTCCTCCTTACGAGGCACCTCTTACTCGGAGGGACTGCACCCTCTGATGGCGTCGGGAACCAAGCCGTTTTCAGCAGCTGCTAGTCGAACGTCCGAGGCCTTGTGCCACGCAGCGCATACGCTCGCCTGTTCTGCACCTGGAACCAAGGATGCCGCACCGACAGCAGCGACAACTCCGAACATGAGGTAGGCGACATAAAGCGGACGAATCATACGTCTTCCTTATCAGATTTTGTTTGAAACCATACTCACCATACGGCCCACGATGAACGTATTTTCATCTGCCATGACTGGTGTGAACTCGGGGTTGTCAGAGTCAAGGTACCAGCGTTTCAAACGATATGCCAACCGTTTTACTACGAACTCCCCTGAATGATTGAACCCATAGACCTCGCCCTTTATCTGGCGAGTGTCGGCAGTATTCATCAATAGCACGTCAGTCTCTTTGATGCGAGGCTCCATGCTGCGCCCTCCAACGCTAGTCGCCACAAGTGCAGCCACTGAGTAGCGGTTCTTTTCGATCACAGCCCGAGGCAGGTAGATCGACCCGTTGAACTCGCTGCCGACAATATCAGTAGTGAACCCACGAACGCCAGCAGACACACGCACGGCTGTACGTCGGATTTCGACGAAGCCAGGGTCATTTGCCGCGTATTCATCGCCAGCTTGAATGGAAGCCAGTACTGCGCGCGCAGCATCTATTCTCGACGTCCTGGCTGGTGCCTCATGCTCAAGGTTCGGTAGGCCTGGCGGGGGAAGCTGCCAGTCCACAAGCGCTGCAATGGCAAGAACATGAGCGTAGCTCGGCTCGTGGGCGTCGTTCTCCCAAGCCGAGATGTTTGCTTTGGTGCGCCCAAGCCTGTCACCCAACTCAGTTTGAGTGATGCCAGCTGCGGCGCGGACCTTTTTTATCCAGTTTCCTATGCTCATAGCTTTGAGTGTAAAGAATATCTAAACCCGAGAGGTCTAGAAAACCTTGACTTTAAGGTACAGAAAATCTAGACTTTTGGGCATGGAACATCCTATTGATACTGCTTCCCGCTTGATTGGCTCAGCGGCAAAACTGGCTCAGCGGCTTGAGGTCACCAAGGCTGCGGTCTGGCAATGGAAGTTGCCGGGCAGAAAGGTGCCTATCGAGCATTGTTTGCCTATCGAGCGGATGACTCTTGGAAAGGTCGGGCGCCAAGCGTTGCGTCCCAACGACTACTGGCTCATCTGGCCTGACCTTAACGCCCCAACCATCCACCAGGAGAACCCCCATGCGTAGCCTCTACTCCCGTTTTGTGCTGTTCCTGATTCGTCCTGCGTTGGAGCGGTGGGCGGCGGAGAAAGAAGCCGCCCAATCCATGAAGCTCAGGGCATTTATGGATTTTCAGGAAGAGATGACCAAGCGAATTGCTGATTTGCCGGTCCGGTCAAGCTTGAAGCCATCTGCTTCAAACAGTTTGGCAGAAGCAAAAGCGCAGCTTGGGCCGGATCACCCGGTCATTCTTCAGGCTGAAGCTGCTCAGGAAGCAGCCGCCGAAGCCCTTCGCGTATCGCAGGAATCATGTTTTGGTTCTCTGGGAAGGCCGCTTGGTAGGCAATCCGGGTTTGTAGCTTAGCGTTGATTTGGGCGCGCAGCAGATTTGATATCTCAGGGCCGAGTCCGTTAATCGTTTCAACGAGAGCGGGGACAAGTATTTCAAGGGTCTCGATGTCTTCGGCGCTTTGCTGGACTTGGGTTTTCTTTTCAGTCACGGCTGGTTCCTTTTAGAAAAAGGTTTTTGAGCGGAATCTAAATCTTATCCGATTGGAGCCAGCCACCCACATACACAAGGAGAGGCAAATGCCCACAAAGGAAAAGCAGGAAGAAGACCACCGCATTCCCATCGGCCCGACAGACGTCTAGATCAGTGCAGCGTGTGTTCGGTGGTGCAGGGGGTGGATTCCTGGGCCAGTTCTTCGCGGTCTTCAGCTTCGCAGCACAGCCGATGGAACACGCTGAGGACCGCTTCTTCGGAGGGGTTAGGAATCACGGTAGCGGCGATAGCTGCAGCTTCACGCAGTAGCTGTTCGGTTTTGGTCATGTAGTCCTCGCAGTAGTAGCGGCAATGAGTATGGCCGCATTAGTCGGCCCCTGGAATGGGTAGTTGCCGACCAATGTAGAGATTGTGCAGTGCTGGGGGAGCCAGCGATACGCTGAAATTTGATGGAAAAAAACGTAATGACATGCCACTACACGAACACGCACTGGCGCGATGCTTTGTACAACGCTGTCCGCGCTACGGATGGTGGGGTTAACGCAGCAGCTACGTTCCTGGCCACGCGCCGAGATCGGGCTATGCATCCTCAATCGTTGGCAAGAAAGCTTCGTGGTGAAGACACACTGGACATCGAGTTGGCGCTGCTGCTGGCTGAGTATGTGCGCATTGATGCGGATGCTCGGCCGCAGGCAAACACGTGGCTTTTATCACTGTGCGCACAAGAGGGTTTGCATGTTGACGATGTGCCGCCCGCGCCCGCAGGTGGCTGGGTTTGCGAAGCCAAGGCTCTCCAAGAGAAGTTCTTGGAGCTTGCCGCGGTGATGGGTGAAGTCGCTGCGGCAACGGCGCTGACAACGGCAGATAGCAAAATCGAGCAACACGAGGCGGACATTCTTGTGCCCAAGTTGCGCGAAGTCCGTGTCATGAGTCATCGCATGGAACGCAATGTCATGCGTGCCGTTGCAAAGGGCAGCGACAAATGACGCGTTTTGTCCCTGCGCACGGCCGGCGGATAGGTGGAGACTTGGCCAGGCTGTCCGGTATGTTCTGCCAGCAGGAAAGCTTTCTGCGCTTCTCCGGCACACACACGCCGGAACAGGCCGCTCAGTGGGTCCGAGATCAATGCGGCGTTTCCAGCCGCGCTGAGCTGGACCACAACCCTGTAGCGGCCAAGAAATTCCACGACCGCGTGCGCCGACCGTATGCGGCATACATGGGGGCGGATCAATGATGCGCCGTACTCCCATGCCCCGCCAGAAGACGCCGATGAAGCGTAGCGCCTGGAATGCCAAGCCGGCAGCACAGAAAGCGCCTGGGCTGGCACAGCGTATTGCCAAGGCACTTGGGGTGGATCTGCAACATCGTCGTAAGCCTGAGCCTGTTTTCCGCAGCCTCAAGCACCGGCAGAACGTCGCACGCTTGCCATGCATCTGTTGCGGCCGCTGGGGGTGCTCTCAGGCCGCGCACTTGAATCTGCTGGCGTTGGGCAAGGGCAAAGGGCTGAAGGTCTCGGACGCCTTGCTGGTGCCGTTGTGCGCCGATGACGTAGGGATTCGCGGTTGCCACCACAAGCTAGACCAGGGCGCTGCCTACGACAAGGCCACATCTGCTGCGATGCAGATCAAGTGGTTGCAAGAGACGCGCACGCTCTTGATGAAGCTGGGTGACTGGCCAGAAGCGGCCGAGAAAGACATCGAGAAGTTTTTGAACACGTACCTGGCGCGGCAATAGCGGCAGGCAAAAAACAACCCGGAGCGGTAGGAGCCGATCCGGGTCAATCACTGTACATGGGAACTGAACAATGAATGAGCAGATTTTACCCCCAACCATAGCGGAAAACCAGACCGCAAACCAACAGAACAAGGGGGCGCAATGAGCAAGATGCCTTGGTTCCGTATGTACACGGACTTCCTGAACGATCCCAAGATGATTGCACTGGCCTTTGAGGACCAGCGGCACTTTATTGGCCTGCTGGCGCTTAAGGGTGATGGTGCGCTTGATACGGGCTGCCAGCCGGAGCTGCTGGACCGCATTGTGGCCCAACGCCTGTGGATCGACCATGCCGTCATTCGTGAGGTCAAGAAGCGCCTGGTGGCGGCTGGCTTGATTTCCGACGATTGGCAGCCGTTGGCTTGGGAAAAGCGCCAGATGCGTAGCGACAGCAGTGCTGATCGTGTGGCGAAGCACAGGGCCAAAAAGAAGGCTGAAGCGGGTGGTTCCGGTAACGAATCGGGTAACGGTCACGGTAACGCACCAAGTAACGAACCCGGTAACGCCGATGAAACGTTACAGCAACGGTCGAGTAACGGCCTAGAAGAAGATATAGATAAAGAAAAAGAAAATACCCATCCCTTACCCTTCCCTGCGGTAAGGGAAATCTTGGAATCGTGTTCAAAAATTGCCAAAGGCGAAACCGCCAGGGAGTTTCAGGAGAGCTTTGCCGAGGCATTGCGTGATGCTGGGTGCGAGCTGACGCTTGAGTACTCGGTTGACGACCGAGGTGATGGGCGTGATGGGAAGGTTGACATCCTGGTGACGTCACCTGCTGTCATCGGCATCGAGCTTGACCGAGTATCGGTGCGTGCGAAGTCCATCTTCAAGCTGGGACAGGTGGACGGCTATCGCGTGGCAGTGCTGCGTTCTGTTGCCCACGCAGAAACTCCTGAGGGGCTGGATGCGGTCATATGCTGCGGCGTGGGCTCTGCTGAGGCAGGGAAAGGCAGGGTTCGGGCTGCAAGGATGACCCTGAAAACGTTCTTCGAGCGTTGCCGCGAGAACGGGGAAAAGGCGATCAGCGGCTATGCGCCTATCCAGCAGTACGTTGATGACACCGGGCTCCCGATGGAGTTCATCCAGCTCGCCTGGGACCGTTTCAAGCTGGAGTTTGGGCAGAACGGGCCGAGGGGCACACGCATGCAGGCTGACTGGCGCCGTCATTTCCTGAACTTCGTGCGCAACAACTATTTCCGTCTGTGGTATGTCCGTGAGGAGGCAGGGGGGCGTGAATACCGTCTAACGTCTGTGGGCGAACAGGCCAAGGCTGAGATTCAGGCCCGGAATGCCCGTGAATGCCGGGAGGCAGCATGATGTCCGCAGACGTGACCGTGATTGCCAGCGTCGATGCTGAGCAGGCCGTCCTGGGGGCGCTGCTGCTGAGCAATGACGCCATTGACCAGATTTCAGACCTGCGTGCCGAGCATTTTTACCGTGCCGATCACCAGGAGATTTTCCGGCAAATGGTCAGCATGATTCTGGACGGCGTGGGGGCGGACGTTCTGACGCTGCGCGAACGCCTGGGCCGCACATTTCCGGATCTTGTGACGCTGCAGTATCTGAACAGTCTGTATCAAAACACGCCCAGCGCTGCGAATATCGCCCGGTATGCGCAGATTGTGCGTGACCGCGCACAACGTCGGGGCCTGGCTGAGCTGACGGCAGAGATCCATGATTCGGCACGTTTGCCGGTCGATGACACCGATGTGTTGATCGGGCGCTGCCAGGCCGGCCTGGAATTGCTGACGGAGCAACGGGAGGGGGCGGAGCCGGTACGGGTCAGTGATGACCTGGTGGAGTACTTGGAAGATTTGTCGCAGCGTGCAGAAGGTAAAGGGCCGCAGGCAATCTCCACCGGGCATAAGGATCTGGACAAGCGGATGGGGGGCGGCTTGCATGAAGGGGCGCTCATCATCGTGGCGGCACGGCCAAAAATGGGCAAGACAGCCTTCGCAATGGATATCGCACGTAACGTGGCCCGCCAGGGGCATGCTGCTGCGTTTCTCTCCCAGGAAATGCCGCGCCGTCAGTTGCACGACCGTAACGTCGCCGCCGTGGGCAAGATCCAGTTGGATCACATCCTGGATCCTCGCGGCTTGACGTCTGAAGAGTGGCCCAAGCTGACCTATGCCATCCAGACGTTGGAAACGTTGCCTTTGTGGATTGATGACCAGGGCGGCTTGCGATTGATGGATGTGCGTGCCAAGGCCCGGCTCTTGAAACGCCGCTACGGTCTGAAGGTGCTGGTCATCGACTACCTGCAACTGATGGAAGGCGAGGGCAACACGCGTAACGATCAGATCGAGCAGATCACGCGTGGCCTGAAAGCGTTGGCAAAAGAGCTGGGCATCACCATCGTGTTGCTGTCGCAGTTGAACCGCAGCCTGGAGCAGCGTCCGAACAAGCGCCCGATGCCGTCAGATTTGCGTGACTCGGGGGCGATTGAGCAGGATTGCGATGCGGCCCTTTTTCTGTACCGCGATGAAGTCTATAACCCGGACTCGCCGGACAAGGGCATCTGCGAAGTCAACGTGGGCTTGTTGCGACAAGGTCAGCCAGGGACTGTTGCATTGCGCTTTGCGGGGGAATACATGCGGTTTGATGATCTGGCTGCCGGAACTGAGTTTGGCAGAGCGCCGGCAGCAGGTCGGAAGCCTGTGTACAGCGGTTTGAAGGATTGAGCATGGCCAGCAAGTATCTGAACGAGAAAACCGTCGTTGATGGCATTACGTTCGCCTCCAAGAAAGAGGCTCGTCGGTATCGGCACTTGAAACTGTTGGAGAAGGCAGGAAAGGTTTTGGATCTGCGTTTGCAGGTGCCGTATGAACTGCTCCCGAAGCAAAAGCGCGCTGACGGCAAGACGGAGGTGTGCGTGCGCTATGTCGCGGACTTCGTTTACACGGAAGGTGGACGGCAGGTTGTTGAGGATGTGAAAAGCGAAGCCACGCGCCGCCTGCAGCTGTATGTGCTGAAACGAAAGCTGATGCTGTGGGTGCATGGCATCACGCTCAGGGAGGTCTGATGGGGGCGTCAGAACCGCGCTGGCCAGCATATGTGCGAGAAGAGATCGAAAACTGGATTGTTGCGTGCTGGGACGGCCAAGAGCCCGGCCCGAGGGAGCGGACGCAGTGCGGGTCATTCGAGGGCGGGTATAGCGCACACGCTTGGTTTCCAGACGATCTGCCACCGCCACGCAGGTGCTTCAACCGGGAGGCTGCTGATCGGGTTCAGCGCATCTTCGAGAGGATGCCGCAGGTGACGCGTCAGGTTCTTCGCTTCGAGTACACAAATCGAAGCCAATATGACCAATGGGAGGAAGGGCTGGAAATTGGCGCTGATGGTGTGGAGCGACGAGCGTGGCATCGAACGGGGAACAACAAGCGTGAAAGGGCGCAGCGAGCGTTGGATATCAGTAGGGCCAGCTATGACGAATGTGTCCGACTGTTCAAAGATTCAGTAGCAAGGGAGTTCGCATGAAGTACGCCGGGCAGATAGTCACTCTTATGTCTCAATATCCCGAAAGAGGATTTCGGGTTGTGGAGCTGGTGCGCCATGTCACTTATGGGCGTGTGCTTTCGGCAAGAGAACGTGAAGCAGTCCGAAAGGCTGTGCGCAGGGTCTTGGAAGCAATGGTAGCCAGCGGCAGCGCCCATATTTCTAAGCCGGCAGCGGTGTCTGGCGCCTATGCTGAATACTCCGTGTCCCGCTACCGGGACACGGAGTCAACAAAAGCGGTACAGGATGCGGGACAATATCGCCAGCACAGTTGCGTCCATTGAAAATGCAGCAGTAAAACAGCCCGCCGATCATCGCTGATCGGCGGGCTTTTCGTTGGATCGTTCGCGTGGAAATCCGGGGGCCCCTGGCGGATTTATTCCGGTAAGGGGAGTTCGGACCCTGAACGGTCGCTGTTTACGAGAATTTTGCTAGGGGGGGTAATAATAATTTTCCCCAAGAATCTAGGTTTCATGCGGGTTTCAGCAATCTGCGCTGTGAATTTGACCCCCCTTATAACCCTGGGGGGGTTATATCTTTGAGGCGACCATGCTCACGTACAAATCGACCGTGCGGCAGGGCGCTGCCTTTCTTCAACGGGCAGAGCGTCAGGTGCCGTATGCCACCTCTGTTGCACTGAACAAGACGGCTTGGTCGATTAGGCTCAAGCTGGAGCAAGAGATTCTGCGGGTGTTTGACCGCCCGACGCCGTATACGCAACGGTCGCTGCGTGTGACGAGGGCAACGAAAGCGCGATTACAGGCGGCAGTTGGATTTGCTCAGTACGCAGGCAAAGGGATCAGGGCAGATCAGTACCTGTGGGCACAGGTGTACGGCGGCAATCGTGCGCAGAAACGGTCGGAGCGTGCGCTGGAACGGGTCGGTTTGCCTGGTGGTTATACGGTGCCAGGCGCTGGGGCCGAAATGGATGCCTACGGCAATATGTCTCGCGGCCAATTGGTGCGTCTAATGTCATACCTCGAGGCTTTTGGTGAACAGGGGTATCGAGCAAACTCCACTGCAAAGTCTCGTGCACGGTTGGCAAAGGCAAAAACAGTAGGAGGGTACAAGCGCATCAATGGTGTTGTGTACTTCGTCAGTCGCGGTAAAGGTTCCATGTCGGGCAACCGCGAGCAGAACCTTGCGGCTGGTGTTTGGCGGAAAACGGGCACCCACGGTGCAGATGTGAAGCCTGTTCTGTTGGCGACGCGTCGGGTGCCTTCGTACCGGGAGCGACTGCCATTTTTCGAAACTGCCGACCAGATCCATGGTGAGCGGTTTGATATTGAGTTTTCGACCGCTCTTGAACAGGCCTTGGCTACCGCAAAATGATTGATCTATCGAAGAAGACCACGCAAGCGCGGTTTGCGGCAGCGGTGGGCGTGACGCAGCCGGTGATCAGCGGCTTGCTGTTGCGCGGGATCTTGACCTCGGGCGACACGGCGGGGAACTGGCTGCTCGCTTATTGCGACAATCTGCGGGAGCAGGCCGCTGGTCGCGTGAAGGGGAAGCCCGCTGATGGCGATGGCTTGGACTTGGAGGCGGAGAAAGCGCGTTTGGCGGCTGCTCAGGCTGACAAGATCGAAATGGAAAACGAAGTGCGGCGTGGAGAGGTGGCGCTGGTCTCTGTGTTGGAGACTGTGCTCTCACAAACTGGCAGCACTGTCAGCGCGATATTGGATTCGATTCCTTCAACGCTTAAGCGGAGGATCAGCACGCTGTCAGCCAGTGACGTGCTGATTGTGGAAACCGAGATTGCACGGGCACGAAATGCAATTGCAGCGTTGTCCCTGGAGGACATAGAAGCGAGTGGCGATGAGGATAACTAATGCAGCTGGTCCAGTCGAATCGCGGCGTCATCGCACGCGCGCTCCGTCGAGGACTGGCTTCATTCAGTGCCCCCGAACCGCTGACGCTGCGCAAATGGGCTGAGCAGCATTTCTATCTGTCGGCAGAGTCGTCTTACGTTGAGCAGCGGTGGCAGGCCTGGCCGTTTCAGCGCGCCATTCTGTCGTGTGTCGGTAGTGATGAAGTTGAGGAAGTGGATGTCATCAAGTCGGCACGGGTTGGCTACACGAAGATCTTGCTCGCGGCCATCGGCTACTTTGCTGAGCACAAGCGCCGTAACCAGGCTCTGTGGCAGCCTACGGATTCCGACAGGGACGAGTTTGTAAAAACCGAGCTGGACCCGATGTTGCGTGACGTGTCGGTCATGCATCCGATTTTCCCCAAGCGGGAGGCGAGGCATAAAGACAATACGCTGCTGATGAAGAAATTCCTCGGCGCGGTACTGCATCTGCGGGGCGGGAAGTCTGCTGGCAACTATCGTCGGATATCGGTTGGGGTGGCCTACCTCGATGAATTCAGTTCGTTTGATGCTGACATCGACGGTGAGGGTGATCCCGGCACACTGGCGGGCAAGCGCCTGGAAGGGGCCACGTTTCCGAAGCTGGTTGTCGGCTCCACGCCGAAGGAGAAAGGCACGTGTCTGATGGAGAAGCGCGCTGAAAGCGCTGACGCCAGATACGAGTATCAGATCGCCTGCCCGCATTGCGGCGAGCGTCACGCCCTGACGTGGGGCGGAAAGGACGAGCTGAACGGCTTTAAATGGCTGGATGGCGAACCAGAAACGGTCAAGCACCTGTGCCAGCATTGCGGCGTGCTGATCACCCAGGCAGAGTACCTGGCTGTCGCAGACGACGGTATATGGGTCGGCACTGACGGCTCTACGATTGATCACGACGGTGTGTTTCGGGATCGCCGCGGGCATGTTATTCCGGCCCATCGGCATGTGGCATTCCACGTGTGGACCGCATACAGCCCAGCTGTGCGCTGGGCGGACATTGTGTCGGCGTTCATGGACGCATATGACAAGGCTCAGAAGGGCGATGGCGCCGAACTGAAAACGTTCTGGAACACCACGCTTGGCCGGGCCTGGGAAGGCGAAGTCGAGAAGATCGACGTTGACGAGTTGCAGCGGCGTGCGGAGATCGAGGGGTTCGAGCTGCCAGGGCACGGCGAGGCCGTGGTGCCTGAGCGTTGTTTGTTGCTGTTGGCGGGGGTAGATACGCAGGACAACCGCATCGAGGCCGGCGTTTGGGGCTTTGGGCCTGGCGGGGAAATGTGGACGGTCGATCACCAGATCTTTTTCGGGAATCCTGAAGAGGAAAAAGTGTGGAAGGATTTGTCTGAGTTTCTGTTTGAGACCCGGTATGCACATGAGGCGGGGCAGCAGATGTCGATTTATGCCTCGGCAATCGACTCAGGAGGCCACCACACCGACGCGGTCTATGAGTACGCACGTAAAAACAAGGCCCGGCGAGTATTTGCGATCCGTGGGCGACCGTTCGGTGAAAAAAGCATTGATGACGGTGGCGTGCTGGTTGATATCGACTGGAAGGGGAAGCGCTCAAAAAAGGGTGTGGTGCTCTGGTATGTCGGTACGAATCTGGCAAAGGATCTGCTGCACTCGCGGTTGCAGGTAGAGAAAGAGGGGGCGGGGTACGTTCACCTTGCCCACGACCTCACACCAGAATGGTTCAGGCAGTTCTCTGGCGAGGTGCGTGCTGTTCGCAAGACGGCGCACGGCACGCGCACGCTGTGGACCGCTATGCGTAAGCGGGTTGAGGCGCTTGATTGTGCGGTGTATGCCCTTTGGCTTGAGGCGCGTTTGAAGCTTGCGCGAAAGACTGAAGCCTGGTGGCAGGCTCTTGCCGACAAGTTGGGGGCACAAGCGTATCCACCCGATCAAGAGGACGACGGAAGTGAGCAGCCAGCGCTACCGACAAAAGAAAATAAGGCGCCCGCGAAAGCGGGCGTTTCTGCATCTGTAGCAGCGCCTCGGTCGAGGCGGCGAGGTGCGCAGTCATCCTATTTAAGAGGCAGGCGTTGAGATGGCGTACACACAGCAGGACTTGATCGCCACTGAACGGGCTATTGCTGCAAGCGAGTTGGAAGTTCAGTACGGCGACAAACGCGTCCGGTATCGCTCGATGGACGAGTTGCTGGCAGCCAAGCGCGTGATCGAAGCGGATCTACGTCGCCAGGCTGGCATGCCGTCTAGGCGTATCACGAAGTTGCGTCACGGTGGGAAGGGGGTTTGATGCGATATCGCAACTTAGCAAATCGCGGTTTCGTATTGCCTACGAGGCTGCAAGGCTCAGCATCGAGCAGCTATGAGGCCGGTAGCGCCACGGGAAGCCGATCACGCAGCTGGATGCCCTCTGCATCCGGTCCGAACACGGCCGCGACGCGAAACCTGGGTTTGATTCGTCGGCGTGCCAGGGATGCCGTTGCTAACGATCCCTGGGCGAAAACGTCAGTCGCTCGCTGGGTGTCGAATGTCGTCGGTACCGGTATTCAGCCATATCCGAAGCATCCAGATCCCAAGGTGCGGTGCCGACTGAAAGCCGCCTGGGCTGATTGGGTGGGCGAAAGTGACGCGGATGAGCGTCTGGATTTCTACGGGCAGCAGGCGCTGGCTGCACGCGCCATGTTTGTCGATGGGGAAACGCTGGCGATTCTTCGTCCCCGTCTGCCATCGGATGGACTGACCGTGCCGTTGCAGATTCAGCAATTGGAAGGTGATCACCTTCCGGTGGATATGTCCTATTCCCTCGCCAACGGGCACGAGATCGTCAACGGCGTGGAGTTTGACCGCCTCAATCGGCGTGCCGCGTATCACTTGTACACACAGCATCCAGGCGAGTACGGACGCGTGATTCAGGGCGGCTGGGAGACGAAGCGGTTTGATGCTCGTCGCGTGGTTCATGCCTATCAAGTGCTGCGCCCAGGTCAAGTGCGTGGCGTGTCAGATCTGGCGACGATCCTGTTGCGGCTGAAAACCTTGGATAACTTCGATGATGCGGTTGCCTTTCGGCAAGAGGTCAGCAACCTGTTCGCGGGGTTTATCAAGAAGGCGCCCGGTGATGGTGGCGTGGACCCGGTGCATACCGCTGGCGAGTATTACGACCGCGACGGTTCTGAAATCCTCACACTGGAGCCTGGCTCGCTGCAGGAGCTGGGAGAGGGTGAAGAAGTTCAGTTTTCAGCACCACCGGGGGCGCCAGATAACTACATGGAGTTCATGCGCCAGCAGCTGATGGCGGCGTTTGCTAGTGTCGGCTTGCCCTATGAAATTGCCTCGGGGGATCTGCGGGGAATTAGCGATCGCACTTTGCGCGTCGTCGTGAACGAGTTCCACCGCTTGGTGCAGCAGTACCAGTGGTCCACCTTCATTCATCAGTGGTGCAGGCCGATCTGGCGAAGTTGGATTGAGGCGCAAGTCCTCGCGGGCACGATCTCGGCCCAGGATTTTCAGTCTGCCAAACGCGATTGGATGCGAGTGCTTTGGGTTCCCGAAGGCTGGGCTTACTTCAACCCCGTGCAGGATGTGAAGGCGAAGACCGACGAAATCCGGGCGGGGCTGATCAGCCGTTCAGCGGTAATTTTGGCCCAGGGCGAGGACCCGGAAACTGTCTTGGACGAAATCGCGGCAGACAACAAGGCAGCTGACGAAGCGGGGCTGACGCTGGATAGTGATTCGCGCCATGGAAAGAGGGGGGCGACTACACCTCAGATCGACGCCGATCCCGCAGATACGACGCAACAGTAATAGACGCATATAGGAATCGAGATGGCAAAGAAGAACTGGTACGCCCTGGCGGCGAAGGATGTAGAAGGCGAGAAGGTCGCCGAACTGCGCATTTACGACGAAATCGGATTTTGGGGCGTGACGGCAAAGCAGTTCATGGACGAACTGGACGCGGTCACCGCAGGGGCCGCGCGCATTCTGCTTTCGATCAACAGCCCCGGTGGAAGCGTGTTTGATGCATTCGCCATTTACAACGGCTTGCGTCGCCTGCAACTCCACGTCGTCGGCCGTGTGGATGGCATGGCTGCGTCCGCTGCATCTCTGATCCTGATGGCTGCAGATGAGATCATCATGCCCGAGAACGCGATGCTGATGATCCACGATGCATGGACCATTGCGGGCGGGACTGCTGAAGAATTGCGCAAGATGGCGGACATGATGGACAAAGCTGGTGACGGAATCGTCGCTGCTTACACCAGTCGAAGCGGTCAGCCGGAGGACAAAGTCCGAGAAATGATGGCGGAGACCACTTGGCTGAGCGCATTGGAAGCGCAGGCATTGGGCTTTTGCGATGCCATCGAATCCCCGGTCAAGATCGTCGCTTCGCTTCGGGCGGTTGGGCTGCTGAAAGGCTACAAGGGGGCACCGGAAGATTGGCTCAAGGCGCTTGGCGATTCTGAACCTGACGATTCTCTGGAACCTCTTGAACAGCAGCCAGCACCGCAAGTGAATGATTTCGCTCGCCAGGTCATCACGATGTGCCAGGAGAAGGGAATCCCTCAGTTGAGCAACAGCATCATCCTTGCAGGTGGATTGGATAGTGAGCAGGCGGTGTCTGCGCGTATTGATACGGCGTTGGAAATTAGCGGGTTGTGCGCGGCTGCGCAACTGCCTGACTTGGCAGGTGACTACATTGTTGCCGGCTTGGACGTCGAAAAGGTACGCGCTCGCCTATTTGATCGGGTTGTTCAAGACTCGGTCGGCAAAATCAGCAATCTGCAGCGTCCACAAGATTCCACGCCGGCCGCGAAGCCGCGTGCCCTGAACGCGTCGGCAATTTATGCCGCTCGCAAGTCCACAACCTAGGAGGAAACAATGGGTTTCATTCACCAGCAGGCCCGTGCGGCCGATTTCATTCTGTCCGAGGCCAATGGCCAGCGTTCCCGCGAGAACGCTGTGCTGGAAGCCGTCGATACCGATCAAGTAGCGGGGACGCTGCTGACCAAAAAGGCATCGGGCAGTTACGCGCCCTATACCGGCCCCGGCGCTGACGAGGAGAACCCGATTTCGGCTGATGCCGTGCTGTACGCCGGGGTGCCGGCGTCGGGCGAGTCGCAGCAAATCGTGATCGTTGCGCGGGCATCGGAAGTCGCCAGCGCGTTGCTGGTTGGCCTCGATGCATCAGCTCGTGCCACGCTCGAAAAACAGGGCGTGATCGTCCGCGACTGAGCGCAACCGCGCCAGCAAACAACTGGGCCGCATACGCGGCCCTTTTCTATTTCAGGAGCCTGAAGATGGCTGATATCAATATTTTCGAGGACGAAGCGTTCTCGGTTACCACCCTCACGGCAGCCATCAACGAGCTGCCGTATGTTCCCGGCCGTATCGGTGCCCTGGGCCTCTTTTCCGAAGAGGGCATTGCGACCACCGTGGCTCAGATTGAGTACGATGGTTCGGTCCTGGGCCTGGTGAAGGCTGCGCAGCGTGGTGGCGTGGGGCAGGTTGCGACGTTGACCGGGCGACGCCTGATTCCTTTCAACACAGTTCATTTGCCGCAACGTTCGACCATGTTGGCGGATGAAATCCAGGGTATCCGCGCATTCGGCAGCCAAACGGAAGTGGAAGTCGCAGCGGCGCGTGTGGCCAAGTACCAAGCGAAGCATCGCACGCAGCTGGACCTCACTCACGAGTACCAGCGTCTGGGCGCCATGAAAGGCAAAGTGTTGGACGCGGATGGCGTGAGTGTGCTGCTGGATGTGTATGCCACTTTTGGCATTACGCAGCTCGAGTTCAACATGGAGTTGAATGCTGCGACTACCGTGGTTCGTACGAAGTCCAGCGACGTGCTGGATCTCATCGAAGATGTCCTGGGCGCAGTGCCGATGACTGGTGCTCGCGCATTCTGCGGCAAGAATTTCTGGAAAGACCTGATCGACCACAAGTCGGTACGTGAGACCTACCTCAATACGGCCCAGGCGGCCGAACTGCGGGGGAAGGCCGCGGATTCGTTCGAGCTGGGCGGCGTGACCTACGAGCGCTACCGTGGCCGCATTCTCGGCAATCCGTATGTGCCCGATGATGAAGCGCTTGCGTTCCCGGAGGGCGTGCCTGATTTCTTCATCACGCGATATGCGCCTGGCGACTACCTCGAAACGGTCAACACCGACGGCCTGCCGTACTACACCAAGGTTGAGCCTCTCCCGTTCAACAAGGGACTGCAGATTGAAAGCCAGTCGAACCCGCTGCACTTGCCGACGCGGCCCAAGGCCATCATTCGACTCAAGCGTTCGGCCTGATTATGGAATGGGACAACAGCCGATTCGACCGGGCATTTGAACGGATTGGTGTCCGGCAGGAAATCTGGCTTGTCCGCAGCGGGCAGCCAGATTTCCCGTTCAAGGCCCGGTTTGATCGTCCGGACCAGGTTGTGATGGACGGAGAAATTCACACCACCGACTACTCCATCGAATACACGACGGCTGAGGTGCAGGGCATCAAGCGCCGCAGCGTGATCCGAATCGGGGATGAAACCTACCGCGTCAAAGAAGAGCCGTTGGTTCGAGGTGACGGGTACTGGAGCATTGCGCAACTGGAGCAAGTGCCATGACGTTCCTGGCTCGTCTTGTGCTGGGCATGAGGGACGCGCTGGAGGCGTCCCCTGACTTTCCTGCTGCTGTGGAACCATCGCCAGTGCGCGCCATGACCCGGCAAGACCGGAAAACGGTCTGTGTGCTGCCTGGAGCCGAGGCTGTCGATGCCATGCCTATTGGCATGGCAACACGGGCCAGGCAGATCCATGTGGTTGTTCACACGGCTGGGGACGATCACTTAGAACTGTCAGAAGAGGTTTTTTCTGCCGTACATCCAGTGATGATGTCTTTCGAGATGGACGGCTTGGTTTCGGTCGAGGAGGTGGGTACCGATGAGCCGAAGTATGCCAATGGCGACCTCACACGGCAGGTTGTCACCCGCAGGTACCGGGTTGTGTACCAAACCGATGAGCACTCTTTGGGATAGAGCATGAGCAAGAACGAAGAAACAAAGGATGCGCCTGCGGTGGCGGCGGCGCCAGCCGCAGCGCAACCTGATCCGCATTGGGGCTGCGGCGGCAGCTATACACGAGATCCAGTGACTGGGCAGCGCACACTGGTGCAACGCACCGCAGGCTGCCAGGACTGCCAGGGTAAGAAGGGGTAATCATGGCAAAAACCGTGAAAAAGACGCTGCTACTCGCAAAGCTGCAGACCGTGGCCGGGACCGATGCGGCGCCTACGGCCGCTGCAAACGCGATCTTGCTGCGGAACGTGACCGCAACACCCATCAGCGCCGAGTACGCCGAGCGTGCGCTGCTGCGGCCCTACATGGGGAATTCGGGTGAAATCGTCACGACCCAGTATGCGCAGATCGAGGGTGAAGTTGAACTGGCTGGTTCAGGTGAGGCCGGCAAGGTTCCCGCCTGGGGGCCGCTGATGCGTGCATGCGGCTTCGCAGAAACTGTTACGGCCGGTGATAGCGTGGTTTATACGCCAGTCTCTAGCGATTTTGAACTCATCACGCTGCATTATTACCTCGATGGGCTCTTTCACAAGATCGTTGACGCGCGCGGTACGGTGTCGTTTGAAATCAGTGCCAAAGGCATCCCGTTTATGCGGTATCGCTTCCTGGGCGCTTACAGCCCGATCAAAGACCAGGCAATGCCGACCGGAGTCGACTACAAAGCGTTTCAGACGCCGGTCAGTGCCGATAAGCGCAACACGCCGGAATGGTCCTTGGCTGGATATTCGGGTTGCGTGCAGTCGCTGTCTTTTGATATCGCCAATCAACTTGAATGGCGAGCCCTGATCAACTGCGAAGGCGCGGAGATTACAGACCGGCAACCCATTGGCAAGGCCGTTTTGGAGCTGCCGCGCATCGCCGATCTGGACTGGCCGGCGATGGTGCTGAGCGCTACACAGCACCATATCAGCATCACGCATGGGGCCAAGCCGGGCAATATCGTCACGATCAGCGCGCCGTCAGCTCAGCTGAAGAATCCGACGTACTCGGACGATAACAACATCGCCATGTTGAATTTGGATTTCAATGTGAATCCGGGCGTTGGCAACGACGAACTGGAAATCAAGGTCGCTTAAAGGGAGGGTGAAATGGGATTTGTGGTGAAAGACCGGCCTTTGGTGGCATATCCGATATCGGTTGCTGTGTACGACGAAAATGGGGAACAGACCGCTATCGAGTTTGTTGCTCAATACCGGCGTGCGCCGCAGCAAGAGCTTGTCGATCTGAATGATCAGATTAGCAACCATAGTCGGGTATTGATCGGTTTGGACCCGATCACCGGGGGCAATGGGCGAGTAATTGAACCGTGGCCGTATGCAACGGACGTCGATTTCATCGCTGACAAGATGGTCGGCTGGCGTGGCGTAGACGACGAGAGTGGCACTGCTAAGCCATTTACAGCCGACACGCTGCAAGAAGTGCTCTCGGCCTACCCAGAGCTGGTGCCTGCGTTGTTTCGTGGCTTCTTCCTCGCACACAAGGGCGCACGCGAAAAAAACTGATTGAGGCCGCCAGGCATTGGGCAGGAGCGACGGCAACCGTCTCCGACGATTTCGCCATAGACGGCACTGTGCTTGCCGCGCTCAAGGCGGCGGGCGCTCCACAGGAGGTGCTTGATGCTTGTCGGCCTGCGGCATCCTTCTCTGGCGAGGACATAGAAATATGGCCGGAGAACGTGGAAAGCGTAGAAGCGTTTCTTGATTTAGCAACTTGCTGGTCCTGGCTGTGTGCGGGATTTGCACAGCCGACCCGCGTTGGTATTCCCGCTTCTGAAATTCACGCCACCTTGAGCCTGCGTGGGGTGAGGCGAAAAGCACGCAAGGCAATCGCCTCTGACATCAGGTTGATGGAGAACGCAGCGCTGGCGCAGCTTTCGGGACAATAGGGACAAGGAATGGATAAACGGATCAGCGTCACGCTCGCTGCGAACACCGCCGGCGTTGTGCGCAGCTTTTCTGCGAGCCAAGCTGCTGTTATGCAGTTCGCCCGTGAGTCTGAGAGCGCAATGGCGCGAGCGACGTCAGCATCGCAGCGGTACGAGAGCAGCATGACGGCCACGGAAACGCGGGTGTCTTCTGCATTGACGGCTTTGAAGCGAACTGCGGGGGCGGCCCTCGGTGGTTTCTCGCTGATGGCCGGCATTAACATGGCTGACGATTGGGGACAGTACGCCAGTCGTATTCGGCAGGTCACACAGAGCGTCGAAGAGTACGAGCATGTGCAAGCTCGTCTGGTGGAGTCGGCACGCGACACCTTCCGGTCGCTCGCGGAAACGCGGGAAGGGTTCATTCAGATGACCCCTGTTCTGCGTGACATGGGTTTGAACCTTGACCAGAGTATTGACGCAATTGACACGTTCTCTGGATTGCTGGTGGTTAATTCGGCGACGTCGGACCAGGGCAAGCGAGCAATGGAGGCGTACTCGAAGTCTTTGATTGCGGGAAAGATTGACGCAGATTCGTGGAAGTCTGTTGTGAATGCCATGCCGAGCGTGATCGACCTGCTTTCCGTAAGCCTGGGCAGAAGTGCAGATGAGGTAAGGCGCTTGGGCAAAGACGGGGAAATTTCCGTGAGGGATTTTTCCCGGACTCTTGTGTCATCAAATCAGTCAGTAAAAAAAGCGGTCGAAGATATGCCGACGACCGTAAAAGACGCGTTGGGGAGGATGGGGGATGCCTTTGGTGAGTACCTTGGCCGTCAGAACGAGGCGCGGGGTGTCACGGCAGCATTGGCCAGTAGCATCAACCATGTGACGGACAACTTTGGTTTGTTGGCCGATGTAGCGATTCCTGCAGCAGGTGGCCTCATGCTTGCCTATGCTGTAAAGACCATGCGGGCTGCGGCCGAAACTCGGGCACTTGGTTTCGCCAAGATTGAAGAAGTTGCAGCATCGCGTAGTTCTGCTGCGGCAGCCCATTCATTAGCAGTAGCAAGGGTGGCTGAGGCCAAAGCCACACTGGCAGCAGCGGCTAGTGAGCGGGAAAAATTGTTCGCAACTTCGGTGTTGGCTAATGCCGAGCGGCAATTGGCTGCGTCGTCAACGGCGCTTAGCATCGCGAACCGAACCCTCTACTCTTCGCTGTTGGGTTTGGTCGGTGGGCCTATGGGGGCGCTTACCTTGGGGCTAGGCGTTGCGGGCGCGGCCTGGGGGTTGTTTTCGAATCGGACGTCTGAAGCGCGGAAAAGCCTGTTGGATACAGAGGAGCCGCTGGAGAGCATCACACAAAAATTCGAGCGTATGGGCGAGGTGACCCAGCGTGATGAGCTGGCAAAAGCACTAAAGCAGCGACAGGAGGCGGCTGAAGAGGCGGATAAGGCATTCGAGAATTTGGAAGCCTCAATGCGTGTAGGGATGTTTGCCAATTATTCGGATTGGCAGAAATATCGGGATATGCTGGATGAGGCTCGCAAGGCGGGCACCAGCCTCGCGCCAGTTCTTGACCAAGCAGCCCAGGCAGCGGGTGTGCCTAAAGATGCGGTTGCTCGGTGGATGGATTATGCAAAAGTAGTAGAAGCCGCAGATGGCAGAACCAAAGGATTTACTGTGGTTGTTGAGGCGCTGACAGGAGTTGTGGAGCGTCTTAGGGGAGCAGCAACGGGAGCTGGGGATGCGCTGGCGAGCCTAACTCCGGAGCAATATGAAGCCAAGCGCACCGAATGGCTGGGGAAGTACGCAACAGACGCGGAAAAGCTTTCTGCGAAGCTGGCTGAGGCCAAGAAGGAGTTTGGCGGCTTGATTCCAGCAGATGTTGAAAAACGGATTCGAGCATCGTTTGCGCCAAAAGGTAGTGCCGCTTCAAAGCAAATTAACGAAGGGCAGCGCTACATCAAACAGATCAACGAGCGCATTTCCCTGATCGGCAAGGAAACGGAGTTTGAGAAGCTGCAGGCGCAGATCAGCGTCGGTGCAATCAAGTTCAAGACCGATGCAAAGCGGAAAGAAGCTGAGGCGGCCGCCAGGGCGCTGGACAAGGCCAACGCATCGCTCCGGCTGACGGAAATGCAGCGCGAGATCGACATGATCGGCCTTGTCACTGAAGCCGACAAGATGCGCTACGAGGTGACGAAGGGGCTTTATGCCGGGTTTGAGTCTGACATAAAGAAGCACTTGGTTCTGTTGGCGGCAGAAAGTGACGAAAAATCCAGGCAGATCGACTTCAACAAGACGCTGCTGAGCTTGCAGGGTGAGCGGGCAGACGCTGAGCGTCAGTTCTTCCGCGAGATTGAAGCTTTTGGGCGCGGCGATCAGTACCGGGGGCTGCTGGATTCGCTGGCCCAGGTCGAGGACAAATACCGCCAGATCATGCGCGAGCGGCGCAATTCGCCTGCGGGCCTGAGCGCCGGCGAACAGGCAGCAATCGAGCAAGCGCGCGATGCCGAGCTGGAACGCGAGCGAGAACGCTACGCCGTGCGCCTGGCTCTTCAAGCGGATTGGGTGTCGGGCGCCACGCGAGGGCTGGAAAACTACTTCGATTCCGCTCGGAACGTATCCAGCGGTATTGAGGGACTGTTTGGTAATGCGTTTTCCAAAATGGAAGACTTTTTTGCTAAATCAGCGAGAGGCATTAAGGTCAGTGCATCGGATCTGATTGACAGCCTTATCGAAGACTCCATGCGCCTGGCGGCACGGCAGTCCATTACTGGGCCGCTTGCTTCAGCGCTGGGCGGGGCAATCAGTAGCGCCTTTGGGTCTATGTCGTCCAATTGGTCGTCAACAAACACCAGCAATCCATGGAGCCTGTCGTCACTGGGCGTTTATGACGTTGGTGGCTACACCGGCGATGGTGGACGTCTTGAGCCAGCGGGTCTCGTTCACAAGGGCGAGGGGGTTCTCAATCAAGATGAGATTCGCGCCCTTGGGGGAGAAGAAGGTTTCAACGCCTTGCGTCGGGCGATTCGCGGCCCGGGGCACGCAGTGGGTGGCATGGCAGGATATCCGCGGCTGCCGATGTCGGCATCATCCTCGCAGCCAAATATCAACGTCAATCTTCATGGCGTTCAAAGCCAGCCAGAATCCGTGACTGCTACCAGAAATCAAAGCGGCGGATTCGATATCGACATCATGTTCAAACAGGTCGAAAAGCGCATGGCCAGCAACGTTGCTTCCGGGCAGGGGAGCATGAGCAAGGCGCTTGAACGCCGCTACGCGTTGACGCCGCAATTGGGGTGATAAATGGCAATACCAGAATGGCCCGCAGATCTGCCGGCCCCGGTTCGTTATGGGTTTAACCGGAAACCGAAGAGACCGTTTTCTGGCACAGACATGGATGATGGCACGGAGTTTCGCCGTCGTCGGTGGAGAGTGTTCCCAATCACTATCTCCGTATCGTTCATTCTGACGCGCGCTCAATACGAGAAATACTACGCGTTCTGTCTGAATGACATCGACGGATATAAAGATTGGTTCATGGTGACGGTGGATGGTCCTGACGGCATTGTTCGCAAGCGCTGCAAATGGGCTGAGCCGCCGGATGAAGATGGAAGCACCGGAGGCGGGTATTGGAAAATATCCGGCCAACTGATTACGCACAGCAATTTTTGAAACAAGGGGATTTGAAATGCCGGAGTGGGCAGGCGCCGTCATTGGCGCGGTGATTGGTTTTTTTGCGGTTTTTCTGTCTGCCTGGCTTGGCGCTTGGCTTTCAGTTAGGAGGGATGAGCAAGTGAGAAAGGCAGAAGCGGAGTCAGTTAAGGCGGCCATTGCTGCTGAGCTGGCGGGCTATATCGCCACGATATTTGACAGGTTTGCTTATGCGATGCAGGCCGCTGATGTCGATGATCCAGGCCAGTTTCCAGCAGAGAGGGCGTCCGTCCCCAGGCCTACAGTCTGGCCTGCGCTGGCTGGAAGAATTGGCATGCTGGACGCCAGTGAAGCGCAGGATATTGTTTCTGCCTGGCAGCAAATTGAGCTTTTGATGGGCATGGCTGCTGAATATCAATCTTCCAGGCCCAGCGCCAGCTTGGCGGCCAGTCGAATGACCTACGCGTCCAATGTGATCCAGCAAATTCAGGATTGCGTGCAGGCTCTGACTGGAATAAGGCCGCCATCGCCGACATCCGTTTAACCCCTTTCACTCAACCGCCCGCGAGGCGGTTTTTATTTATTCAGCCCCGGCAAATGCCGGGGCTTTTTCTTTGGAGCTTCAAAAATGAGCATTATCAATCTGAACCAATCCATCGGCGTTCGCCAGAAAAGCCTGACCCTGACTGCGCAAGATGACGGTGGCCAACAATTGCTTGTTGTTTTCGATGTCGGCGCCCTGAGCGAAGACGGCACTTTCCGCGCCATTGGTACCAAAAACTATCTGTTGCCGCCCGACCAAGCCGCGACGGTTCTGGCTGCCATGACGAATGGCGGCAGCGTGGGTGAAGAGATGCAGGCCGCCCTGCTGGCAGAACTGGAAAAGCGCTCCGACTGGGTGGTTGCCTGATATGTCCCTCGATCAGGCATTGAAAGAGGCCTACGCGTCCGGTCACATGCCTGATCGGGGCGTAATTTTCGACACCCTAGAGATCCGGCACCCGTCATTTCGTGATGATGCTGGCCATCCGACCGCCATCCGTGTAGTGATTGGCTATGAGGACATCACGGCCAGGCTGGAAGGTGATGCCGCGCTGAATCCTGGTGAGTACGTTGATTTTCAGGCCGGCGCATTCCGCTTCAAGCTGCCTGGCTTTGAAGAGGGCCAGGTTCCAGCTCTGCAGATCACGGTTGATGGTGTGACGCGGGAGATTGTTGGGCATATCGAATCCGCCATTAATGGCAGCGATCCGATCTATGTGACCTACAGGCCGTTTCTGTCGTCCGATCTCAGCGGGCCGGCCATGGATCCCCCAATCACGATGGAACTGACAAAGGTTAGCGTCGGCGGCGCATCCATTACAGGCACGGCGTCATTGTCCGATGTCCATAACTGGGCCTTCCCATTCGTCAAGTACCTCGCCAGCCGCTTCCCCGGCCTTGTGAGGTAGCCATGACTGCTGACGATGTGAACCGCTATATCGGCCTGGGCTGGCGGCTGGGTGCGCGCGGTCCAGACCAGTATGACTGCTGGGGTTTGATACTGCACTGCCGGGCGGCCTATTTCACTGGCGGCATTCCGGAAGTTGAGTTTGGCGACGCTGCCCGAGACCTTCATTTGCACAAGTTGCGCTCCGGTGAATGGGAAATCGTGAAGGTGCCCCAGCACGGCGATGGCGTCCTGCTGCGTGACGGAAATGATCCTCACGTTGGCATTTACCTCGACCTAGATGGCGGCGGTGTTCTGCACGCCGCCGAAGGGAAGGGCGTCGTTTTCTCCGCCATGCGCGACCTGAATTACCTGGGCTATGCCCGTCCTACGTTTTATCGAATCCATGCCTAATATCACCATCTGCCGCAATCCTTTCCGCCCGCAGCTGGACAGGGAAGTTGCGCCCATTCGTACTGGCACGCGCCTGGACACCGTTCTGCGCCAGCATGGTTTGGTATCTGGTCGCGGCCGCAAAATGACGCGCACCCATGTGTTTGTCGTCAATGTGAACGGCGAATGGCTGACGCAGGACAAGTGGGCGCGCCGGGTAGAACGTGATGATGTTGTGCTGGCCGCCATTCTGCCTGCAGGCGGTGGTGGCTCGAATCCGTTGCAGATTGTGGCGATGGTGGCGCTTGCGGCCGCAACGGCGGGTATCGGCTCGGTTGCGATGGGCGCGGCAGCTGGGCTGGGAACATTTGGAGCGGCGGCTGTTGGTGGGCTGGCAGCGGCCGCCGTTGCGATCGGCGGCGGGATGCTGTTGTCCGCGATTTTCCCTCCTGCTAAGACGCCGTCCACCATGGCCCGCGAGCAGGCGAGCCCGACATACACCATTGGCGCCCAGGGCAACATGGCGCGCCTGATGGAGTCGATCCCGGTCCAGTACGGACGTTATCGCGCCTACCCTGACTTTGCGTCCCAGCCGTACACCGAGCTGGAGGGCAACCAGACCTATCTGTATCAGCTTTTCTGCCTGGGCCAGGGCGAGTATGACATCGAGGAAATTCGGATCGAAGATACGCCTATCGGCAACTTCGAGGAAGTCCAGTACGAGGTCATCCAGCCTGGCGGGACGGTCACGCTGTTCCCTGACAATGTGGTGTCGTCGGAAACCGTCTCCAGCATTGAGCTCAAGGGGCCGAACGAGGATAACTACGCGGTTGTTGGGCCGTTTGTGGCCAACCCTGCTGGCACGCAGGCTAATCAGATTGCCATCGACATTGTTTTCCCTGCGGGGCTGTATTACGCCAATGATCGTGGCGGAATGGATAGGCGCAGCGTGTCCTGGTCGGTGGCTGCCGAGGAAATCGACGATCAAGGCAACGTGATCGGCGGGGAAATTTCGCTCGGCTCCGAAACCTACGAAAACAACACGAACCAGGCGCAAATGATGACCTACCGGTATTCCGTGCCGGCAGGTCGCTACCGCGTGAAGGTCTGGCGAACGTCGAACAAAGACACTGATAGCCGCTGCGCGAACCTGATTCAATGGGGGGGCATGCGCGCGTATCTTCCCGACCATCGTGAGTACGGGAACGTCACGCTGATCGCAATGATCATCCGTGCCACCAACAACCTGAATCAAAGCACAGCCCGGCGCGTGAACGTGATCGGAACGCGCAAACTGAAGACCTGGGATCCGATCAATGGCTGGTCTGCTGGCACGGTTGCGACTAAAAATCCGGCGTGGGCTCTGGCTGATGCTTGCAAAAACCAGGAGTACGGTCGCGGGCTGCCGGATAGTCGCATCAATTTGGCTGGGCTGTATCGCTTGGCGCAAATCTGGGAGGCCCGTGGCGACTATTACAACGGTGTATTTGATACAGCTACCACCCTGTGGGATGCGCTGACCCGTATCGCCCGCGTGGGCCGTGCCATGCCCATGTATTACGCCGGCGTCATTGACTTCATTCGCAATGAGCCGAAGACAGTCAAGACGCAGATGTTCACGCCTGCCAGCATCGTGAGCAACACGTTCAACATTGATTATGCGTTCCCCGAGCATGACAGCCCGGACCACGTCATCGTTGAGTTCACGAATGAAGAAACGTGGCAGCCTGACGAAGTGATTTGCGCGCTACCGGGTAGCGCCAGGTTGCGTCCGTATCGCCTGCAAATTCCCGGCATTACCAAGCACGAACACGCCTGGCGAGAAGGCATTGCCCTGGCTGCGCAGCACCGCGACCAGCGCCGGTTTGTGTCGTTCCAGACGGAAATGGCGGGGCTGATTCCGCGTTATAGCGATCTTGTCGAAATCAGTCACGATGTGCCTGCTTGGGGCTTGACCGGTTACATTGAGGAATACGATCCCGAAACCAAAACGTTCGTCACATCCGAGCCCCTTCAATGGTGGGAAGGCCAGAATCACTATGTGAACCTGCGCCGCCGTGATGGTTCGCCTGATGGCCCGTACCGGGTCGTGAAGGGCAGCCATGGCCGGGAAATGCGCATTGCCGATACCGTCGATGGGCACGAGATTTTCGTGTCGGACGGCCAGGGAGAGGCATTCACGCATTACCAGTTCGGTCCAGGGGAGCGCCGTTCGCTGCTGGCTCAGGTAATGAGCGCGACGCCGGACGAGAATCAGCGCGTCAGCCTGGATTTCGTGAATTATGCCCCCTCGGTTCATTCCGCCGAAAATGGCGAGGCGCCGCCGCCGAACCCGGTTTCGCTGCTGCCGGCCAATCCGAACGCGCCCATTGTGGACAATGTGACGTTGTATGCGTCGCCGGTGATTGGACAGCAGGTAGTTTCGGCCACGCCGGCACGCGGTGCTGAGCGGTATGAGTTCCGGGCCAGCAATGATGATGGCGCGACCTGGGTGGACCTTGGCGCGCACCTGTCCTCGTCTATCACGACCACGCTTCAGTCGGGGCAGTGGCGTGTCCAGGCGCGTGGCATTGGAACGCTGCAGGGGCCGTGGGCGACGTGGAATGGGATGGTTTCGGCAACGCTGACGCCTCCGCCGGAATTGCTCGCATTGCAGGCCACTAGCCAGATAATGGCAATCCAGCTGGATTGGACGCTACCGTCGGCGCCATGGATTCGGTCCGTCGAAATCTGGTATTCCTCGACCAATAATTTCCTCGATGCCAGGCTGCTGGGGGAGTTTCGTTCGTCGCAGCTTTCTCATACGCTGACGGGCTTGTCGCTCAGCGCCGAATTCTGGTTCTGGGCGCGCATTCGGGACGATGCTGACCAAGCAGGGCCATGGTATCCGTCGAGCGACGAGGCCGGTGTGCGTGGCGCGACGAGCGCTGACCCCGGGCCGATTTTGGAGGTTATTGGCGACCAAGTGCTGTCCTCGACATGGGGCCAGCAGATGACTGAGCGCGTCGAGGACATCGACTACCGCATGCTGGACATACGCGCCGAAGTTGGCGCCACTGATGAGCTGATCGAGAAGACACGCAGCCAGGTCCGGGATCAGGGCCGTGTGCTGGATCACCAGTCTCGCGATCTGCAACAGCAGGCCGACCAGCTTGTTGAGAATATTCAGGCTATTGAGGCAGAGGCCCAGGCGCGGGAAACGGGGCTGCAGCAGCAGGCGGATGCATTGGCGGCAGAGAGCCGTGATCGCATCCAGAAGCAGCAACAGCAAGCGGCTGACATTGCGGTGAATACTGCCGCGATTTCAGCTGAGATTGCCAACCGTGTCGATGCGGTGGACACGCTTCGGCAGGAGACGGACGGCCGCATTTCGGCGATGCAGGCCGAAATGTCGGAAATCCTGGGTACGGAGGATTATCAGCCTGGGCAGGCGTATTTGGCCGGCGCTTTGGTCAAATACCTGGGTAAGCTGTATCGCGCCCGGCAGGACATCCCGGCTGGCGTGGCGCCGCCCGATGCCCGCTGGGAGCTGATCGGCGACTACGAGAGCATGGGCGCCGCCGTCGCTGATCTATCGAGCCGTATGGTTTCTGTTGAAGTTTTGACGGAAACGCAAACGCTGCGGATAGATTCTGTTGAGACGCGTACCGGGCAGAACACCAGCAAAATCGACGGCCTCCGCGAAACTGTGGACGGGCAATCTACGGTGTTGCAGGGCCTGCGTACCGATGTGGATGGCAACACATCGGAAGTGCGTTCGTTGCAGCAGACAACGGGCAATATGGCCCTGGTACAGAACCAGCTGCGCACTGATGTTGATGGCGTGCGGTCGGATCTGTCGTCCGCGCAGCAGGTGCAAGACGGGCTGGTGCAGGATGTGTCAGCCCTGGGAGTGAAAGCAGGCGATCTGGAAGCTCGCGCTGACGCGTTGACCGAAGTCGCGGCTGACCACGCTCTGGAGTTGATTCGCCTGCGTGCCAGCGAAGGCGATGCCGAGGGCATGTACACGCATTTTGCGCGTGCTGATGCGAGGCAGGTGCAGCGGATGGAACGGCTGCAGTTGCAGGCTGACGGCCAGCAGTCGCAGATCGAGGACATTGCGACAGTTCAGGTGGGCCACGCCGAGCGCATTGGCACGGTCGAGACCCAGACAGCATCGGCCTTGTCTCGCGTTCAGATTGTCGAAACGGCGACGCAAACGCAAGCATCGCGGCTGGAAACCGTTGAGCAGCAAAGCGGCGACAATGCCAGCCGCGTGGCTCAGCTGCAGTCTGCGCAGGAAGGCCAGGCATCACTGCTTGCTGATCTCCGTACCGATGTTGACGGCAATACGAACACAGCGGCGCAGTTGCTGCAAACAACTGACGAGCTTGCAACCCAGCAGACCCTGCTTGCAACCCGAGTTGGTAATGCCGAGTCCGGGCTTCAGTCGGTGCAGCAGACAGCGGCCGGCACGGCGCAGGATCTGACGGTGCTGACTGTGCGAACGGAGGCGGCCGAGTCCGACATCACTGTGTTGCGCCAGGGGCAAGCCGACCAGGCCAGCAGCCTTGTTGCGCTGAAAACGCAGACGGACAACAACACGGCCACGGCAAGCCAGCTGTTGCAGACGACAGGCGAACTGTCGGCGGCACAGACGCTGCTCCGGAATGATGTGGACGGTGTGCAATCCGGCCTGTCTGCTGTCCAGACCGTGCAAGCGGGTCTGGTGCAGGATGTGTCGGCCCTGGGCGTAAAAACGGGCAACCTTGAAGCCCGAGCCGACGCGTTGACCGAAGTCGCGGCTGACCACGCTCTGGAGTTGATTCGCCTGCGTGCCAGCGAAGGCGATGCGGAAGGCATGTACACCGGCCTGATTCGTGCTGATGCCCGTCAGGTGCAGAGCATAGAGCGGTTGGATCTGCGCGTTGACGGCGTGGTATCCAGTTATGAGGAGGTGATAACACTTACAGAGGAACTGTCTGGGCGTCAGGAGACTCTGGCGTTTGAACTTAATGGTCTGTCCGGCCAGGTTCAGACGCTGGACGTTGCGCAGCAGGGACTGGCGGGCCAGATCTCGACAGTCAGCGCTCGCACGGATGTCGCGCAGCAAACAGCAGACGGCGCACAGGCCACGGCCAATACTGCTGTTGCCGACGCTGCTGCAGCGCGCGCAGCAGCCGGCACTGCACAGTCAGCTGCCGATCGGGCCGCGCAGGATGCTGCTGCGGCGGCGGGCCTTGCTGGCGGAAAATCGGATGTACTGATCCAGTCGGCCACGCCGGCCGCGTCGTATCGAAACAGCAAAACGCTGTGGATCGACACGACGGGCAATGTCAATACGCCTAAGCGGTGGAGCGGCAGCGCCTGGGTGGCTGTTACGGATAAAGCGGCGACCGATGCTGCTGCAGCGGCAGTTGCAGCTCAGCAGAGGGCTGATGCAGCGCAGGCGGCAGCAGACCAGGCAAACGCAGCGGCAGCGCAAAATGCGGCAGATATCGTCGCGGAACGAACGGCACGCACGACCGCGGAGTCTGCTCAGGCGCAGACAAATCAGCAGCTGACGGCGAGTTTCCAGCAAGCCAAAACTGCTGCTGCGCAGGCTGACGCCCGAGTAGCAGAGGAAGAACTGGCTCGCGCAAGCGCTGATGCTGCGCTCGCACAGCGTTCAACTGCGCTGGAGGCGAAAACCGAAGCCCAGGGTACGCAGATTCAAACGCTTGACCAGGCGACGCAGGAGCAGGCGCTGCGGCAGCTGGAAATGCGAGCGATGGCTGGTGATAGCGAGGGCTGGATGCTCACGCAGCAACGCCTGACGGCGCGCACTGCACGCACCGTGGAGCAGCAGGCGGTGCGGATGGAAGGACTGTCAGCCGGCATTGAGGATGTGCGAGAAACGGTTGTGGAGGAAACCGGAGCACTGGCTCAGCAGATAAATACTGTTTCAGCCACGGCCACGGCTGCCGGTACTGCTGCGGCTGGCGCCCAGGCTGATGCCGATGCGGCGCAAGCGACGGCTGATCTTGCTGTAGCGAATGCAGCTGCGGCACAGTCTGCTGCTGCTACTGCAGATCAAAAGGCAGCCGCTGCAGCTGGCATTGCCGATGGCAAGGCTGTGGTTCTCTATCAGACTGCCACGCCAGCAGCGTCATATCGAAACGACAAGACGCTGTGGATCGACATTACGGGCAACGCCAATACGCCAAAACGGTGGAATGGTAGCGCCTGGGCCGCCGTGACTGATAAAGCGGCGACAGACGCAGCTTCGGCAGCTGCTGCTGCGCGTGCGGATGCGGCAGCTGCACAAGCAACGGCGAACGAAGCTGTTGCATCGGCAGCGACGAATGCCGCAGCAATTCAGCTTTTGCAAACGACAACGGCCAATCAGTTTCAGGCCCAAGCACAGCAGCTTGAGACCCTGCAGGCTTCTGTAGAGAATGCGTCCGCAACCGTTCAAGAGACAAGCACTGCGCTGGCTACGCTCGATGGTCGCATCGAGGCGTGGCGAAACGTCAAAGTGCAGACGAACGTCAATGGGGTGGATTACATCGCGGGCACGAGCCTGGGCATTGATGGCGAGGGGAACTCGTCATTCAATGTACTAGCGGGATCAATGAATCTGCTGACAAGCGTGAACGGAACCCTGGTGCCGGTTTTCTCGGTCTCTGCTGACGGCGCAGTGATGAACACGGCGCTGATCGGCAATGCAAGCATCGGTAGTGCGAAATTAGCAGACTGGATGGAGTCCGATGCAAGCGTTGGCGGACAGCCAATCATGCGTCAAAACTGGAGAACTGGAAAATTGGAAATACGAGCTGCAGATGGCAGTGCCACATCCACTTTCACCGGATCGGAGTGGGTTATTCAGGCCGCCAACGGCGTCAGAGTGGTTGAAATAGGACTCTAAATGCCAAAGTTCATTATCCGAAACCAGGATGGCACGATTAAGTACGACTTGTCTCGCTCGATGCCCAAGCGGCTGGGGCAGGTACTTATGAACAAAGACGGGGGGAGCGTGACGATCTCTGCTGCGCCGGAAGACGGTGAGCCTTGGTTTTATATCTACGGGGCTGTTGGGGGCTTCATGATCTCGTTTTCTGGGGCTGAACTGAATGGGAACGTGATTTCTTGGGGACCGATAAAGCACTTGAATGGGCAATATATAACCGGTGATTTCTATCTGATATATGGGATTTTTTGATGGCGAGGATACGGGTTAGGAGGCCTTCCGGTGGAAGCATCCTCGTTGACGATACGTACCAGAATATGGTTGTTAGGCAGAGAGGAAGTGTCCATATCCCCCAATATGCATTTCATGAATTTGAGATCCCCATGGGGGATATGGGGTTTCCTGTTGTCGCAACCCGCTGTACGTCGGGCTTGGCATGCGTTGACGGTGTTTCAGTCACCGCCCAAGGAACATTGAAGGTCAGGCTGGTTGGGGATTACGCAAACAATGGCGTCGATGTTGACTTCTTCGTTTTCGGTGATCCCCAGCCGACCACGGACGGAACTGGACATGTCATCTTGCGTCGTGCATCCGATGGGATTGTCACATTCGATAGCGGAAGGGATTATCTGCGCATCCTGTCTCATCACGAAGTCCCTTATGGATTTACTGGAATGTTGCAGGCCCCAATTGATCGCAGTGCCGGTGTCGTAGTGTTGAGCCCGGCCCGATCGGACGGCTATCGGTACACCCCAACGTCCGGAAATGGCGGTGTTCTGGATCAGGCCTGGGGGGTTCAGAGCTACCAGACTGTTCCAGGCGGAATTCGTGTCGGGGAGACATCTTGGTTGGATTCGTTCCCTTGGTGGGGGGCGTGGCCGGGAATGCCGCCGGAGCAAGGTCAGGTCGTGGGCCCGAGCAAGATATGGATCGTTGACCTGTCTGGATACTAGTGCCCGCTCATAGTCATTTCTGCCTCGGCATTTTGTCGAGGCTTTTTTATGGAAAACGATATGGAAAAAATTCAGCAGGCTATCGTGGCAAATATCGGCAACCGACTGACGCAGCAGCTGGCCAACGGCCTCTTTCACGACATAGTGGGGGCTGTTTCCGAAATCGAGCGCGGCTACAAAGAGCAGATAGCCGCGTTGCAGACCAAGCTGGCAGCTCAGGACGGCGCGGGAGTGGTCAATGGCGACTGATATCCCGTACAGGGTCACAACGTCGGGCGGCGACTGGACGGTAGTGGCGTCTGGTGTGGCCTCGGCAACGGTGGTGCTGTTCAATCTGGCGGCAACCAATGCGGCGGCAGCCGGCGCCACCATCGGGCTGCGTCTGCGTAAATCAGCGGGCACGGCATTGATCGTGCCAGCTGATTTGCTGCCCGCAGACGCGGGCGACAACGCAACCCGGCTTCGCATACCGTTGCTGCCGCTTGAGCCGGGGGACGTTCTTGAAGCGTACTCCGATCAGTCAGTCACATGGGCTGGCCTGGGGCAGCAGTTGGCTACGTTGAAGCCGTATAGCCGCGTAGCCAGCGTATCGGGCGACACATGGACGACTGTCACGAACCTAGCAGGTTCTGTCGGTGCGCTCTGGATCGCAAATACGGCGATGGGCTCTGCTTTTGTGTCGGCCAGGATTGTTGCCGGCAGCACGCTGATACGAACGCTGTTCGATGGGGAGGAAGCCGAGGAGGGGGCCAGCATGCGCATGCTGTCGCCCGATGCGCTGGCGGCCGGGCAATCGCTGCAGGTGAAATCAGTGGGCGGTATTGATGTGATTGCAACGGGGGTGCGAGTATGAGCGTGTTGGGACCGATTTCGACGATGCAGGCGGCCCGGCCTGCAACTTATCTTGATCTTGATTTCAGTAACGGCGATACGCCGGGGAATCTTGTTTATTCCCGAGCATCGGGCCATGGCGTCTGGGACAAGGATGGCAAGTACTCTGTCGTCGGGCCGAATGTTCCGCCGATCACATGGGTGCCGGAGCTCAACAGTTACGCATTGGCACTTGAGCCAGGCGATCGGCTCAGAAATGTCCTCAATCCCAATGATTCTGGATGGCTTCGGCGAACGTTGGGGTACGACATAGCCCCGGCGACAGATATTCCAGCGATTCAGGAAAGTGCTGTTTTTGTTGATGCCCCAGACGGATCTATGACTGCTCTGCGGGTAAATGGGAAACGGACGGCTGGACAGGGGCCGGTTATCTCTTTCCAAACATCGACAACCTACGCCCGTGCGAAGTTTTTTATTCGGAAAGGACTTGGGCTGGGGGAGAGAGTGGTTCCTATTTTTTTCAGGAACAGTACTACTGCTACGAATTTTCCGATTGTCACGCTTGATCTGGGTTCCGGTGAACTTGGGACCATTCCTGACACTAGCAATCAATATTTTAGAGTCACTCGTCGGTGCCGAGATTGGCTCGAAGTGGATGCTGTGAGGGGTGGCTTTAGTCCCGGAGATGTAGTCGCTTTCTATATACACGGATCAAGTGCTAGGGATATCCGTGCTGATTATTGGCGCTTAAATTTATCAAGCAATCCGGTTATTTCGTCGTTCATCCAGCCGGGAATTTCGTACACAGAACGTGCTGCCTATAGTGGCATTACTCCAATCGTAATGCCCACGGAAGCCGGCGCTCAGTTCGACTGGTTTGTTGAGGGTGTGATTGATGCACATCCATGGGCAATTCCAAATGGTGTAATTCCGTGGGGAATCAGGAATGTAGGCGGAGGAAATCGGGTGGATGTAATTTGGTCAACTTCAGCTAGCCATTCCATTCGTCATGCTGATGCTCAGGGCTTATCTCGAACCTTCGTTTCTGCGAACGATGTGGCCTTGTCGAAAGGAGGGCGGAGATTTGTCAGATGCACGGCGAGGAGTGCAAATAATCGAGCTTACGGCTCGCCGAGTGGAGCAAATGTTCTGTCTCTTGAGACTTACGCCGACATGGCGAACGCGCCGGCATTGGCAGGGCATGCTATCGGGGCTTATGGAAAGGAAAACGGTGCTGCATATTTGAAGCGATCCGCGATTTTTCCGGCTGGGACATTGGACGATTTGAAAACAGCGAGTATGCGATGATTTCCTGCTATCTCCTGATAATTCACCCGCTTTGGCGGGTTCTTTTTTTTGGAGTAAGAGTGAAAAAATTTCTTCAATTTTCATATAGTGAAAAGAAGGGGGGGGGGTAACACCTGCTAAACCGCCCGTCAAGAGCTTCAGGGGGGCTGTATGAGCGTTCTTGGCCCTATCTCAACCCTGCAACCAGCACGGCCAGCAGCGTATCTTGATCTGGATTTCTCTCGCGGTGACGTCCCTCCCGCGCTCGTATATTCCCGTCCTGGTAATAGCGGCGTATGGAACAAAGACGGCCAATATTCGGTCGTCAGGGCTAACGTACCGCCTGTGACCTGGGTGGATGAGCTTGGGTCTTATGCCCTGGCGCTTGAACCCTCCAGAACAAACCTGCTCACAGTTAGTGGAAACAGGCCAGTAGGCCTTGGGCCGTTTTCGATATTCGAACAGAGCCATTTCCCAATGAATGCTAACGGCACAATTGCCGAAAATGTTGACTCCCCTGATGGAGGAAATTCTGCGGTTAGGATTGTTGGAAACAGTACAAGCCTAACTCAATCCTCTCTCGTTCCCATGCCGGCCAGCCAGAAATTGGTGTACACCATTTACGCAAGGAAAGCTGGAGATACCCAGGAATTCCTAGCTGGAGTACGGGCGGTTAACTCCGATGGAGGAGTGTTTTCTGCCGGAGTGAATAGGTCGAGAGTTAAACTGGACACGTTGGAGGTGCCGAGCGATCCCGCTCCAGGCATCAGGTATTCCATACGTAGGGTTAGTCTGGGCTATGTTGAAATTCAGGTGGCTATTGATGGGACAAAAACCACCCCGGCAATTACTGAAAATGCAGCAGTAGGGTTGTACTTGGGGTACACGGGCAACAGGGCTGCGGCGTTGCCTGGCCGACCCTACTTCGACCTTTGGTACGGCCAGGCGGAGGAAGGCACGGTGGCAACCTCCCTGATTATCCCGGCAGCGACTCGCCAGGTGCGGTCGTCATACTCTACGAGAACACCCATCAACGTCCCGCAGGAGGCAGGGGGGCAATTCGACGTATTCTTCGACGGGTATCTTGACTCTGGGCCATACGAGATACCGAACGGCGTGATAGCGTGGGGCATTCATGACGGTGCTGCCACAAGCCACCGCATGGATGTGGTGTTCAGCGCGAACAATGACTACAGCGTCTTTTTTCGCGACTCGGGTGGGTCAAGGTCTAGATCGTCGCGAGGGAATGGAGTCGGGCAAGGCATACCCTCAGGCCGCAGACCGTGCCGTGCGGCGGCGACGCTTGCGAATGGGGTATCCAAGGGTAGTGCTGGCGGAGCCATTGCTAATAATGTTTCCGTAAACCCTGACTGGTCAGGGGAGCAATATTCGCCCGCAGTAGTTGCCGGCGGATACCAACCGCACATGGCAGTGATGTATCTCAGGCGTGCTGTAGTGTTGCCGCTGGGCAGCATTGCAGACCTGAGTCGCGCAGCAAATATTTGACCCGCTCCGGCGGGTTTTCTTTTTTCCAGCCTCGGCATTCGCCGGGGCTTTTCTTTTGGGGAGTAGGGAATGGCTGATCCCGCAACGAGCGTTGCAACAGCAGGGGCAGTAGCAGCAACAGTAGGTGCGACCGCATGGCTGACTGGGCTGGATGCCGGCGCCGTATTCGGGGCTTTTGCAGGAGCGACGACGTTTGCTCTGACGGCTAGGGATACCAGCCTGCTGCCCCGTCTTATTTACGCCTTGATCAGCCTGGTGGTTGGCTATTCGGCCGTGCCGGATGTAGCGGCCCTATCGCCGATCAAGTCGCCTCTGGTGATCGCATTTCTTGTGTCTGCCGTGGTTGTGCATGCGACGGTCACCGTGATCGACCGGATCAAGCATCTTGATGTGCGGGCTGTCTGGGACGCGCTCACAAGCGCCTGGCGCGGGAGGGGCTGACATGTTGGCCGGAATCGTTATTGCTGCAAACGTGTATTCGCTGGCGTGGTTGCTGTCGTATCGCCGAGGGCGAGCGAACTTTAAACGATGCGTGTCTCTGCTGGCCTATGCCCTGGTCCTGGCGCTGGGCGGGCAGGTGGTCGAGGTTGGGCTTAATCACGCAATGGCCACGCCGGCCGATGCTGCGCTCGCGGCTTTGATCGCCGTGTTTGTTCATCGTGCACGGGGCAATGTCGCGTGCCTTATATATCGGAGAGAAGAATGGGTACTGAAGTGAAGAAATTTGCGTTGTCACAGCGCAGCATTGATCGCCTGCAGGGCGTGCATCCGGATCTCGTTGCCGTGGTCAAGCGCGCAATCGAACTGGCCAGCCAGGATTTCATGGTCGTCGAGGGATTGCGGACTGTCGAGCGCCAGCGCGAGCTTGTTGCCAAGGGCGCGAGCAAGACCCTGAACAGCTATCACCTGCCGCAGGCAACCGGCTATGGCCACGCAGTGGATCTGGCGCCGCTCGTCGGCAAAGAGATCCCCTGGAACGATTGGGCTGCATTCGCCCGCATGGCCGACACCGTGAAGTCAGCGGCACGCGATCTGGGCGTGCCGGTGGAGTGGGGCGGTGACTGGAAGACGTTCAAAGACGGCCCGCACTTCCAGATTCCGCGGAATTGGAGCGTCTGAACATGATTGCCGGCTGGAGGGGCTATTTGGTTTCCGGCGTGGGAGGCGTGTTGCTGGCGCTGGCCGCATGGGCAGGCCTGAAGATGTACGGCAAAGCGCAGTATGAGCGCGGAGCCGCAGCCGAGCGCACAGCACAGGCGCTCATTGCCGGCCAGGTCGAAGCTGACTACCGTCGCCAGGAGCAGGCCTGGCGAGACAAATTTGAGGAACAGGAAAATGCAACTCAGGAAAAATTGGCCGGCGTGGTTGCTGATGAGCGCCGTGCTGCTGATGTCCGCGTGCGGGACACGGCAAAATCAGTCGCCGCCCGCTATCGTGAAGCCGCCGAGCGTGCCACCGCTGCCGCAGAGCGCCAGGCAGCCTCCGCTGCCATCACAATGTTTGCCGAGCTGCTTAGCCAATTTGACGAGTTGGCGGGAATCTACGCAGCGCAGGCTGATCGAGCTAGAGTAGCGGGGCTGGCGTGTGAAGCTGCGTATGACGAGATTCGGGAGTAGCCCGCTATGCTTTCGGCATCTTCCGTGGATCATAGAAAATCCGCTGGCGGTCTTCCGGCGTGAGTCCGGAATACCACGCACGCGCCTTGAATTTATAGACTTCCCAGCCCATGGGGTCGGAAAGCACACGCTCGCGCCATTGCTGGCGCTCTTCGCGCTTCAAGCGCAGCAACTCGTTCAGACGGTCAGGCGTCTGAGCAAGGCCCGCATACCATTTCCGTGTTTGCTCGCGGCCGTAGGCCCGGAATTGCTCTGCAAATCCGGGGTCGGCCTGCATCGTTTCTCGCAGCCGAGCAAGATAGCTTGCTCGAACGGCTTTCCAGCGCGGCGTGTCTTTGACGCGCAAATATCTGTCGCGCTCCCGCCTGCGCTTGCGCTCAGCGGCATGCTCTGCACCGCAGGTTTTTGCCTGCTGGCCCGGCTTGTGCGGTATCTCTGCACCACATATTTCGCAGCGAGTAAGCGGGCGGGGTGGCGATTTTCTGCGCGGCATTCACTGATTACCGGCGCTTCAGCTCAGCCTCGCGGCCCAGCATGTCAATCATGTAGGCTGTGCCTTGTTCGTCGTCAACTGCAACGCCACGAAAACCGAGCAGAGTAGCGGCGCGTGCGGCATACAGTTGACTGTCCCACGATGCTTCTGCTGCTTCATCGGCATCATCAATGATGTCGTGAGCGGCTGACCTGCCCTCGATCAGGCTTTCAGCCTCTTCTGCGTCGATGTTGTAGCGGCTGGCCATGTCTTCAACCAGGGCTTGCAGCTTTTCTGCGTCATCGCGATAGAACAGTCGGCTTGCTTCGATGACTTGATTTTCGTCTATCTCGATGCTGTAAGTCACATGCTGGCCGACACTCATCGAGTATTCGCGGGCAGAAAAGAACAGGAACGAATCAAAGCGTCCGTGTGCGCGGATTTCCTTGATTTCGCTGGGGCTGGTATGAATCAGTTCCATGTCTTTTCTCTGCCCCTGTATCACCGGGGCGCGTGGCTGGTTTCGATCACCATGACTACATTATAGTACCGTTTAAGTGGTACTGTCAAGCGATGTTGTATGCCTGCTTTATCTTGTCGTGAGCATCGTTGATTTGCGCCACGGCCCTGGCGAGGTGATTTGGTCGGCACCCGGCTTCCCTTGCCGCGTCTGCCTGCCGCTCCCCGGCAACGAGCACAAGTCTGGCAGCGGCGAGTATCGGCCCGCTGGTCATGCGCAGCAAGCCGGTGATGAGATCGAATTGTTGGTCTGTCATGACTGAATTCTATATTTTTGGGCAAAAAAAGGCCCGTCACTAGGACGGGCCGTGTGAATTCGGTGTGAATTCAGTGTGAAACGTGGCACCTCACTACACTAAACAGCACCTTTTGCGGTGTTGGTACTGCTTAGTGTGACGTAGTGTGGCGCCATGTAATCTGGTGGAGCCGGCGGGAATTGAACCCGCGTCCGCAAGCCCTCCGCAGGCAGTTCTACATGTGTAGTCGATAAATTTTAAGTTTTAACCTTGGATCATGCCTACCGACAGGCCCTTCCTTGGCGATTCACTGGATTTAAGATCTGGCTTCGTGACCCAGACAGACCCGATTCTTTGTAGATGACGCTGCTCCAGGTTTTACCCTGGCTGACCCAAAGACAAATCAGTGCAGCGGCTCACCGCTTAAGCGGCCAGAGCGAAACGCTCGTCGTTGGCGTTTGTAGTTTTCCAGTGGATTTACGAGCGAACTGGTGCTCGACATGCCCTGCTCTGTTTCATGACCCACGTCGAATCCGGATCGGCCCCAGATTTTTCATTTTACGCCCGCTAGTCATGTAAGGCCAGCATTTTGTGAAACAAGGGCATCAGAGTCCTCTGAAGCGGGCATGTGTCGCGCCGCTTACCCTCTCAGGTCCAGCGGATCGAGCAGACCGGCGGCGATGGCCTGGCCGACGATGTCGGGCAGGCACTCGGCTTGCATGCGCCGCATGACGCGGGCGCGATACAGGTTGACGGTTTTGATGCTGATGTTCAGCTGCTGCGCGATTTCGCCGTTGCTGTAGCCGCGCGCCAGCGGCAGGAAAACGTCGCGCTCGCGCGGGGTCAGGCTGTCCAGGCGGGTACGCAATGTTTTCTGGGCCTCGGCCTGCGCAGGAAGGGTGTCCGGGCGTGTCTGGTGGTTGAGGGCTTGCTGCACGCTGTCGAGCAGGAGTTGTTCGTTGTATGGCTTTTCAATGAAGTCGAAAGCGCCGGCGCGGAATGCACGCACGACGATGGGCACATCGGCATGGCCGCTGACAAATATGATGGGCAGCTCGAGACCGCGCCTGCGCATTTCTTCCTGGACACCCAGGCCGCCCATGCCCGGCATGCGCACATCCAGAAGGACGCAGGCATTTGCCGCATCCGGGGCGCTCTGACAGGCTTGCAGGAAGTCCTGGCCAGAGGTGAAGGGTAGCGCCTTCAGGCCGACCGATTCCAGCAGCCAGACGGTAGAGTCCAGCATGCCCTGGTCGTCATCCACGACATAGACCTGCTGCATGCTTGCTTCCGGCATCCGGCCATTCTCCTTATCGTTGTTGTCCTGGTGGTTCCTGGCGCAATCTCAGGCTGCATTCCATGACCAGGCCCGCAGGGCCATTTTCCACGATATCCATCTCCCCGCCAAAGCCTTCGATGATGTTGCGGCTCATGGAAAGCCCGAGCCCCAGGCCTGCCGGTTTGCTGGTGTAAAACGGGGTGAAGACTTTTTCCCTGGCGGTGGCGCTCAGGCCGGGGCCCTGGTCGCATACCTGGACGCGCAGGTATCCGTCCTGGCCGGCACAGGCCCGGATGGTGACGCCCGATGCCTGGCCGCGCTGCTGTTCACGGTTGGCATCTATGGCGTTGCGCAGCAGGTTCAGCAGTACTTGCTGCAAGAGTACGCGGTCGGCATAGACGGGTGGCAGGTCGTCTGGCAGCGATGCGTGAATGGTGACTTGGTGCTGGCTGGCTTCCCAGGCGCAGAGGTGCATGGCTTCATGGGCCACCTCGGCCAGGTCTATCGCCTGCATGCGGCGCTGATCCTTGCGCAGGAAGGCGCGCAGGCGTTTGATGACGGCTGAGGCATGCGTGGCATGTTCGGCGATGCGTTCCAGGCCCTGGGCCACGCGAGCAGGTGCCTGGGGGTTGCGATCCGCGTCGCGCAGGTAGCGCTGGCAGGCACCGGCGTAGTTCATGACGGCAGCCAGGGGCTGGTTGATTTCATGTGCAATGCCCGAGGCCAGCTCGCCCAGGGTGATCAGGCGGCTGGTGTGGGCCAGTTCATCTTCCAGGCGACGCTTGTTCGCTTCGGCCTGCACGCGTGCCGTGATGTCGCGCAGGACGCTGATGGTTTCGACGACGGCGCCCGTATAGGTGTCGCGGATCGCCCGGCTGGCGGTTTCGAACCAGAGGTAGTGCCCCATTTGGTGCCGCAAGCGATAGGTCATGGTGTGGTAGCCGTCATCCACCAGCGCGGTTTGCCCCTGGTCGAAAGGCAGACCGGCATCCTGCGGGTGCAGCAGTTCCCGCAGGTCGCGTCCGCGCAGTTCCTCGGGCCAGTAGCCCAGCAGCGTCCAGGATGCCGGTGAGGCATCAAGGAAACAGCCATTCGGATCGTGGCGCGCGATAAGGTCTGTCGTGTTTTCCGTAATGAGGCGGTAAAGCCGCCGCGCTTGTGCCGCTTCGCGCGCTTCCCGCAGCGCCGAAGTGGCGTCGCGGCAGCGTGCCAGCACGTTGCCGCTGCTCGGGTCGGGGATGAAGCTCCAGAGCAGCAGGCGGCTCTCTACCGCGGCTTCCATGTGTTCAATGGCACGGCGCTGCACCAGGCAGGTGCGTACGATTTGAGCGTAGTTGACAGGCAGGAAGCGGGTGGCCTGCGCCAGTGTCGCACCGCCCAGCAGGGCGAGGAAGGCAGGGTTGGCGGCGCAAATGCTGGCGTGCGCATCGAACAGCAAGGAGGGGCGCGGGTCGGCCGCCAGCAATGGCAGGGCCGTGTGCGCCGGGGGATCGGCGGCCAGCGCCACCAGCGCATCATGCATCCAGGCCAGCCAGTCGCTGCGTTCGCCGTCTTCCAGTTCCGCCAGCAGGATGCCGGGTGTGCCGCATTCCAGTTCCAGGCGCAAGGCCAGACCACGATTGATGCCGGCGCGCCGCAGGCGTCCCGCCAGCCAGCAGGGCAGGTTGCGCAGTTCCGTGAGCGCGATACGCGGCGTGTCGCTCATGCGCGCATGGAGGGCCTCGTCGCTGGCGTTCAGCGGATCCCCCTGGCCTGGCGGCAGGTGGTGCTCGCCGATGTGACGGTAGGTTTGGGTACCGCTGTGCCAAGTCAGGTAGAACGCACGCAGGATACCGCTGCAATGCTCCAGTGAGCGCAGCAGGGCATCTACCTTGGCTTCCAGGGGGGCGGCTTGCTTCTGAAGCCGTATCCAGCTGCCCAGGTCGGCGGCCGCCGGAATGGCAGCTGCCTGCATGGTTCCATCCGGGTTTTTGGCTGCGCTATATGGTAGTTCTTCCATATGCTGAATTTTATAATGTATTTATATGGTTGTTATTCTATATGGTGTTGGTACTAATATTATATTTTCTCCTGCGGATATATAAACCTTTCCATAAATAGCGGTCTCTGAATGCGAGGGTAGGAGACGGCAACAATATCCAGGAGGCGTGCAGCATGTCGATTTTTGAAGATGGCCTTGCCCTGAGCCCGGTCAATCACATTGCGCTCAGTCCGCTGAGTTTCATCGAACGTACGGCCAGTATCTATCCTGGCTATCCCGCCGTGGTGCATGGGGCGATCCGTCGCAATTGGTCCGACACCTACACGCGTTGCCGACGCCTCGCCTCGGCGCTGGCGGGGCGGGGAGTCGGGCAAGGGGATACGGTAGCCGTCATGCTGCCGAACATTCCAGCGATGCTGGAGGCCCATTTCGGCGTGCCGATGGTAGGCGCAGTGCTCAATACCTTGAACGTGCGCCTCGACGCGGAAAGCATTGCCTTCATGCTGCAGCATGGCGAAGCCAAGGTGCTGATTGCAGACCGGGAATATCATCAGGTGGTGCACGCCGCGCTGGGCATGCTGCCGCCGGCGCAGCGCCCCTTGGTGGTTGATGTCGATGACCCTGAGTATGGCGAGGGCCAGCCCGTCAGCAATCTGGACTACGAGGCATTGCTGGCCGAAGGGGATCCGCTGTACGACTGGCAATGGCCGGCGGACGAGTGGCATGCGATTTCGCTCAACTATACCTCGGGTACGACGGGCAATCCCAAAGGGGTGGTCTATCATCATCGCGGTGCTTTCCTGAATTCGCTGGGCAACCAGATGACGTGGAACCTGGGCAATCATCCGGTTTATCTGTGGACCTTGCCCATGTTCCACTGCAATGGCTGGTGCTACCCCTGGACCATTACCGCGCTGGCAGGTACGCATGTGTTCCTGAGGCGCGTCGATCCACAGAAGATCCTGACCCTGATCCGCGACGAGCAGGTCACCCACCTCTGCGGCGCGCCCATCGTGCTCAATGCGCTGGTCAACATGCCCGATTCGGCCAAGGCCGCCATCGACCATCCCGTCAAGGCCATGGTGGCGGGTGCGGCACCCCCCGCCAAGGTGATTGGCGCCGTGGAGGAAATGGGGATCAGCGTTACCCACGTTTATGGCTTGACCGAAGTTTATGGGCCGGTAGTGGTGTGTGCCTGGCACGAGGCATGGGATGCCTTGCCGCTGGAGCAGCGTGCCGTGCTCAAGGCGCGCCAGGGCATGCGCTATCCCACCATGGAAGGGGTAATGGTGGCGGATCCCAAGACGCTGGAGCCGACGCCGCGTGACGGCCAGACTATGGGCGAGATTTTCATGCGCGGCAATACGGTGATGAAAGGCTATCTGAAGAACTCCAGGGCAACGGCAGAGGCCTTTACGGGGGGCTGGTTCCACACTGGCGACCTGGCCGTATGGCATCCGGATGGCTATGTCGAGATTCGCGACCGGCTCAAGGACATCATTATTTCTGGTGGTGAGAATATTTCCACGATCGAAGTCGAGGGCGTGCTCTACCGTCATCCTGCCGTGCTGGAAGCGGCCGTGGTGGCCAGGCCGGATGAGAAGTGGGGAGAGACACCGTGCGCGTTCATCACACTCAAGCCCAACCATGACGGCGTGACGGAAGGCGAGTTGATCGCGTTCTGTCGGGAGCTCCTGGCTGGCTTCAAGGTACCGCGCACCGTGGTGTTCGCGGAGTTGCCCAAGACATCGACAGGCAAGATCCAGAAGTTCGTGCTTAGCGATCATGCCCGGTCCCTGTGAGCGGTGAGGCAGGGACGCCGCGGCCTTTGTGCCGGGTGTGTCCATTGCTTCTCCGGCTTCGTCGGGATGCCAGCGACAGCTGCTAGGGCTGTCCTTCATTTTCTTTGTTTTTTTCATGCTGCTGCGTTCCGCTGGCGCAGCAGCCGGATGGCGCACGCCTGGGCCCGCTCAACGCGTCTCTGGGCCAAGAGGGGCTCCATCTGTTTTTTCCAAGTGCTTCATGCTGCATGCCACACAACAACAACGGAGATACGCATGACCCAGAATGTCACCCAGGATGACGGAATCTACGCCCGCATCCGCCGTAATCCCAAGTTCCTGCGGCTTGCCCGCAGCCGCTCTCACCTGGCATGGTCGCTGACCGCCATTGTGCTTGGTGCCTACTATGTCTATATGCTGGTAGTCGCTTTTGCGCCGCAATGGCTGCATACGCCTCTCAGTCTTCACGGCGCCATCACCTGGGGCATACCTGTTGGCGCTGCCATCATCATCGTTTCCTGGATATTGACCGGTTGGTACGTGTATCGCGCCAATACCCGCTTTGACCGCCTCAGCGCGGAAGTAATCGAGGAGGGCAAGCAATGAGCGCACGCCTGATTGCTTCACTGGCCACCGCATTGCTGCCTGCCGCGGCGCTGGCGGATACGCCGGCCAAGTCGCCGATCAACTATGCCGCCATCGGCATGTTTTTCGTCTTTGTTGCCGCGACGCTTGCCATTACCTGGTGGGCGGCCCGCCAAACACGTTCCACCTCGGATTTCTATACGGCAGGTGGCGGCATCAGCGGTTTCCAGAACGGCCTGGCCATCGCTGGCGATTACATGTCGGCTGCAACCTTGCTGGGCCTGTCCAGTCTGGTGTTTGCCAGCGGCTATGACGGTTTTGTCTATACCATCGGCTTCTTCGTCGGCTGGCCCATCATTACCTTCCTGATGGCGGAACGGTTGCGCAACCTGGGGCGCTATACCTTCGCCGATATTGTGTCCTACCGCCTGGACCAGAGCCGCGTCAGGACGTTCGCAGCCTTTGGGTCACTGACTGTCGTTTGCTGCTACCTCATCGTGCAGATGGTGGGAGCAGGCCAGCTTATCAAGCTGCTATTTGGTCTGGACTATCCCGTGGCGGTCGTGGTGGTGGGAGTGCTGATGCTGGTCTATGTGATCTTCGGCGGCATGATTGCGACCACCTGGGTGCAGATCATCAAGGCCGTGCTACTGTTGGCTGGCGGTGTGAGCCTGGCGTGGATGGCGTTGGCCGAGTTCGATTTCAGTTTGAATACCCTGGCGCAACGGGCCGTGGATGCGCATGCTCAGGGTTGGAGCATCATGGGGCCTGCCAGCCTGATGTCCAATCCTGTCAATGCGGTGTCCATGTCGCTGGGCCTGGTGTTCGGCATCGCCGGCTTGCCGCACATCCTGATGCGTTTCTTTACCGTGCCCAACGCCAAGGAAGCGCGCAAGTCGGTGTTCTATGCCACCGGTTTTATCGGCTTTTTCTTCCTGGTGGTATGCGTGCTGGGTTTCGCGGCGATCGTGATCGTGGGCACCAATCCTGCCTACTTCGTCGATGGCAAGATAGGCGGAGTGCTGGTCGGTGGCGGCAATATGGTGGCCATGCACCTGGCCCAGGCCGTGGGTGGCAATCTGTTCCTGGGCTTTCTGTCGGCCGTAGCGTTTGCAACGATTCTGGCCGTGGTGGCGGGGCTGGCGCTGGCTGGTGCGTCGGCGATCTCCCACGACTTGTATGCGACGGTGATCAAGCGCGGCCAGGCATCGGAAAAACAGGAGTTGCGAGTATCGCGAATCGCCACCGTGGGGCTGGGGATCATTGCGATTTTGCTCGGTATCCTGTTTGAGAAAATGAATGTGGCGTTCCTGGTGGGCCTGACATTCGGCGTGGCGGCGTCAGCCAATTTCCCTGTGCTGATCATGGCCATGTACTGGAAAGGGCTGACCACGCGCGGCGCCTTGTATGGCGGTACGGTCGGTTTGGTCACGGCGCTGGGAATGATCATTCTTTCCCCCGCTGTCTGGGTGACAGTGCTGGGGCATGACAAGGCCATTTTCCCGTATGACCATCCGGCGCTGTTCTCCATGCCGCTGGCCTTCCTGACCATGATAGTCGTCTCACGCCTGGATACCAGCGCCCGCGCGCGTGCCGAGCGTCAGGCCTTTGATGATCAGTTTGTCCGTGCGCAAACGGGGCTGGGCGCGGCCAGCGCTTCCAGCCACTAAGGCCCGGGTCAGCTTGCGTGTGCGGCCTTGCGCTTTTTGGCGCCGGGCCGCCATTCGCTGACCAGGACGCCTAGTACAACCAGGACGCCGCCCGCCAAGGCGAGTGCAGGCAGGCGTTCTCCGGCAATTCGGCCGATCAGTCCGGCCCAGACCGGTTCACCGGCATAGATGATGGCGGCCCGGGAGGGTTCGACCGAGCGCTGTGCCCAGTTCATCGTGAGCTGGATCAGCGCGCTGGCCAGGCCCATGCCGCCTGCCAGCAACAGCAGCGTCCATGAAAAAGGCGGAATGGCGGTCTCGCCGCCCAAGGGCATCATGGCGAAGGCGATCAGCGAGGCCGCCGCCAGCTGTACGACGGTGACGCGGCGGACATCGACACTGCGGGCGAAGTGGCCGATCAGGACGATTTCCACGGCAATCGCGATGGCGCACAGGATGGTGATGAGTTGCCCCGCATTCAGGGAAATGGCGCCAACGCCGTTGCCCGTCAGCAAAACCAGTCCCAGGAAGGCAAGCGCAACGCCTAGCCAGGTCATCAGGTGTGGTGTTTTGCGGAAGACCAGCCATTGCAGCAAGGGCACGATGGGGACATAGAGCGCAGTCAGGAACGCTGACTCACTGCTGGTGATGCTTTGCAGGCCGATCGTCTGTGCGCCATAGCCGACGGCAATCGACGCCCCGATGGCTGTTCCGGCAAATACATCTCGCCAGGTCAAGCCGCGCAGGATGCGCAGCGAAAAAATGCCCACCGCCAGCGCGGCGGCGGCGAAACGGCAGCCGACGAAGAACAGCGGCGTACTGGCGCTGAGCGCATGTTGCACGGCGAGGAACGTGCCGCCCCAGACCATGGTGATAAGAACCAGGGCGATTTGAGGCGCGAGCGGCGTGCTGGAACCAGGATTAGTCTTGTGCATAATATTGCACAATATAGGGTGCGGATCTATTTTGTGCAATATATTGCGTTTTACTGTCATTCTTCCTGGGAGCCTGCGATATGACGAAGAGGAGCGAGTCTCAAGGCGTGCTGAGCCATGTGGGCGCCAATGTCAGGCATTTCCGGGATGTCTGCGGCTTGAGCCAGCAGGCCCTGGCCGACGCGTCAGGCGTGAGCCGCCGTACCATTGCTGCGCTGGAAGCGGGAGAAGCCAACATCAGTCTGGCGAAACTGGCTTTGCTGGCCGAGGTGCTGAAAATTGACTTCGGAACGCTGGTCAGCCCGCCTGAGCGTCGCGGCAGCCGCCAACTTGATGTGGAAACCTGGCGCGGCAAGCTGCCTGGCAGCCTGGCGATGCTACATTGTTCGGCGCTGGCCAAACGGGAGGCGGAGCTGTGGTCCTGGACCCTGGCGCCGGGTGAGCGCTATGACGCAGAGCCAGACCCTGAGGGTTGGAGCGAACTGTTGTACATCATCGAAGGCACGTTGACGCTGGAGATCAATGGCAGCGCGATGATTCTGCCGGCGGGGGCTTCCATTGCCTATGCCAGTTCGGTGCAGTACGCCTATGTGAATGCGCACGGCGACATGGTGCGCTTTATACGCAATGTCGTAGTGTGATACGGCTTGGGCGAATGGGACGCCGCTGGCGCGCCGTGATGCACCGTGAATGTGCGGTTTGCGGCCAGCCGCGAGCCGCTGGCCGCGGTGTTTCAGGTGCGTGATGGCAGCAGTGCCAGGATGGTATCCCACAACGCTTCGGGATGTTCGACGTAGGCATCGGCACCCCAGCGTTTGGCCTGCGAGGGTTCGCAATAGCCAAAGCCGACCGCAATGGTACGGGTACCCGCATCGCGTCCGGCAATGATGTCTCGTTCGTCGTCGCCCACATAGATCGTATCTTCGGGGCGGTAGCCAGCCAGGCGGATGGCATGGGCAACCGGCTCGGGATGGGGCTTGGCGTGCGCGCACGTGTCGCCGCAGACGGTCGCTGCACTGCGCCGGCTCAGGTCCAGGAAGTCGATGATGGGCAAGGCCAGGCGCTCGACCTTATTGGTGACGATGCCCCAACCCAGGCCGTGGCTTTCCAGGTTTTCCAGCAGGGCGGGAATGCCGGGGAAGAGGTCGGTGCGTTCGGTCATGCAGGCGGCGTAATCTGCCAGGAACTGCTGTCGGGTGGCTTCGAAATCGGGATGCTCGCGTTCCAGGCCGAGCGCGACGCGCAGCAGCCCAGGGGCACCTTGGGAGGCGACGGGGCGCAGGGCTTCGTAAGGCAAGTCCGCCAGGCCGCGGTAACGGCGTTGCTGGTTGGCGGCTTCGGCCAGATCGGGCGCCGAGTCGGCCAGTGTGCCGTCGAAGTCGAATAACACCAGGCCCTGATAAGTCTCGCTACTCATTTTTTCGTTGCCATCATGTAGTTGACCGAGGTGTCGCCGGACAGGCGATAGCGCTGGGTCAGCGGGTTGTATTCCATGCCGCGCATGCCCAGCGCCGTCAGCCCGGCGCGGCGTACATAAGCGGCCAGTTCGCTGGGCTTGATGAATTTGTCATGCTGGTGCGTACCGCGCGGCAGTAGCTTGAGCACATATTCGGCGCCGATGATCGCAAACAGGAAAGACTTGGCATTGCGATTCAAGGTGGAGAATGTCGCTAATCCACCGGGCTTGAGCAGGGTGGCGCAAGCCTGCACGACAGAGGCAGGATCCGGCACGTGTTCCAGCATTTCCATGCAGGTAACGACGTCGTAGCTGCCGGGCTCGCGTTCAGCCAGGGCTTCGACGGCGATGGATTCATATTCGACCTTGATGCCGCTTTCCAGGCTGTGCAGCCGCGCGACCTGCAGCGAGGCATCGGCCAGGTCTATGCCTTTGACTTCAGCCCCCTGGGCCGCCATGCTTTCGGCCAGGATCCCGCCACCACAGCCGACGTCCAGAATTCGCAGGCCATTGAGGGAACCTCCTGCCTGTTCGCGTATCCAACCCAGACGTAAGGGGTTGATGACATGCAAGGGCTTGAATTCACTTTCGGGATCCCACCAGCGGGAGGCGAGGGCGCTGAACTTGTCCAGTTCGGCCTGGCTGACGTTGTGATGCTCGGTGGCAGGCTTGGATGTGGTGGTCATGGCACGAGGAATGTCAGTGAAGAGGGCCCTGGCCCTGCAACGTTAACTGGTCTGCCCAGGCTGGGCCCTGAAGGTCGGGCGGCGCATGGGCAAAAAAAAGGGTTCCGAAACCGGAACCCTTTCATTGTAAGCCGTCAGCCAGAAAACTGGCTGCCTGGCTTATTAACGGCTGTAACGCGTACCGACGATTTCGATTTCCACGCGACGGTTCTTGGCGCGGCCTTCGGCAGTGCGGTTGTTGGCGATCGGGTCAGCCTTGCCCTTGCCTTCCGTGTAGATACGGTTGGGGTCAATGCCTTGCTCAACCAGGTAGTTCTTCACGGTCTGGGCGCGACGCTCGGACAGCTTCAGGTTGTAGGCGTCCGTGCCGATCCAGTCGGTGTAACCAACAGCGATGATGGTTTCCAGGTCGATGGCCTTGGCTTGAGCAGCGACTTGATCCAGCAGCTGACGGCCTTCCGGCTTCAGGTTGTATTTGTCGAAGTCAAAGAAGGTGTCGGCATTGAAGACGACCTTGGTCGCGACAACGGCGGGGGCGGGCTTGGGAGCCGGAGCCGGAGCCGGAGCAGCTTCAGCAACGGGTACACCGTCGCAGCCAGGAACGCCAGTAGCGGGCGTCCAGAAAGCATCGCGCCAGCACAGTTCGCCGTTGACGTTGCGCCAGACTTCGCCGGAGCTGTTGCGCCAGTTGTCCACATTCTGAGCGGAAGCGGCGCCAGCGGCCGTGACGGCGGCGAACGCAAGCGCCAGAGCGAATTTGGAGGGCTTGTTCATATTTCTCCTCGTTAAGCTTGAAGCTGAATAAGTGACTTGCAGCGAATCCCCCGCCACAATCAGGAAGCGGGGCCAGTATAGCAATGCAAGGCTTGTTTGGCGCATTCATTGCTGGGGGCTTCCTGCGTGCCTGAAGTTAATCTTACGGTGATTTCGTCGCTTTCGGCTTGCAGCGTGGGGCGATTGACCTTTCCTTTGTGGATTTCTGGCGCTTGGGCCATTTTTCTTGTTGGTTTTTGGCAACAATGACCTGGGAAGGGGGAGCGGGCATGCATTTGCTTCGGATGACAACCCGCACCAGGCGGGAAACCATGGTTTTTGGCCGCCAATGCTAGAATGACTCGTTTAGTCCGCCATGTTTACGTGCGTATGCACGAGGCCTGTCTGCCTGCGCTGCTGCGTGGGCGCAGGCGGGCGCGGCATCAGGCCCTTTCCGGGGCGGGCGTCGCGTGACATGCCGGTGGGCAGTAACTGATTTTGGATAGCCGCCACAACTATGGATTCCTTCGCCAAGGAAACACTTCCCGTATCGCTGGAAGACGAAATGCGCCGCAGCTACCTCGATTACGCCATGAGCGTGATCGTCGGACGGGCACTGCCTGATGTGCGAGACGGCCTCAAGCCCGTGCATCGGCGTGTGCTGTTTGCGATGCATGAGCTGAACAATGACTGGAACCGCGCCTATAAGAAGTCGGCGCGTATCGTCGGGGACGTCATCGGTAAATATCACCCTCACGGTGATCAGGCGGTCTATGACACCATCGTCCGGATGGCACAGGATTTCTCGCTGCGCTACATGCTGGTGGATGGCCAGGGCAACTTCGGTTCCATTGACGGTGACGGCGCAGCCGCCATGCGTTACACCGAAATCCGTCTGGCGAAGATCGCGCACGAGCTGCTGGCCGACATCGACCAGGAAACCGTGGATTTCGGGCCCAACTATGATGGCAGCGAACAAGAGCCGCTGCTGTTGCCGTCGCGTTTGCCCAATCTGCTGGTGAATGGCAGTTCCGGCATTGCCGTGGGCATGGCCACCAACATTCCGCCGCACAACCTGTCCGAAGTGGTTGAGGGCTGCCTGTATTGCCTGGCGAACCCGGAGTGCTCGGTTGATGAGCTGATGGAGCGCATCCCGGCGCCGGATTTCCCCACCGGGGGCATTATTTACGGCATGTCCGGCGTGCGTGAGGGCTATCGTACCGGTCGTGGCCGCGTCATCATGCGTGCCAAGACGCACTTCGAAGACATGGAGCGCGGCAACCGCCAGGCCATCGTGGTCGATGAGCTGCCCTATCAGGTCAACAAGAAGACCCTGCAGGAGCGCATTGCCGAACTGGTCAACGAAAAGAAGATTGAAGGCATTTCCGATATCCGCGATGAGTCCGACAAGGACGGCATGCGTCTGGTGATCGAGCTCAAGCGTGGGGAAGTGCCGGAGGTCGTGCTGAACAACCTCTATAAGAATACGCAGCTGCAGGACACCTTCGGCATGAACTTCGTGGCGCTGGTCGATGGCCAGCCCCGTCTGCTGAACTTGAAGCAGCTGGTGCAATACTTCCTGCTGCATCGCCGTGAAGTGGTGACGCGTCGCACCGTGTTCCAGCTGCGCAAAGCACGCGAACGCGGTCACGTGCTGGAAGGCCTTGCCGTGGCGCTGGCCAATATCGACGACTTCATCGCCATCATCAAGGCGGCGCCGACGCCGCCGGTGGCTCGCCAGGAGTTGATGGCGCGTACCTGGGATTCCTCGGTGGTGCGTGAGATGCTCGCGCGCGCCGATGGCGAAACGCCGGGTGGGCGCGAAGCCTATCGCCCCGAAGGGCTGGATGTGGAGTTCGGCATGCAGGCCGATGGCCTGTACCGCCTGAGCGAAGTGCAGGCTCAGGAAATCCTGAACATGCGCCTGCAACGCCTGACCGGGCTGGAGCAGGACAAGATCGTCAGCGAGTACCGCGACGTCATGCTGCTGGTGGCAGACTTGCTTGATATCCTTTCGCGCCCCGAGCGCGTCAACCAGATCATCGGCGACGAGCTGCAGGCCATCAAGGCAGAGTTCGGTGCCAAGGACGAGCGCCGTTCCACCATTGAGCACAATGCGACGGAACTGGATACCGAAGACCTGATCACGCCTATGGATATGGTGGTGACGCTTTCCGCGTCCGGCTATATCAAGAGCCAGCCCTTGTCCGAGTACCGTTCGCAGCGTCGCGGCGGGCGTGGCAAGCAGGCATCGGCCACCAAGGAAGACGATTGGATCGACCAGCTCTTTATCGCCAATACCCATGATTTCCTGCTGTGCTTCTCGGATCGTGGGCGTGTCTATTGGTTGAAGGTATGGGAAGTGCCGCAGGGTTCGCGCAATTCGCGCGGCCGTCCCATCGTCAATATGTTCCCGCTGGTCGATGGGGAACGTATCACCGTGGTGCTGCCGGTCAAGGCATTCAGCGAAGATCACTATGTCTTCATGGCAACGTCGCGCGGCACGGTCAAGAAGACGCCGTTGTCGGACTTCTCCAATCCGCGCAAGGCAGGCATCATCGCGGTCGATCTGGACGAAGGCGACTACCTGATTGGCGCCGACCTGACCGATGGCAAGCATGATGTGATGCTGTTCTCGGATGCCGGCAAGGCAGTGCGCTTCGACGAAAACGATGTACGTCCGATGGGCCGCAATGCCCGCGGGGTGCGCGGCATGATGCTGGAGGAAGGGCAGGGCGTGATTGCGCTGCTGGTGGCAGAAGTCCTGCCTGAAGAAGGCAGTGAAGCGGCGGCGGAAGTCGATGGCCGCTTGCAGCCCAGCGTCTTGACGGCCACGGAAAACGGCTACGGCAAGCGTACTTCCATCGTTGAGTACACCCGTCATGGCCGTGGCACCAAGGGCATGATCGCGATCCAGACCACGGCCCGCAATGGCAAGGTGGTGGGCGCGGTGCTGGTGCAGCCCGAAGATGAAATCATGCTGATCACCACTGGCGGCGTGCTGGTGCGTACCCGTGTCGCGGAAATCCGTGAAATGGGCCGCGCCACGCAGGGCGTGACGCTCATCAGCGTGGATGATGGCAGCGTATTGTCCGGCGTGCGTCGGGTCGCGGAAAGCGATGCGGACGAGTCGGAAGAATTGGAATCGTTGGAAAACGGCGCGACTGAGGGCCAGAATCCGGCCGGGCAGGCGCCTTCATCAGACCCGCAGACGGGCGAAGAGGCAAAGGAGTAAGGCGAAATGGCCAGACCATGGAATTTCTCGGCAGGACCTTCGGTATTGCCTGAAGCGGTGCTCAAGCGCGCTGCCGAGGAAATGCTTGATTGGCATGGCAGTGGCATGTCCGTCATGGAAATGAGCCACCGCGGCAAGGAATTCATCCAGATTTGCGATGAAGCGGAAGCCGATCTGCGCACGTTGCTGTCCATTCCCGATGAATACGGTGTGGTGTTCATGCAGGGCGGCGCAACGGCGGAAAATGCCATCGTGCCGATGAACCTGATCAATCTGCGCGGCACCATGTCGGCAGACTACGTGCTGACCGGCCAGTGGTCGCGCAAGTCCTTCAAGGAAGCGCAGCGCTATGGCGATGTGCAGATTGCCGCGGCCAGTGACAGCGCCACCGTACTGAACGGTGTGGAGCAGGCCGCCTGGACCTGGGTGCCGCAGGCGCAGGATTGGCATGTGCGGCCGGAAGCGGCCTATGTGCATCTGTGCAGCAACGAAACCATAGGCGGCGTGGAGTATGCGAACTGGCCCGAGCTGGCCAGCCTGGGCGCGCCGGACACCGAGCTGGTGGTCGATGCTTCCTCGCATTTCCTCTCGCGTCCCATGGATGTGACCCGCGCAGGGTTGATCTATGCCGGCGCGCAGAAAAATGCCGGCCCTGCCGGCGTGACGGTGGTGATTGTCCGCAAGGATCTGCTGGGCCATGCATTGCCTGTCTGCCCGACGGCATTTGATTATGCCAACGTCGTCGAGGCCCGCTCCTGCTTCAATACGCCTCCGACCTACGGTATCTACATGCTGGGGCTGGTGTGCAAGTGGCTGCTGGAACTGGGTGGGGTGGCAGCCATTGAAAAGGCCAATATCGCCAAGGCCGAGCTGCTGTATTCCTACCTGGACGGCACCTCGTTCTACCGTAATCCGGTGGAAAAATCGGTGCGTTCGCGGATGAATGTTCCCTTTGTATTGAGCGATGCCTCTCTGGATGCAGCCTTCCTGGCGGGGGCCAAGGAAGCGGGCTTGATGCAGCTCAAGGGCCACAAGAGTGTGGGCGGCATGCGCGCTTCCATCTACAACGCATTGCCCATCGAGGGCGTGCGGGCATTGATCAGCTACATGCAGGAGTTCGAGCGTCGCCATGGCTGAGTCGCTTGCTGCAAAACTGCTGCCCCTGCGTGAAGGCATTGATGCGGTGGATCGAGAGATCCTCAGCTTGATTGCGCGCCGGGCGCAGCTGGCCCAGGAAGTGGGCAAGGTCAAAGAGGCGGCAGGCGCCAAGGGCGATGACGGGCATGTCCTGCGCCCGGAACGTGAAGCCCAGATCGTGCGGGCCTTGCAGCAAGCCAATGAAGGGCCATTGCCGGATGAGGCCGTGTCTGCGATCTGGACGGAAATCATTTCTGCCTGTCGCGGGTTGGAGCGGACGCTGACGGTGGCCTATCTCGGGCCGCAAGGATCGTTTTCCGAGCAGGCGGCCTTTACGCATTTCGGCCATTCTGCCCAGGGTGTGCCTTGCCCCAACTTCGATGAAGTGTTCCGTTGTGTGGAAGCGGGGCAGGCGGATGTCGGGATGGTGGCGGTCGAAAACTCGACCGAAGGCGCCGTGAACCGGACGCTTGATTTGTTGCTGCATTCGCCACTGAAAATCCTGGGCGAGCACTCCTTGCAGATACGCCACTGTTTGATGGCACGTGAGGGCATGGCCAAGGTTACGCGTATCCTGGCGCATCCGCAGGCCCTGGCGCAATGCCAGGAATGGCTGAACCGGGAGTATCCCGGCCTGCCGCGTGATGCGGTGTCCAGCAATGCGGAAGCGGCGCGCCTGGCGGCAAGCGATCCGGGTATCGCTGCGATAGCCGGTGAAGGTGCTGCTGAGGTCTGGAAGCTGGGGGTGGTGGCAGCAGGAATCCAGGATGATGCGCAGAACCGGACCCGGTTCCTCGCGATTGGCAAGCGCGATGCCGCCCGTAGTGGCAGTGACAAGACCAGCCTGGTATTTGCGGTGCCGAATCGCGCTGGTGCCGTCTATGACATGATTTCTCCGCTGGCGCAGTTCGGTGTTTCCATGACGCGTTTCGAGTCGCGTCCGGCCCGTACCGGCCAGTGGGAATATTATTTTTATGTCGATGTGCAGGGGCATCGCGAAGATGAGAATGTTGCTGGCGCACTGGCGGCATTGCAGGCACGGGCTGCCTTCTTCAAGATTCTCGGTTCCTATCCTGCGCAGCCATTGCTCTGATGCCAGGCGTGCCGGCCAGGTCGGCACGGAGATATGCAAGGCCCGTGTCAGCGGCTGGTCAGGCCGATTGTTTGGGGCTGGGCGCGCTTATTGCCGGAAGGGCAGGCGCGCCCGCTGCCGTTCTGTCTGCCGGTTCGCGGCGCGGGCTTCCTTGACGCCTTGATGGAAGTATTGCAACGATGAATGCACCGCATGCTGCGGATGGAAATGGGGCGGGCGTTTGCGCGACGCTGGCTGTCGTCGGCGTCGGCCTGATCGGTGGGTCGTTCGCGGCCGGGCTGCGCGCAGCGGGCCGGGTCGGGCGGGTGCTCGGCGTGGGCCGGCAGCGCAAGTCGCTGGATGAGGCCCTGGATCTTGGTTTGATCGACGCGGTGGCCACCCCTGCGGAAGCGGCCCGGGAAGCAGACATTATCCTGCTGGCGACGCCAGTCAGCGCCATGGGCGCGGTGCTGGGCAGCATGCGTGATGACTTGTCGCCCAGGGCGGTGCTGACCGATGCCGGCAGTACCAAGGCCGATGTGATCGAGCAGGCGCGCCAGGCCCTGGGGGCCAAAGTCGCGCAGTTCATTCCTGGGCATCCCATTGCCGGTTCACATGCCACGGGGCCGCAGGCGGCGGATGCCGACCTGTTTCGTGGCCGCAATGTCATTTTGACGCCGTTGCCGGAGAATGATCCGCAGGCGGTGGCGCAAGTGGCCAGTTTGTGGCGGGCTTGCGGCGCGCGTACCCGGCTGATGACGCCCGACCGTCATGATGGCGTATTTGCTGCGGTCAGCCACTTGCCGCACTGGCTGGCGGCGGCGTATGTGCATTACCTGGAAGCCGGCGAGGATGCCGACCTGCGCTTTGAGCTGGCAGGCAGCGGTTTTCGGGATTTCACCCGCATCGCGGCGGGCTCGCCGGAAATGTGGCGGGACGTATTTATTTCGAACAAAACAGCCATGCAGAGCGAATTGCGGGCACTGCGCCGTACGCTGGATCGCCTGGAGGCGGCGCTGGAGCACGCCGATGGCGAGGCCTTGCAACAGTGGCTGGATGAGGCGGCGCAGGCGCGGCGCGCATGGCAACCAGGGGGCAAACGCAGTGACTGAACATTTTCTTGATTTGCCTGCGGTCAGCCAGGCGCGCGGCAGCTTGGCGCTGCCAGGATCCAAAAGCATTTCCAACCGCGCTTTGCTGCTGGCGGCCCTGTCGCCCGGACGCACCGAGTTGCGCGGCGTGCTGGCGTCCGACGATACGCGTGTCATGCTGGATGCCTTGGCTGGCCTGGGCGTGGGGGTGCAGGAGCAGGGCGCAGGCGAGGTCATTGTGGATGGCGTGGCTGCTTTCGCTGCGTCGCAGGCTGAATTTTTCCTGGGCAATGCCGGCACGGCTTTCCGTTCACTGACGGCAGCCTTGGCTTTGCATGGCGGTGACTATCGCCTGGATGGTGTACCGCGCATGCGTGAGCGGCCCATCGGCGATCTGGTCGATGCCTTGCGGGTGCTGGGCGCCAATGTGAGTTATCTGGGCCAGGACGGCTATCCGCCCTTGCAGATCGGGGTGCGCGTTGCAGGCGAGGACAGAGACCGGGTGAGTGTGCAGGGCAATGTCTCCAGCCAGTTCCTGACGGCGCTGTTGCTGGCCGCGCCGCTGCACGTGCAGCGTACCCGCCGGGATTTGCGGATTGACGTTGCGGGCGAGTTGATTTCCAAGCCATATATCGGCATCACGCTGGCCATGATGGCTGATTTTGGCGTGCAGGTGGCGCAGGACGGATGGTCCAGTTTCGTTGTCCCGGCCGATAGCCGCTATGTGTCTCCTGGCCGTTATCTGGTCGAGGGCGATGCTTCCAGCGCTTCCTATTTCCTGGCGCTGGGCGCCATCGGGGGTGGTCCGGTGCGGGTCGAAGGCGTGGGCGCGCGCAGTGTGCAGGGCGATATCGGGTTTGCCGATACGCTGGCACAGATCGGCGCGACGATCCGGCGTGGCGATGACTGGATGGAGGCCTCGGGCGTGAATGTGGCGCGGGGCGAGCGCCTGCGCGCTTTTGATATGGACTTCAACCTGATTCCCGATGCGGCGATGACGACAGCGGTATTGGCCTTGTTTGCTGACGGGCCGTGTCGCCTGCGCAACATCGGTAGCTGGCGCGTCAAGGAAACGGATCGCATTCATGCGATGGAAACCGAGTTGCGCAAACTGGGCGCGCAGGCCAGCTCAGGGCCGGACTGGCTGGAAGTCGTGCCGCCTGCGGCTGGCCAGTGGCAGCCCGCCGCCATCGGCACCTGGGATGATCACCGCATGGCCATGTGCTTTTCGCTGGCGGCATTCGGGCCGGTACCGGTGCGCATTATGGATCCGGGTTGCGTCAGCAAGACCTTCCCGGATTATTTCGATGTCTATGCTCGCCTGGTGGCGTAGCAGGAGTGTTGTTTTATGACGATTTCCCGAGCCAAGCCGGCGGAGGCTGAAAGCTTGTCCGCGTCTGCGATTGAACCCGTGATGGCGCCTGTCATCGCCATTGATGGGCCGACTGCGTCCGGCAAGGGGACGGTGGCCCAGGCTGTCGCCGATGCGCTGGGCTGGCAGGTGCTCGACAGCGGCGCGTTGTACCGGCTGACGGCGCTGGCAGCCAACCAGGCTGGCATCGCAGATGAAGACCTGGACGGGCTGGCGCAGGCCGCGCGGAATCTGGATGTGCGCTTCGAGCAAGGCGCAATCTGGCTCGCGGGGCAGCGGGTAGAGGAAATCATCCGCCAGGAAGCGGTGGGGAATCGGGCCTCCCGCATTGCTGCGCTGCCGGCCGTGCGTGAGGCGTTGCTGGCGCGCCAGCGTGCTTTTCGCACCGCGCCCGGCCTGGTCGCCGATGGTCGCGATATGGGCACGATCGTGTTTCCCGACGCGCCCTTGAAGATATTCCTGGTGGCCGGCGCCGAGGCACGTGCAAGACGCAGGGCTAAGCAGTTGAGTGACAAAGGGATTTCTGCTAATCTAGAGGATATTTTGCGCGACATGCGCGAGCGCGACGCGCGCGATACCCATCGCAGCGTGGCGCCGCTAGTGGCTGCGCAGGATGCTATTACCCTCGATTCGTCCGATTGGACGGCCGAGGAAACCACCCGGGCCATATTGCAGCTTTGGTCCGAAATCGTTGCCTAGGGGCCGCAAGGGTCGCCTGGGCTTTTCGTGAACTCCGCCTGGCCGGCTGATCCCCTGCCGGGCGTGTAACAAACGGCCTTCGGGCCGCTGTGGATTCTCAATGTCTGCCAATTCTTCCATTATTCAAGCCGGCGGTAGCTTCGCCGATCTGTTTGCCGAAAGCGTCCAGAACCAGGACATGCGTTCCGGCGAGGTCATCAGCGCTGAAGTCGTGCGCATCGACCACAATTTCGTCGTTGTCAACGCCGGTCTGAAGTCCGAAGCGCTGATCCCCCTGGAAGAGTTCCTGAACGATCAGGGCGAAGTCGAAGTCCAACCGGGCGACTTCGTTTCCGTCGCGATCGACTCCCTCGAAAACGGCTACGGCGACACCATCCTGTCGCGTGACCGCGCCAAGCGCCTGTCGGCCTGGCTGCAACTGGAGCAGGCGCTCGAAAACAATGAACTGGTCACCGGCACCATCACCGGCAAGGTGAAGGGCGGCCTGACGGTCATGACCAACGGCATCCGCGCCTTCCTGCCGGGTTCGCTGGTTGACCTGCGTCCCGTCAAGGACACGACGCCGTACGAAGGCAAGACCATGGAGTTCAAGGTCATCAAGCTCGACCGCAAGCGCAACAACGTCGTGTTGTCGCGTCGCGCCGTGCTCGAAGCCACCATGGGCGAAGACCGTCAGAAGCTGCTCGAAACCCTGCACGAAGGTGCTGTGGTCAAGGGCATCGTCAAGAACATCACCGACTACGGTGCGTTCGTTGACCTGGGCGGTATCGACGGCCTGCTGCACATCACCGACATGGCATGGCGCCGTGTCCGTCACCCCTCCGAAGTCCTGCAAGTGGGTCAGGAAGTCGAAGCCAAGGTGCTCAAGTTCGACCAGGAAAAGAGCCGCGTCTCCCTGGGCGTCAAGCAACTGGGCGAAGATCCCTGGATCGGTCTGGCCCGCCGCTACCCGCAAGGCACCCGTCTGTTCGGCAAGGTCACGAACCTGACCGACTACGGTGCGTTCGTGGAAGTGGAAGCCGGCATCGAAGGCCTGGTGCACGTTTCCGAAATGGACTGGACCAACAAGAACGTCGATCCGCGCAAGGTTGTCACCCTGGGCGAAGAAGTCGAAGTCATGGTCCTGGAAATCGACGAAGACCGTCGCCGTATCTCGTTGGGCATGAAGCAGTGCCGTGCCAACCCGTGGGAAGAGTTCTCCTCGAACTTCAAGCGTGGTGACAAGGTTCGCGGCGCCATCAAGTCGATCACCGACTTCGGCGTGTTCGTCGGCCTGCAAGGCGGCATCGACGGCCTGGTTCACCTGTCCGACCTGTCCTGGACGGAATCGGGCGAAGAAGCCGTGCGCAACTACAAGAAGGGCGACGAAGTTGACGCCGTGGTTCTGGGCATCGACGTCGAGAAGGAACGCATCTCGCTGGGTATCAAGCAGCTGGAAGGCGATCCGTTCAACAACTACGTTGCTACCTATGAAAAGGGTGCCGTGGTTCAAGGTACCGTCAAGTCGGTTGAAGCCAAGGGCGCTGTCGTGACCCTGTCGGTGGACGTCGAAGGCTACCTGCGCGCTTCCGAAATCTCGCAAGGCCGTGTCGAAGATGCAACCACCGCCCTGAAGGCTGGTGACAACATCGACGCCATGATCATCAACATCGACCGCAAGACGCGTTCGATCCAGCTGTCGATCAAGGCTCGCGACAACGCTGAAACCGCTGAAACCATCCAGCGCATGTCCGAAGCCAGTGCTTCGTCGGGTACGACGAACCTGGGCGCGCTGCTGAAGGCCAAGCTGGATCTCCAGCGCGACAACGGTTAAGACGCGGTGACGAAGTCGGAATTGATCGCCATTCTGGCGGCACGCTATCCCCAGCTTGCCGCCAGGGATGCAGACTATGCGGTCAAGACCGTCCTTGATGCCATGACCCAGGCTTTGGCCTCGGGTCAGCGCATCGAGATACGGGGCTTCGGGAGCTTTTCCCTGTCCCTGCGTGCGGCCCGTGTGGGCCGCAACCCCAAGTCCGGCGAGCCCGTGATGGTTCCCGGCAAAAAGGTTCCGCATTTCAAGGCGGGCAAGGAACTTCGGGAAAAAGTCGATGAATCCGAGCCCGGCGAGAGTGCTGCGCAAGCAGTCGGAGAAGTACCGTTCGAATAAGGCGGCGGCTCATGCCGGCCAAGTGCCGGTCTGGGCCATCCAGCAATTCTCTGTTGGCGCGTCTGCTGGCCTGATGGCAAGCGGCTGATGCCAGGCAGAGGTCAAGAAGCCGGCTCCTGTTTTTACAGGCGCCGGCTTTTCCATTTGGATGTGGTTTCGTTTGGGCAGGTCTGGCCGGCACACATACGCTACGCGCCATTCATCATCCGGGGTAGAGACAAATGGTTCAGCTGTTCATGTTCTATATCGGCGGCAATGCCGGTCGTTCCAATATCGAGGTTCACGATATCCAGTTCGCTGCCGTGGCGCAGCCCGAAGCGGCCTGGCCGCTATTGCGTGCCGCGTGGTTCGGGGATCCGGACAAGATCCATGTGGATGGCTACAGCGTGATCGAATGGGCGGATGGCTACGATATCTGCCTCCGTCCCGAGCCGCCGGCTGCAGCGCAGCCCAGGCTTTTCTTCGTGAATGTGGGCGGCTATCGACCTGATACCCTGGCCGAACAGCATGAGTACGGGCTGTTCGTGGCAGCGGATGCCGCCGCCGCCAAACGGAGGGCGATGGCCTGTTTGCTGACTGGCATGGGGCACCAGCACCGCGACAATCTCAAGGATGTGGACGATTGCCTGATGCTGGGTGAACTGAACGGCTGGCATATCCATGTGAGCGAGAACCCCGATGGCCGGCCGGCGATGCCAGCCTGGCAAGGCTATCAGCCGATCGGGATAGCCGTTTAGCGTTGACGCCGCACATGCTCTACGCGGCGCCGGAACCGCTCATCCCCGACGTTCAGTGGGCGATGCTTTTGGAAAAGACGTTGATCACCAGGACGCCGGCAATGATGAGTGCAAGACCGAGCACCGCGGGCAGATCTAGCGATTGTTTGAAGAACAGCCAGCTGACGAGCGAAATCAGCACGATGCCGAGCCCGGACCAGATGGCATAGGCAATGCCTGTCGGCATGGTGCGCAGTGTCAGTGACAGGCAATAGAAGGCGATGCCGTAGCCCAGTATGGTAACGAGACTGGGCCAGGGCCGGGTAAAACTCTGGGAGAGCTTGAGCGTGGAGGTTGCAATGACTTCAGCGACGATGGCGATCAGCAGATAGCAGTAGCTGGCGACGGTGGGTGACATGATGCCGTGGTTCCAGGGTGGCGGGCCGGCCCGCCGGTGCCGGCAGTGAGTGGCGGAGTGTTGCATCGTAACGCAGTGACAGTTTCTTGGGCGCCAGGGGCTTGCATACGGCGGAAACATCGGGGCAGGCAGAATCAGTCTGTGTCGCCATGGCCGGCATCAGGCGGCTGTGGCTTACGTCTGCGGCGATATCTCCGTATCATGGTCATGTGTATAGGGGCGCCAGCCGAGAGGCTGGCGCCTGTCGTTTCAATCAGGAAAAAAATCAATGGCTGAGCCAATAAACAGGCAAAAACAAGCGGTATCTTCCGGCGGCATCATCGTGATTCTGGCCATGCTGACGGCATTCGCGCCGCTGGCGACGGATATGTATTTGCCAGCCTTTCATTTGCTGGAAAAATATTTTTCGGTGCCCGAAGGTGGCATCGAGGGCTCGTTGTCGGTCTTCTTTCTTGGGCTGGCCTGCGGGCAGGCAGTGTATGGGCCGATGATAGATCGCTATGGCCGTTTACGGCCCTTGATGATCGGAATCAGCCTGTATGTGCTGGCTACCCTGCTGTGCCTGGTGGTGACGGATATCCGTGTGTTCATGCTGTTGCGTTTTCTGCAGGCAGCGGGCGGTGCGGCGGGAATGGTGATCGGGCGTGCCATCATCCGTGATCTGTATGATGACCGGGAAAGCGCACGCGCCTTGTCGCTCATGATGGCCATCGTGACCCTGGCGCCGATTCTCGGCCCTATCATTGGCGGCTTTGTGGTGACGCATTCTGGCTGGCGTGCCGTTTTCATCATCATGCTGTTGTTCGGCATGACCTGCTGGATGCTGACCTGGCGCTATCTGCCGGAAACGCTGCCGCCTGCGGCCCGCCGCCGCGTCAGCCTGGGGGGCGTGTTCCTGACCTGGGGGCGCTTGCTGACAATGCGAGGCTTTGTGGTGCCAGCGATACTGGGCGGCATGGCGCAAGCCTGCATGTTTGCCTTCATTACCGGCTCGCCCTTTGTCTTCATGCAATTGCACGGCGCAGACGAGCAGACCTATGGCTTGCTGTTTGCGGCCATCGCCTGCGCCTTGATTGTTGGTGCATCCATCAATCGCCGCTTGTTGCGCCGCCACCCGCCGGCTCATTTGCTGGCCTGGGCGCTGCGGGTCAATGCCCTTGCCGGTATCTGCACGGTACTGGCAGTCAGCCTGCATAGCCTGCCTTTGCTGTTCGTGCCCTTGTGGTTGACGATCAGCACCCTGGGTTTCATCGGCGCCAACGCGGCGGCAGTGGCCTTGAGTGCCAGCATGCAGCATGTCGGCAGCGGTTCGGCGCTGATCGGCGTATTGCAATTCACGTTTGCCTTTGTCGTGAGCAGCCTGGTGGCCGCCACGCAGAATGGCACGGCCTATCCCATGACGCTGGCGATGGCTATTTGTGGTGTGACGGCAGCCGTATTGTGGAAGTGCTTTTATCGCGCCAGAGCGTAAACACTGACGGCATTGCGAACCGGCCTTGAGACGTTAAGGCCGGTTTTTTTATGGGCGGCTTTATTTAATTTTTTGCATAAATAAATATTGTATTTGTTTTTTGATTTGAATATCCCGATTTGTTATTTGTCCATTTTTTAATGTTGGTTAATCGGATGAATTGATATATAGACATAATTCAAAATTCGTTTTGTTCATAAATGGCGACTGCTATTGTTAATCCCGGCTTCATTCCATTTTCTAATTGAAATGGAATGGATTTAATTCCATTGGTTATGAAACACCGGGTGTATGGCAGAGTTATTGGAGCTTTACCGGACGATGGTCCGGATTCGTGCCTTTGAGGATGCGGCCGAGGTCGCCAGCCAGGGCGGGGTGCAGGCCTGGGGCTTGTCCGAGTCGAGCAAACCTGCGCTGGTGCGCGGCCCCCTGCACCTGTCCACGGGCCAGGAGGCGGTGGCAGCAGGCGTATGCGCCCATTTGCGGCCGCAGGATCTGCTGACTTCCACGCACCGGGGCCATGGGCACACGCTGGCCAAAGGGGCGGACAGCAAACGCATGATGGCCGAATTGTTCGGCCGGTCCACGGGCTACAACAAAGGCAAGGGCGGCTCCATGCATATTGCGGATTTCTCCGTCGGTATGCTGGGCGCCAATGGCGTCGTGGCGGCGGGGTTGCCGATTGCCGTGGGTGCTGCGCAGGCCTTGAAGCTGCGCGGCGTGGATGCCATTGCGGTGGCCTTCTTTGGCGATGGCGCAATCAATCGCGGCCCATTTCTGGAATCCCTGAACTGGGCGGTGGTGTATCAATTGCCTGTTCTGTTTGTTTGCGAAGACAACCGCATTTCTGCGACGACGGCGAGTGCGCCCATGACGGGCGGCGAAGGCGCCAGCGTCCGGGCGCAGTCCTTGGGCGTGCCGGCACGGAAAGTGGATGGCAATGATGTCGAGGCGGTGGCGCAGGCGGCGGCGGAATGGATTGAAGAGATCCGTGCCGGCAAGGGTCCGCGTCTGCTGCATGCGCTGACAGATAGGCACAAGGGGCATGTTTCCGTGGATCCGGGAACCTATCGCGACCCGGCAGATGTGGCGGCTGCTTTGGCCCGGGATCCTCTGCTGCGTGCGCGCCAGCGCCTGGAGGCCCGCGGCCTGCTGCGGGAAGCGGAGCGTATCGAGGCCGAAGCGCATGCGGAGATCGACGCCGCACTGGCAGCGGCACAGAACGATCCTTTCCCCGGCGTCGCAGACGCCTATACGGATATCACGACGACAGGTGAAGGAGTGTGGCGATGAGCGCACGGAATCTGAGCTATGCGCAAGCGGCTGCGCTGGCCTTGAGCGAAGCGATGGACGCCGATCCGAATATCGTCGCCTTGGGCGAGGACCTGGGGCGCGGCGGCGTGTTCGGGCAGTATCGGGATACGGACAACCAGCCGCTGGCCAAGCGCTTTGGCGAACACCGCATTGTCGATACCCCGATTTCCGAAGCGGCTATTGTTGGCGCCTCGGTTGGTATGGCGCTGGCGGGGGTGACGCCGGTCGTGGAGTTGCGGGTGGTGGACTTCGCGCTTTGTGCGATTGATGAAATCGTCAATCAGGCCGCCAAGAATCGGTTCATGTTCGGCGGGCAGGGCCGGGTTGGCCTGGTGGCGCGCATGCCTATCGGGCTGTGGAGCGCTTCGGCAGCGCAGCATTCCCAGTCGCTGGAAGCCTGGTTTGCACATATTCCCGGCTTGACGGTGGTCACGCCAGCCACACCGGCAGACAACTACGGCCTGCTGCACGCCTCGCTCGCCTCTGGCGACCCGGTGATCTATATGGAGCACAAGGAGTTGTGGGGCAGTACCGGAACGGTCGTGCCGGGGGAAATTGTGCCGCTGGGCAAGGCACGCGTGGTGCGGGAAGGCAACGATGTGACGCTGGTGTCATGGTCGCGGCAGGTGCTGGCCTGCGCCGAGGCCGCCGCGCAACTGGAGGCCGAAGGCATCAGCGCCGAGGTGCTGGACCTGCGCACCATCTGGCCCTGGGACCGCGAGGCCGTCCTGGCGTCTGCCGCGCGTACCGGGCATGTGCTGGTCGTGCATGAATCAGTGCAGGTGGCTGGGTTTGGCGCTGAAGTGGCGGCGACGGTCGCTGAACATACCGGCGCCAGGGTGCGCCGCCTGGGCGCGCCGCGCATTCCCGTGGGCTATGCCCCGGTACTGGAAAACGAATCACGCATCGACGCCGGCAAGATCCGTGCGGCGGTGACTGCATTGCTCAATCATTCCCGCGTGGAGATCTCATCATGACGTCGCTGTTTCGTCTCGCGGCCCTGCCGGCCGTTGTTTTGCCCCTGTTCTTTGGTGCCGCCGGCGCTGCCGTGGCGGCGGATTACAAACCGGAATACCGCCTTTCCACCAATGTCAATGAAGCCTTCCCGTTAGGGCGTGGCGCACAGGAGTGGGCACGCCTGGTGAATGAGCGCACCGATGGCCGCATCAACGTGAAGTGGTATCCGGGGTCTTCGCTGGTCGGTGGGGAAACCACGCGTGAGTTCACGGCGTTGCGTCAAGGCGGGATTGATTTCAATGTGTCGTCCGTGATCAATTGGTCGCCGCATGTCAAGGAACTGAACCTGTTCCTGTTGCCATTCCTGGTGCCGGATGACAAGGCTTTCGACGCCTTGACCAGTGGCGAAGTCGCTGACGAACTGTTCGAGATCGTACGCAAGCGCGGAGTGGTGCCCCTGGCCTGGGGCGAGAACGGCGCTCGCGAGATCAGCAACTCCAAACATGAAATCCGCAAGCCGGATGATCTTAAGGGTTTGAAGTTCCGGGTGGTGGGATCGCCGATTTTCAATGATATCTATACCGCGCTGGGCGCCAATCCGACGCAGATGACGTTTGCCGATGCACAGCCGGCGCTGCAAAGCGGCGTGGTGGATGGCCAGGAGAATCCGATTTCCCTGTTCGTCGGGGCCAAGATGCATACCTTGGGCCAGACCTACCTGACCAAGTGGAATTATGTGAACGATCCGCTGGTCTTCGCTGTGTCGGCCAAGGCCTGGGAAAGCTGGTCGCCGGAAGATCGGGAGATCGTGCGCCAGGCCGCCCTGGACGCGGCACGCAATGAAATCGCCGATACCCGCAAAGGCGTGAGCCCTGGCGACGACGCCTTGATTCAGCAGGCGATTGCGCAGGGCGTACAGGTGACGATTCTCAGCGATGAGGAGAAAGCGGCGTTTGCACAGGCCACCCAGCCGGTCGTCGAAAAGTGGTCCAAGACCATCGGCGAGGATCTGGTGCGCAAGGCCCAGCAGGAAGTGGCAGCCAGCCGCTGATGAACCGCTGCCCGCCGGGCAGCGGCGTCGGTCGGGGATGTTCCGCAAGACAACCAGCCGCTGCTGCGGCTGGTTTTGTTTGGATTGGAGTTATGTCAGTTGAACCATCGAAGGATGCGCCGGACTCGGCCGAGCCGCATCGCGGTTTCCATGTGGAAGAGGCGCTGGCGGCCGGCATCATGGCCGTGTTGTGCGTCATTACCTTGCTGAATGTGTTGACGCGCTATCTGACCAATGCGTCTTTTGCTTTCACGGAAGAGATTTCCGTGTTTCTGGTCGTGCTGATGACCTTCATCGGGACGGCTACGGCATTCTCGCGCGGCCTGCATCTGGCCATGCTAGCGCTGGTCGAGCGCATGCCCTGGCGCGTGCAGTATTGGCAGCGGATTTACGCACTGTTGTGCGGCATTGTGATGTTCGCCATCCTGGCCTGGTATGGGGCGCTGGCGTGGCTGGATGATTACGACAGTGGCCTGGTCTCGCCAGGGCTGGGGGTGCCGCAATGGTGGTACACCTCGGTTGTGCCGATATTTTCCTGCCTGATCATCCTGCGGCAGTTGCAGGCGCTGCGGGCGGCATTGAGGCTGGGGCGGCCATGAGCTACGACACTCTGGGCTTTATTCTGTTTGGGCTGTTCCTGTTGTTTCTGGCGACGGGAGTACCGTTGGCGGTGGCCTTGGGATTGTCCGGGACGGCGGTGGTGGCTTTTGCCGACCTGGGCATGCTGTCGGTGCCGATGAATGTGTATAACAGCGTCTCCAAGTATCCGCTGCTGGCCATTCCCATGTTCATTCTGGCCGGTGTGCTGTTCGAGCGCGCCGGGATTGCCGCGTCCATGGTGCGCTTCGCGGCTTCCATCGTGGGCCCGCGGCGTGGCGGGCTGGCCGCGACGGCGATTATCGTGGCGATGATACTGGGTGGGATTTCCGGTTCTGGCCCGGCGGCATCGTCAGCGGTCGGGGCCGTGATGATTCCGCAGATGATACGTGCCGCCTATCCGCGGGGCTTTGCCGCCGCCGTCGTGGGGGCGGGCGCATCGACCGATATCTTGATTCCGCCTTCGATCGCGCTCGTGATCTACAGCATGCTGGTGCCCCAGGCCAGCGTGCCTGCCCTGTTTGCCGCAGGCATGATACCGGGGGTGCTGGCCGGCCTGTTTTTGATCGGCGGTTCGGTCTGGCTGGCGCGGCACCATGAGATCGGTACCGAGCAGGACGATGTGCGGCCGCCGTTCTGGGCCAGCCTGCGTGAAGCCATCTGGGCCTTGATGGCGCCTGTGGTGATTTTGGGCAGCATGCGCACGGGGCTGGTGACACCGACGGAAGCTGCAGTGCTGGCGGTATTCTATGGCCTGATCGTCGGTGTCCTGGTCTATCGCTCGTTGACGCCGCGTGTGCTGTATCGGGTACTGGTTGAAGCCTGCGAACTGTCAGCCATCATTCTCATCATCCTGGCGCTGGCGTCGGTCTTTTCGCTGGCCAGCAATGCGCTGGGCACCTTCGATCATCTGGCGCGGGCGCTGGTGTCGTCGGTCAGTTCAGAGATCGGTTTGCTGTTGATGATCAACCTGGTGCTGCTGATCGCCGGCATGTTCATCGACGGCATTTCGATCTTCTTCATTTTCCTGCCCTTGTTCATTCCCATCATGAATTATTTCCAATGGGATCCGGTGTGGTTCGGTATCCTGATCGTCATCAACATTGCGATCGGGCAGTTCACGCCGCCGGTAGGCCTGAACCTGGTGGTCACCGCCAGGATCGCCCGGACGTCCCTGGAGTCCACGACGTATTGGGCCGTCATGCTGAGCCTGTTCATGGTGTTGCTGCTCTTGCTGTGTACGTTTGTGCCGCAGCTGGTGCTATGGCTGCCCCGGATGCTGGGCTATTAGGCGGGCAGGAAGGACGCAGACGGCAGCCATAGGGTCTGGCTGCCGTCTGCGTGGGGGCTCCGCGCCGGGCAAGCGCCAGGTGCGGACAGGTGTGGCCCGGAAGGGGCATCAGGCGGGGGAGGTCGCTGCCATGTGCTCCAGGACGGTATTCATGTCTTTGTCGCCCCGCCCGGAGAGGTTGACCAGGATGGCCTGATCCGGGCGCATTTCACGCGCCAGCTTCAGCGCGTAGGCCACCGCATGGCTGGACTCCAGGGCCGGGATGATGCCTTCGGCCCGGCAAAGGTAGTGAAAGGCGTGCAAGGCCTCCTCATCGGTGATGCCGACGTATTCCACTCTGCCGATATCATGGAGCAGAGCGTGTTCCGGGCCAACGCCTGGGTAATCCAGCCCGGCACTGATGCTGTGTGTTTCCATGACCTGACCGTCATCATTCTGGATGATATAGGTGCGGTTGCCGTGCAGCACGCCAGGGCTGCCGCGTTGCAAAGACGCGGCATGCCGGCCGCTGTCCAGGCCCAGGCCAGCCGCTTCCACGCCAATGAGCCGGACATGGTCTTCGCTGATATAGGGGTGGAAGATGCCGATGGCATTGCTGCCGCCGCCCACGCAGGCAACGACGGCGTCCGGCTGGCGCCGGCCCAGGCCCAGGCTGCCCATGATGTCGGGCATCTGCACGCGGCACTCCTTGCCGATCACGCTCTGGAAGTCGCGCACCATCATGGGGTAGGGATGCATGCCCGCCACGGTGCCGATCAGGTAGAACGTGCGGTCAACGTTGGCGACCCAATCGCGGATAGCCTCGTTCATGGCGTCCTTGAGTGTCCGGCTGCCGGATTCGACGCTGGCTACAGTCGCGCCCAGCAGTTTCATGCGCTGGACATTGGGCATCTGCCGGCGGATATCTTCGCTGCCCATATAGACCACGCACTCCAGGCCATAGCGGGCGCAGATGGTAGCGGTAGCGACGCCGTGCTGGCCCGCGCCGGTTTCAGCGATGATGCGCGGCTTGCCCATGCGCCGGGCCAGCAGAGCCTGGCCGATGACGTTGTTGATCTTGTGCGCACCGGTGTGGTTCAGGTCTTCACGCTTGAGGAAGATCTGCGCGCCGCCGGATTCCTCGCTCAGCCGCCGGGCGTGATAAACCGGGGACGGGCGCCCGACGTAGTGTGCCAATTCGTTGCGGAATTCAGAGATGAATGCCGGGCTGCGGCCGTAGTGCTGATAGGCATCGCGCAGTTCCGCGACAGCCTGGGCCAGGGTTTCACTGACGAAACTGCCGCCATAGGGGCCGAAGTGGCCGCTGGCATCGGGTTGCTGGTATTGCGAGCAATCAACCGAAACTTCCGGTTGCGGGGCATCACTAGCAGGGGCGGGTTGTGGTTTGAGCGAAAGCACGGGACGGGAGGTATTCATGGTCAGACTCCATTGCTCCGCCAACACCGGGCCTGTGCAGGGATTAGGCGGCCGGGCGGCAGAAAATTCCAAGAATCCATTCACGCATGCGGCATGCATCCCCCGATGTGATCAATGTCGGATCCCGCAAACCATGGGGATACCGGCACCGAGGCCAGGGGCGATGTCTGTCAGTAAGCAGCGGAAATGGAAAACAAACGCCGGAAAGGCGGTCTCAGCGGCGTGAGCAGGCCCACGCGGAAACGGCGGCGTGAGGCCATCGTTCGCGTTTGCAGATATGCACCCACCACGCGAGGCGCGGCGAGAGCTGGCGTTTGTTGGACGAAGTAACCAAGTCGATTCCTGTCGTAGGGTGGCGCAGCAGGCGGTATTGGCAAGCAGGAACTGCAGGCCCTGACGCTCTGGCGCACCTCTTTATTCTACTGCCAGATGAAAAGTAAGCAAGCCGGATGTTGGTCGGATTTGACATCTGCCGACAGACTGTGCGGATTTGCATCATGAGTGCGTACCTGTTTTTTGCGATGTTCGTGGGCGGCATCAGCATGGCGCGGAATGGCTGGTCATTTCCTGCCTCTGATGGGGGTTTTTCCGACAGGCCTGTCAAGTCGTGTTGATTTTTCCTGTGCGGCACAAAAAAATAGGGCCGCAAACAGGGCATGGCCTGGAGATTTTCCGGCTCAGCGTGTTACGATAAATTTCGATCCCTCAAGTTTGTCCGCTGACCGCATCGGCGTGCTGGGCTATATCAGACTGATTTTTTTGCCTGCCGTATTGCGGCTGCGCGATTTCCTGGTTGCGCATGGGGTGCCTCGTCTGGCGCTTCTGTGACCTCGTCAGTCCGTTTCCCCCACTCTCCGGCGTTGTGCAGCGTGCTTGAAGCCATGTTGCCGTTTCAGCTGCGAGAGATCGAAGAACCCGTTTCCGGGGGCGTTTCACATTTGTGGTTTTTCTATCACCAGCCTGGCCAGGCGGGACGGGTCTCGTCCGTATCGAGTCGTTGCTTTTGTCTGTTTCCCAAAAGGATGCGCGGACAGACGCAATGGCTTTGACGGCAGTGCCCAGGAGGCGCTGCGTCTCCCGTGTGGCTGACTGAGCGGCCAGGATGAAGCCGTTCAGGCCGGAATCGGAAGTGGGAAGGGGGGATGAGGATCCGCCGTTCCCGTGTTTATCTGCAATCATTAAAGACGAGATGGAAACACGCCTTGAACATGATCTGCTTGGCGACCTGGAAGTGCCAGCAGACATCTATTACGGTATCCAGACCTACCGTGCCGTGCAAAACTTCAATTTGTCCGGTACCAAGCTGTCCGACTATCCCTCCTTCGTCCGGGCCTTGGCGATGGTCAAGCATGCCTGCGCGGATGCCAACCATGCCCTGGGCCAGATGGCGGACGACCGTCACGAAGCCATCGTGCATGCCTGCCAGCGTGTGGTGAACGGTGAATTCAGCGATCAATTCCCGGTCGATATGATTCAAGGCGGGGCCGGTACCTCGACCAATATGAACATGAACGAAGTCGTGGCCAATATCGGCCTCGAGTTCATGGGGCGCAAGAAAGGCGAGTATGCCCATCTGCACCCGAATAACGACGTCAATATGTCGCAGTCCACCAATGACGTTTACCCGACGGCCATCCGTCTGGGCCTGTTGTTGGAGCAGCAGTCGGTGGTGGCCAGCCTGGATCGCCTGATTGATTCGCTGGAAAGCAAGGCGGGCGAACTGGCTGATGTGCTCAAGATGGGCCGCACGCAATTGCAGGATGCCGTGCCCATGACCATGGGGCAGGAATTCCACGCATTCGCCAGCACGCTGGCCGATGATGCGGATTATCTGCGCCAGGATGCCAAGCGCCTGTTGTATGACGTGAACCTGGGCGGCACCGCCATTGGCACCGGCATCAACACGCACCCGGATTACGCAGGCCTGGCCGTGGCACGCTTGGCTGCCGTCAGTGGCGAAGCCATGCGCCCGGCGCGTGACCTGATTGCGGCGACCTACGATATGGGTGCGTTCGTGATGCTGTCGTCGGCGCTCAAGCGCCTGGCGATGCGCCTGTCCAAGATGTGCAATGACTTGCGCCTGCTGGGCAGCGGCCCGCGTACTGGCCTGCAAGAACTGAATCTGCCGCCGCGCCAGCCGGGCAGTTCCATCATGCCGGGCAAGGTCAATCCCGTGATTCCCGAAGCGGTGAATCAGGTAGCCTTTGCTGTCATCGGTAATGATGTGGCCATTACCATGGCCGCCGAAGCCGGCCAGCTGCAGCTGAACGTCATGGAGCCGCTGGTGGCGTACAAGTTGTTCGAGTCGCAACGTCTGCTGGCCCGTTCCATGGATATGCTGCGCGAGCTGTGCATTGTCGGTATCACTGCCAATGCCACCCATAGCCGTCAATTGATGGAAAACTCCATTGGCCTGGTCACGGCGCTGAATCCGTTCATCGGTTACGAAAATTCCACGCGCATTGCGGCCAAGGCCCTGGAAACTGGCCGTGGCGTGCTGGAGCTGGTGCGCGAAGAAAAGCTGCTGGCCGACGATGTGCTGGAAGAAGTGCTCAAGCCTGAAAACATGATGCGTCCGCGCGTTGCCGCGCATAGCTGATTCCAGCTTGCTGGCCGGTGATGTTGCGCCGGCCTGAATAACCGGGAGCCGCCCTATCTGGGCGGCTCCCGGTTTTTTTATGCTCGCCCGCCAACGAATGGCTTTGCCGGCATCCGATGCTGCGGGCCGTGTCTGGCTGTTACCTTGCGAATACCGGTTGTTCATTGATTTTTTCGCGGTTCCTGCGGGGGCAAGCTGCCATGCTGAAAAATTGGCCGCGCAGTATGTCCTGTGATTTCTATTTGTACTAAGTCAATTTATAATTTGTCATGGGTCAAATTTAGCAGATCAGGAAACGCCTTGTCCATGAATGCGGGCCTATCCTTGTGTCTGGGCTGGATAGCGAAGGTAGCCATGCAGGCGATCGGCGCCGGATTTCACTCTTAACTGGAGCAGGTGACATGAAGACAGTAGTGGCGCTACGCCATGTTCATTTTGAAGACCTGGGCACGCTGGAAGCCTTGTTGCATGAGCGCGGCTTTCATCTGCACTACCTCGACCCTGCCGTGGATGATCTGTCGCAGGTGCCTGCGGACGCCTGCGATCTTGTCGTTGTCCTCGGCGGCCCGCTGGGTGCATTTGATGAAGAGCGTTATCCCTTTCTGGTCGATGAGCTGTATTGGCTGGCGCAACGTATCCGCAGTGGCCGGCCTGTGCTGGGGATCTGCCTGGGGGCGCAGCTGATCGCCCGTTTACTGGGTGCTGCGGTTGCTCCCATGGAGAGCAAGGAAATCGGCTTCGGCCCGCTGACACTGACGGCTGCGGGGCAGGGTTCGGTATTGGCCCTTTTGCAGGGGGTGCCGGTATTGCATTGGCACGGTGACCGTTTTGATGTGCCCCCTGGCGCGTCCCTGCTGGCAGGGACGGCGCTTTGCGCGCACCAGGCGTACACGGTGGGCGATGCGGTGTTGGGGCTGCAGTTCCACCTGGAAGCCGATGCCAGCCAGATCGAGCGCTGGCTTGTCGGCCATTGCAGTGAGCTGGCGCAGGCAGGGGTGGATCCTTGTGTATTGCGGGCTGAAGCGCAGCGTTATGGCGCCGATTTGAAAGAGGCTGCGCGCCGCGTGATCGGCATGTGGCTAGACCGGCTGGCCGATGAGGCGCTTGTCCAGCACCGGTAAGAGGAGGAGGGCGGCGCGCTTATGCTGCGCGTCCCCGATTGGCAGCCAGGCGTCCGCGCGGCATTCAAGCGGCGAGGGGACTGCCGCGTCTGTGTCGGCGTCTGCGGCCTGTATGGCCGATTGCCTGGGTCTATGCCTATTGCCGTACTGCCTGCCAAGGCAATGCCGGGTCAGGCAGCCAGGCGAGGAAAGCTGGTCAGGTTTCCTGATAATTTGATATGTTATATCATTTTATATTTGACGGATTGCACAGCGGAATGACGCTGGCATCCGTCGGCCATGTCTCCGTGTCTTCATGAATTCATGTCTATGACCGAGGCATTTTTCAAGGAAATTGCATCATGCCGGAATTGCAGAAACGCTTGCCAGTCACCGTGTTGTCCGGTTTTCTGGGGGCGGGAAAAACGACATTGCTGAACCATATTCTGAATAATCGCGAGGGTCGCCGTGTGGCGGTGATTGTCAATGACATGTCCGAGGTCAACATCGACGCCGATCTGGTGCGCCAGGGTGGCGCGGCCTTGTCCCGGACGGATGAAAAACTGGTGGAAATGAGCAATGGCTGTATCTGCTGTACCTTGCGCGAGGACTTGCTGCTGGAAGTGCAGCGTCTGGCGGGCGAGGGGCGTTTCGATCAACTGGTGATAGAGTCCACGGGGATTTCCGAGCCCTTGCCGGTAGCGGAAACTTTCACCTTCGAGGGCGAAGATGGACGCAGCCTGGCGGAAATTGCGCGTCTCGATACCATGGTGACTGTCGTGGATGCCTGCAATTTCCTGCGTGACTATGAATCTCGTGACAGCCTGCATTCACGCGGCGAGTCGCTGGGCGAGGAGGATGGCCGGACGGTGGTGGACCTGCTGGTGGAGCAGGTGGAATTCTGTGATGTCATCGTACTGAACAAAATAGACCTGGTCAGCGCGACTGAGCGTGAGCGCCTGTTGGGGGTGCTGCGTAGCCTGAATCCTCGGGCCAGGATAGAGCTGGCCAGTTTCGGGCAAGTGCCTCTGAGCAGCGTGCTGGAAACTGGGCTGTTCGATTTTGAGCAGGCCGCCCAGGCGCCAGGCTGGTTGAGGGAGTTGCGCGGGGAGCATGTACCGGAAACCGAGGAGTACGGCATCGGCAGCTTCGTTTATCGTGCCCGCCGCCCTTTTCATCCCCAGCGTTTTCATGTCTGGACGCGGCAGCGCTGGCCGGGCGTGGTGCGGGCCAAGGGCTTTTTCTGGCTGGCCAGCCATCCCGCGCTGGCAGGTTCCTGGTCACAGGCCGGGGCTGTGGCGCGGCAGCAGGTGGCTGGCTATTGGTGGGCCGCCATGCCGCCCGAACAGTGGCCGCAGGACCCGGAAGCTCTGGCCCTGATACAGCGTCACTGGATGGATGGGGTAGGGGATGCCCGCCAGGAATTGGTCTTGATCGGTGTCGGGATGGACGAAGCGGCGCTGCGCGCGGGATTTGCGCAGTGCTTGCTGACAGACGAAGAAATGGCGCAGGGCCCCGGTGTCTGGGTGGGCTGGAGCAATCCGTTCGACGACTGGCCGGCGTAGGCGCCAGGCCGAAAACCGGGCTCAGTCCGTGATGCCGGCAGATGTCACGGAGAGGTGGCAGGCAGCAGGATTGCCAGCAGCGCGCCTGCTGTCGCCACGCCGCACGTTGCCGCCAGCCAGGGGATGGCGCGGGAAACCACGGAGCGGCCGGGCATGGACGCCAGGCCGCCGCGTAATAGCAGATGATGGCGGCGATGCGCCAGTAGCAGCGTGACGGCAGACAAAACCATGACCAGCGCGCCCAGCGTCAGAATGAGATGGCTTTGCCGCAGCAGCCCGGATCTCAGGATCAGCAGGGCATTGCCCATCAGTGCCAGGCAGGTCCGGTTCCAGGCAAGGACGGTACGTTGGGGTTGCAGGCCGGGATCGTTGAGGTTCATGGCGCCCATAGGGGTTGCAGGCATCCGCGGCCTTAGAGCATGATGGCCATGATGATGGCGATGCCGCCCAATGCCGCTGCCAGCAGCGGGATTGCGGGCGTGTGCGGCAAGCCCTGGGACAGGCGCATGGCGCGTTCGTTCTGGCGCCAGCGCAGATAGGCCAGCAGACATAGCAGCGCAGCCAGCAAGGCCAGGCAAAGCGCCAGGATACGCACGGTGCCGGGTGGCCCCAGCTGGCTGGCGAACTGATCCAGCGCGACACCACCGGCCAGCAGCGCCAGGGCCGTGCGTATCCAGGCCAGAAACGTACGTTCGTTGGCCAGGGTGAAACGGTAGTCAGGGTCCTGGCCTTCCTGTTGCCAGCGGGGGCGGTTCAGCACGGGCTCTCCGGTGTGGGCGTATGGGGATATCTGAACATGATGCTGTGAAAACGACAACGCCTCCCTGGTGGGGAGGCGTTGTCTGTCTGGCGGCAGCCGGGAGGCATGCCTCTGCCTGCTGCCGTCCAGGCCGGGAGATTAGGTCAGCGAAGCCTGGTAAATGGATTCGATCGAAGCATCCAGGGCTTGATTGAATTCGGCGTCGCTTTGCTGCGCGCTCAGGCCTTCGGTCAGGGCGCGGCTGAAGCTGGCGATGATGCCAGGGTTGCGTGCCAGGATGACATTGGCGTCGGCGCGGGAATAGCCGCCGGACAGCGCCACCACGCGGACGACGCGCGGGTGCTTGACCAGTTCTTCGTAGAAGCCGTCAACGCTGGGCAGCGTCAACTTGAGCATGACGCGGTTGTCACCGGTCAGGGCATCCAGGCGCTTGATGAAACCTTCCTTCAGGCGGGTTTCAATGGCAGCCTTTTCCGGTGCGTTGATCAGCACTTCCGGTTCCAGGATCGGGCACAGGCCGGCCTTGAGGATGCGCAGGCCGTATTCGAACTGCTGGTCCAGCGCCTGCTCGATGCCGGCGGCGTTGTCTTCTGCCACGACGGAACGCATCTTGGTGCCGAAGATGCCCTTGGCCACGGCGCGTTCCAGCAGCGCTTCCAGGTCATTCATGGGCTTCATCAGTTGCACGCCGTCGGCTTGGGCGGCCAGGCCCTTGTCCACTTTCAGGAAGGGGACGACTTGCTTCTTTTCCCAGAGGTAGGCGGCAGAGTCCTGGCCTTCGATCTGGCGATCCATGGTGGCTTCGAACAGAATCGCGCCCAGGATACGGCGGCCGTCAAAGGCCGGGCTGGTCACGATGCGGGAACGCATGGCGTGCACGAGGTCGAACATCTCCGCTTCGTTGCTGTAGGCGGATTCCTCGACGCCGTACAGGCGCAATGCCTTGGGGGTGCTGCCGCCGCTCTGGTCGAGCGCCGCAATAAAACCGTTGCCTTGCGAGACTTTGGCCAGTTGTTCCTGGTTCACGTTGCAATCCTTATGTAATAGTGGTGAATCTGGTAATAATCGGCTGGCCCGGCCACAGCATGCCGGGACCAGGCAGAATGGATCGTGCGGCTGCCAGACGCGAGCCATGACACAGGGCATGGCGCTGGGCGCAATGCCGCAAGTTTATCGCACAACCTCTCTGGATATCGAGCCTCAGGTCGTTTCGCCGCGACCTGGTGCCGGCAATTGCGAACGGGTGGCCGCATAGGACAAATGCGTGCGGAAGCAGGACGAGAAGGCAGGCTGTGCCGCTGGCTGTGCGGTGGCGGGTTCGGGGGGCTTCAATACACGGGTTTTTTTTCTTTTGCACTGGTGTTATCCCTAGGTTTGATAGGTGGCATGGAGATAGCTGTTAGAACGACAATTTGCTGTCTTGATCATGGCCGGTCTGGCAAACTGGCGCCAGATGGCGGTTATCGTCGCCTATTGTTTTTCTAATCACTGTGGGCACACGAATGCCCACGGGTATCGTTGGAGAGAGATATGATCAAACGCAATGCGTTGGCAGGGCTGGCTGCGGTCGTGGCAATGGCCGCAGGTGGGGCCGTACAGGCTGCACCGGTGATTCTGAAGGTGGCCCACTTTTTGCCGCCGGTCTCTCCCGGGCATACCAAGTTCATCGCGCCCTGGTGTGAAAAAATCGAAGCCGAATCCAATGGCGAACTGAAATGCCAGATCTATCCGGCCATGCAGCTGGGCGGGACGCCGGCACAGCTGTTCAACCAGGCGCGTGATGGTGTGGCGGATATCGTCTGGACCTTGCCGGGCTACACCGCAGGCCGCTTCCCCCTGTCCGAGGTGTTTGAACTGCCCTTCCTGACCACCAAGCACGAACCTTCTTCGCGCGCTATCTGGGACTTCGTCCAGAAGCATGCGATGAATGAGTTCCGCGGCGTGAAGCCGCTGGCGGTCTGGGTCAATGGTGCCAATCAGCTGCACCTGCGTGACAAACAGGTGGAAAACCTGGAGGAACTGCGCGGCCTGAAGATCCGTGCACCGTCCCGCCTGGGCAACAAGATTCTGGCAGCGCTGGGCGCGACGCCCGTCGGTATGCCTGTGCCCCAAATGGCGGAAAGCCTCTCCAAGGGGGTGATCGACGGTGCCCTGGTGCCCTGGGAAGTGCTGCCTGCGACCAAAGCGCATGAACTGACCAAGTACCACATGGAAACGGCTGGCGATACGGCCATGACCACCGCTACCATGGTTTTCGTCATGAACCAGCGCAAGTACGATAGCCTGACGCCGGAGCAGAAGAAGGTCATCGACAACAATAGCGGTGGCGATACGTCCGCCTGGGTCGCTGCCCAGTTTGAGGCGGCGGATGCCGCTGGCCGCGAAGCCGCCATCGCACGCGGCAATGTGGTCTATTCGCTGAGCCCCGAACAGACGGCGCTGTGGGAGCAAACCACGCAGCCTGTCATTGCCGACTGGATCAAGGAAGTTTCCAGCAAGGGGGTGGATGGCGCTGCGCTGGTGCAAGAAGCCCGCGACCTCGTGAAGCAGTATTCCTCGGCCCAACAGTAAAGCAGTGATGGCAGGCCTGGCGCACACCAGGCGGCCCTCCTGGGTGAAAAGGGCCGCATAACGGCCCTTTTCACATTCTCGGCACATCCGTTGCCGTTTTTCCCCGGCAATACCTATTGCCGTGTTTCCGCTACGCCGCCGCGAGGCGAAATCGTCCTCCTGCACGGTATGCCGCCTGTCGGCTGCCAGCGCCTGGCGTATCGTTTTTGTCATCTGGAGTATCAAAATGTCCGAACCATTGCCGCGGCCCGATGCTGTGGCATCCAGCGCGTGGGGCAAGGCCCTGGAACAGGCATGCGCATGTCTCGCCGTGTTGGGCGGGGTGTTGTTCCTGTGTGAAGCGCTGATGTCGGTGGCCAGTGTGCTGGGCCGCATCTTTTTTTCGACGCCCATATCCGGCGACTATGAACTGGTTCAGCTGATGTCGGCGATGGGAATCGCGATGTGCCTGCCCTATTGCCAGATCAAGCGCGGCCACGTTTTTGTTGATTTCTTCACGCTGTGGGCCCCGGCCGGACTGAAGCGCTACCTGGATGCGCTGGCCTCGCTGATCCTGGCCGCATGTGCGTTCCTGCTGGCCTGGCGCTGCTGGGAAGGCATGGTGGAAATGCATGAGTATGGCGAGACCACCATGGTGATTTCCATGCCGGTCTGGTGGGGCTATGTGCCCTTGATGCCTTCTTTTGTCCTGTTTGGCCTGGCGGCCCTGATGGCAGTGGTGCAGGACTTGAGGCCTGCGGAAAATGAACGTGAGGTGCAGGCATGAGCGGTACTACCATAGGGATCATCATCGGCTTGTTGATGATGTTGTTCCTGGCGATGCGCATGCACATCGGTATCGCCATGTTCGTGGCCGGTGGCCTGGGCTATTGGTGGATTTCCGGCTGGGATCCGCTGATGGCGCATCTCAAGCATGCGCCGTTCGGGCGTTTTTCCGTCTATGACCTGTCGGTCGTGCCGCTGTTCCTGCTGATGGGCCAGTTTGCGACGCAGGGCGGCCTGTCACAGGCACTGTTCCGTGCCGGCAGCTCGTTTCTGGGGCACAGGCGTGGCGGCATGGCCATGGCAGGCATTGCCTCCTGCGCGGGTTTCGGCGCGATCTGCGGTTCTTCGCTGGCAACGGCGGCAACGATGTCGCACGTCGTGCTGCCCGAGCTGCGCCGCTATCAGTACAAGCCCAGTCTGGCCAGCGCCTCGCTGGCTGTCGGTGGCACCCTGGGGATGCTGATTCCGCCGTCGGTGCCCATGGTGATTTATGCGATTCTGTCGGAACAGAATATCGCCAAGGTGTTCATGGCCGCTTTTGTGCCGTCGGTGCTGGCCGTGTTGGGATATATGCTGGTCGTCGCGCTGATCTGCTGGCGTGACCCGGATGCCAGCGGTCCTCCGCTGCCGCGCCAGGGCTGGGGCATGCGCCTGCGCACGCTGGGCGCTACCTGGCCGGTGATGGCCATCTTCATCGTGGTGCTTGGCGGGATTTACGGGGGGCTGTTCACGCCCACCGAAGCCGCCGCCATCGGTGCGGTGGCGGCCGGTATCGCCGCCTGGATGGCGGGCGGGCTGGCCAATGGAGCCTTGCTGCGCTGCCTGCTGGGTACGGCTCAGGGAACGGGCATGATGTTCCTGATCCTGCTGGGCGCTGACATGCTCAATGCCTTCCTGGCCGTCAGCCAGGTGCCGGTTGAATTCGCGACCTGGGTGCAGGGTTTGGGGCTGGATCCGTTCACGGTGCTGGCGGCCATCATCATCATCTACATCCTGCTGGGATGCGTGATGGATAGCCTGTCGATGATTCTGCTGACGATTCCCATCTTCCTGCCCATCATCACCGGCCTGGATTTCTGGGGGCTGACGCCGGATGAAAAAGCCATCTGGTTCGGCGTGTTGGCGCTGGTCGTCATGGAGATAGGCTTGATTACGCCGCCAGTGGGCATGAACGTATTCATTATTCACAGCATGGCCAAGGATATTTCACCGGGAACGATCTTCCGGGGCGTGGTGCCGTTCCTGGCGTCGGATATGGTGCGTATCGTCTTGCTGGTGCTGTTCCCCGTCCTGTCCCTGGGCATGCTGCGCTGGCTGGGTTAGGCCGGGCAGGCGAGTGTCAGGCTGCGGCATGCCCTCACGGAGATGCCGCAGCAGGGTCAGGCCGGTTCAGGCTGATGCTACAAGGGGCCAAGGAGCAGGTCTTGGCCTGGAAAATAGAAATGGTCACCGCCGGGGCGGTGACCATTTTTTTGGATGAGTGATGGGCGCAGGCCGAGGCGTGCCGGCCCGGCGGAATCAGTCGTTCAGTTCGTCGTCTTCATCCAGGTCATCTTCTTCATCCTGTTCCAGGGCATCGTAGCCTTTCCAGGTGATGCGCCAGGCATCGTCCTCGGGAATGCCGGTTTCATCGACCTTGCGGGCCAGGCCTGCATCTTCGAGCAGATCCAGATGCAAGAGGATGCGCTCCAGGTCTTCACCGCCGTCCTCCTGGAGAAGCGCGGTGAGGTCATTGGCGGTGAGCGTGGCGGAGTCCGCGTCGCGGAATGCGCCCAGGAGAGTAACGATCAAATCGAAATCGCGTTGCATGGCTGGCCTCGTTGGCTGGTAGTGAATGCTCACGATAGCAGAGTCAGCCTGTCAATGGCATGACCGGGCGCCAAAGTAGGTTGACCGGCGGGGAAGGTGCGGCGGGCCGATAGCGGTTAAGCTGTCGTTTTTTGCCTAGCGTACGGAAAATCGGTCATGACAGCCATGAGTAAACGGGACTATCAAATGTTGGAAGGCACGGTGGTGGCCAGTGTGGGCGACAGCGTGACCTTGTCCAATGGGGCACAGTCGCATACGTTCACGGTGGCCCTGGCTGTGGCGGAACAGATGGAGCTGGGGCATGTCGTCAGGCTCCTGAGCGACGCCCGGCACGATATCGTGCGGATCTACGACGTGACCGGTGGGTGCATGCTGTATGAAAAAGGCGGCCAGACGACGCGCGCCGCCGCCGGCGCTCTGGCCATCCAGACAGGGGTCATGTGCGCCATTCCGTTCCTGGGGCAAGTCATTGCCATATTGCTTATCCTGCCCATGCTGATCGGCAGGGCCCTGGGATATGACGCGGACAACGCACGTTTCATCATTCGTACCGCTGCCATCACCTTTGCCGTCTATTTTTCCTTGTCGCTGGCTGCGCTGATTCTGGGCAGCTGGTGGCTGGCCTTGCTCGGGCCCTTTGTCGTGGTGATCGCGGGCATGCGGCTGATCCTGTTGCGCGAGCATACCTTGATGCAGTCGTTGAACGAAAGGATCAGCCGGCCCGCATCGGCGTGATGCCTGGCGTGTCCGGGATGGGGCGTAGGCAGGAAAAGTAGAAATTGCTTTTTTTGACAGCGGTTGACCATCGGATCGCATCATATGTCGATAAGATACCTGAACGATTGATTTCCGTTGGTCAACCCGAGAGGAGTCCATTCATGGGCCTGCTGAGTTTTATCAAAGATGTGGGTGAGAAGATTTTCGGCGGCAGCGCAGCCCAGGCCGCACAGCCCGAGGAACTGAAGAAAGAGCTGGATAAGCTGGGCCTGGGGGCAGAGGGCCTGGATATTGCTGTGGAGGGCGATAAAGTCACCGTGCACGGCAAGGCGTCCTCGACCGAAGAAGCCGAGAAAATCGCCTTGGCGCTGGGCAATACCTTGGGCGTGGCTGCCGTGGACAACCAGCTGAAGGTGGATGCGCCAGCCGTGGAAGCGGTGTTCTATACCGTCCAGAAGGGCGATACGCTCTGGAAAATTGCCGAAACCCAGTATGGCAAAGGCAAGGGCGCGAAATATACGGTTATCTTCGAAGCCAATAAGCCGATGCTGACGCACCCGGACAAGATTTATCCCGGTCAGGTGCTGCGCATTCCCGCGCTGGAAGCCTGAAAACAGGTGTGACGCACGGGCGCGTCGCGCTCCCAGAGGGCCGGATGCTCACGAGAGGGGTGTCCGGCCCTGGTTTTTTCATCGACAGCCAGTGTCATTGGGCGGAGCGTGGCGCCAGCATGTCATGGGGGCGCAGGAAGCGGCTTCTTGGGCGGCGCTTTACCGGCTTTTGCGTTGCCAGGCGTTTTTTATTTCAGTCCGGGGCTAAAATGGAAGATTCCCGCCGCGCTTTGGCCCGGCAATCGTTTCTGACTTTTTCGCTACGGCGTTCCTGGCTATGAAAAAAATCTCTGCTGTTCTCCTGGTGTCCGCTGCAGTTCTGGCCGCTTGCGGCAAGAAAGACGATCCCGCACCTGTGGCGGCTGCGCCCACGCCGGCCATTCCGGCCAAGATCGTTGTGGGCCTGGATGACAACTTCCCGCCCATGGGTTTTCGCGACGACAAGAACGAACTGGTCGGCTTTGATATCGACATGGCCCGCGAAGCCGCCAAGCGCCTGGGAACGGAAGTCGAATTCAAGTCCATCGACTGGGGTTCCAAAGAGGCAGAGCTCAATGGCAAGCGCGTGGATGTGCTCTGGAATGGCCTGACCATTACCGACGAGCGCCGCAAGAATATCGGTTTCACAGATCCCTACATGGAAAACCACCAGATCATCATCGTGGCGCAGGCATCGCCGGTGCAGTCCAAGGCAGACCTGGCCGGCCGCGTGGTCGGTGCACAGGAAGGCAGCAGCGCGGTTGACGCCATCAAGAAGGAAGCCGAAGTTGCCGCCAGCTTCAAGGATCTGAAGACCTTTGGCGACAACATTACTGCCTTGATGGATCTGGGCACGGGCCGTCTGGATGCCGTGGTGGTCGATGAAGTCGTGGGCCGTTACTACGTCAGCAAGCGTCCGGAAGAATTCCGCGTGCTGGAAGACCACTTCGGTACGGAAGAGTACGGCGTGGGCGTGCGCAAGGATGATACCGAACTGCTCAAGCAGCTCGATGAGTCGCTCAATGCAATGAAGAAGGACGGTTCGGCCGCGACCATCTCCAATAAGTGGTTCGGCGCCGACATCATCAAATAAAATACGGCCCTTCTGATCAAAAGACCAAGGCCCTAGCCGGCCATCCGCCAGGGGCCGGCCCCCGTTCGCGCGGTGGCCGGCCTGTGCGGCTGGAAAACTTGCATGGATTATGTTTTTTCCCTGCTTGGGCCCATGGCGCAAGGCGCCCAGGTAACGCTCAAGCTTTTCTTCATTACGCTGATACTGGCAGTGCCTTTGGGTCTGGCACTGGCGCTGGCGCGCATCTCCCGGTTTCAGGCGCTCAACTGGCTGGTCAATGGCTTTATCTGGCTGATGCGGGGGACCCCGCTGATGCTGCAATTGCTGTTCATCTATTTCGCCTTGCCCTATGTCCCGGTCATCGGGATCCGGCTGGATGATTTCCCGGCCGCCGTCGTCGCCTTCACCCTGAACTATGCGGCCTATTTTGCCGAAATTTTCCGGGCCGGCATTCAATCCATCGACCGAGGGCAGTACGAAGGCGCGAAGGTCCTGGGCATGAACTACGTGCAGACCATGCGGCGCATCGTGTTGCCACAGATGGTGCAGCGCATTCTGCCGCCCATGAGCAACGAAACGATCACGCTGATCAAGGATACGGCGCTGATCTATGTCCTGGCGCTGAACGAAGTGCTGCGCGTGGCCAGAGGGTTTGTGCAGCGGGATTTCACCAGTACGCCCTTTATTGTCGCGGCAGTGTTCTACCTGACCATGACGTTGTTGCTGACCTGGATTTTCCAGCGCCTGGAGAAGCATTATGCCAAGTACGACAACTGAGGCGCCGGTGGCAGCCGAGGCTAGCCATGTCATGATCGAAGCCCGTGGCGTGGGGAAATCCTTCGGGGCGACGCGCGTGTTGCGTGATGTGTCGCTGACCCTGGGCAAGGGGGAAGTGGTCGCCGTCATCGGGCCGTCGGGGTCGGGCAAGAGCACCTTCCTGCGCTGTCTCAACCATCTGGAAACCATAGACGAAGGCAGTATCAGCGTCGAGGGCGAGACGCTGGCCGCTGCCGGCAGCGATGGCCGCAGCCGCTACGCGCCGGATGCGGATGTGCGGCGCCTGTGCCGCAAGATGGGGATGGTGTTCCAGTCGTTCAACCTGTTTCCGCACATGACGGTGCTGCAGAACATCATTGAAGCGCCGGTGACGGTCAAGGGCATGAAGGCAGAGGAGGCCATTCCCCGGGCCGAGGAGCTGCTGCGCAAGGTCGGCTTGCTGAACAAGCGTGACAACTATCCTTCACGCCTGTCGGGCGGGCAGAAGCAGCGCGTGGCCATTGCCAGGGCGCTGGCCATGGAGCCGGAAATCATGCTGTTTGACGAACCGACTTCCGCGCTGGATCCCGAGTTGACGGTCGAGGTGCTGCGCACCATGCGTCAGCTGGCCGAAGAGCATATGACCATGCTGGTGGTCACGCACGAAATGGGTTTTGCCCGTGAAGTGGCGCAACGCGTGGTGTTCATGGATCAGGGGCAGATTGTTGAAGAAGCGCCATCGGCCCAGTTTTTCGATGCGCCACGCCACGAACGGGCACGTGCCTTCCTGGGGCGCATGCTGTAAACGCACCGGCGGGCAGGCAGGTCGAGCCTGTCGCATGATCAAGCGGCACAGGGCCTTGGCGCAGATCGCGCCAAGGCCCTGGTCATATTTGCGGCGAGCTTTCGCGGTGATGGAGCGCAGGCATACAATCAGCGGGTTACCCGCTGCCGTTCCTGGCAGCGGGCTGCTGAACAAGGCGAGACATGCGTACCCTGTATCCGGAAATCGAACCTTTTGACCATGGCCGCCTGCGTGTGGACGACCGGCACGAACTGTATTACGAGCAGTGCGGCAACCCGCAAGGCCTGCCGGTCGTGATCTTGCATGGCGGGCCTGGCGGTGGCTGCAATGCCGATATGCGTCGTTTCCATGACCCGGCGCGTTACCGCATTGTGCTGTTCGATCAGCGTGGCTGCGGCCGTTCCACCCCACATGCCGATCTGACGGATAACACCACCTGGCATCTGGTCGAGGATATCGAAACCTTGCGCCGGCATCTTGGTATTGATCGCTGGCAGGTCTTTGGCGGCAGCTGGGGCTCCACCCTGGCGCTGGCCTATGCCGAGCGCTATCCCGAGCGGGTACTACATCTGGTGTTGCGTGGGATTTTCCTGGTGCGCCGCTGGGAACTGGAATGGTTCTATCAGGAGGGAGCTTCTCGTATGTTCCCGGATACCTGGGAAGGGTTCCGGGATGCCATTGCACCGGAAGAGCGCGGCGATATGATTGCGGCCTATCATCGTCGCCTGAACGGTAGTGACGAACAGGCGCGTCTGGCGGCTGCACGCGCCTGGAGCGCCTGGGAGGGTTCTACCAGCCGCCTCGAGATAGATCCCAAGGCCATTGCGGGGCACGAGGAAGAAATCTTTGCCCTGGCATTTGCCTCCATCGAGAACCATTATTTCTTCAATGGCGGGTTTTTCGAGGAAGAGGGGCAACTGCTGCGCGACGCCCATCGTCTGGCCAATATCCCGGGGGTCATTGTGCATGGCCGCTATGACATGATCTGCCCCTTGGCCAACGCCTGGGATCTGCATCGCGCATGGCCGCAGTCACGCCTGCATATTTCGCCGCTGGCTGGCCACGCCGCATCGGAAGCGCAGAACGTGGATGCCCTGGTGCGGGCTACTGACGAATTCGCGGGCTGATCGCCGCCCTGGCGCAGTGTGGTGCCGCTTGCCCCCTGCTGGCCCCTTGTGGGGCATCCCGCAGGGGGCAGTTCATATGCAGTCCTTGGAAATGTGTTTATGTGCTCGCCGGGATTTACAGCCGGCAGCAGGCTTTTACAATGATCCGTTCCGTTCTGGTTCCTGAACCCGGCAACAGGCCCGGTTTTTCTGCCAGTCGGGCGCACAGGTGCCGGCAGAACGGCTGCATGTCAGCGGGCCGTCCGGCCGTCTGGGGCCATAGGCGATGTCCGTGGCCAAGCCAGAGCAGGTGATGGTGGCCGGTGCCGGACGAGAGGGGTAAAACCGATAACCGCTTTTCTGGAGAGGTTCATGACTGCATCGAAAGGATATTCGGGCAAGCGCCCGCTGGGGCGTACCGGCCTGGAAATTGCGCCGCTGGTGTTTGGCGGTAACGTGTTTGGCTGGACCGTCGATGAAAAGCGTTCCTTTGAATTACTGGATCGTTTTTTTGATGCCGGTTTCAATGCCGTCGATACGGCAGATGTCTATTCTTCCTGGGTGCCTGGCAACCAGGGGGGCGAATCGGAAACCATCATCGGCAATTGGTTCAAGGCCGCTCCCTCGCGCCGCAGCCAGGCCGTGCTGATCACCAAGGTCGGCTGGCCGGCCGGCCCCGGTGCTGGCGGCTTGAAGGCAGACTACATTCTGCGTGCGGTGGAAGATTCATTGCGACGTTTGCAGACAGACTACATTGATCTGTATTTCAGCCATCATCCGGATGCCCAGACGCCGGTTGAGGAAACCTTGCGCGCCCATGAAAAACTGTTGCAGCAAGGCAAGGTGCGTGCGATCGGAGCTTCCAATTACGACGCGGCCCAGCTGCGGGAAGCACTGGCGGTATCAGCGCGTGAAAACCTGCCCCGCTATGATGTGCTCCAGCCGGAGTACAACCTGTACGACCGGGCCGGATTTGAAGGGGCATTGCGGGCCTTGGCCAGGGATGAGGGGCTGGGCGTCATTACCTATTTCAGCCTGGCTTCGGGGTTCCTGTCGGGTAAGTACCGCAGTGCTGAGGATTTGGGGCAGAGCGCTCGTGGCAGCCGGGTGGAAAAATATCTGAATCCGCGTGGCTTGCGTATTCTGGATGCCTTGGACCTGGTGGCGAAACGGCATCAGGCGCGGCCGGCGGAAGTCGCGCTGGCGTGGCTGATCGGCAGCGAAGGCGTGACCGCACCGATTGCCAGCGCGACGCGTATTGATCAACTGGAAAGTTTGCTCAAGTCCACGACCTTGCGTCTGTCCGCGGAAGATTATGCGGTGCTCGACCAGGCCAGCGCGGCCTCGGTGCCCTGAGTGCCGAGCAGATGCGCAGCCAGTTGGCTGGCATGCCGTGACAGCGGCTCGCCAGCCCTGGCGCAAAGCACCAGCGTGCGCTCCGCCCAAGGGTCACGCAGGCGGATATGGCGAATGCCGGAAGAGCGCGCGCAACGCAGGGCGGTGACTCTGGGTACGACGGCAATGCCGGCGCCGCAGCCAACCATGCGGCAGACAGCCTCGAAACTGCGCGCGCGAATGCGGTAGGCAGGCAGGCCGCCATGCTGGCGGCGCGCATGATGGGCAATATGCTGTTGCAGGGCGCTGTCATTGTCCAGGCCGACGAAATCGGCGCCGGCAACGGCATCAAAGCCGATCTGGCGCTGTGAGGCCAGCGCATGATCGGGCGGGACGATCAAGACCAGCGTATCGTGGCGAAAGCCGATGTGGCGCAGGCCGCTCAGATCCGCAGTGTCAGAGGCAATGCCCAGCTCGCAGGCACCGCGGCGCAGCCCATCGACCACTTCGTGGCTGGCGCGTTCCTCGATATCAATGGAAACGCCGGGATACTGGTGCAGAAAGCTGCCCAGCAAGGAGGGCAGGTATTCGCTGAACGCCGCGCCATTGCTGCTCATGCGAACCAAGCCCTTGAGGCCCTGGCCGTACTGCCGCATCTCTCCTTGCATCAATGTCATTTGCTGCGTCACGGCACGGGCGTGGTGCAGCAGCGTCTGTCCGGCCGGCGTAGGCGTGACGCCCCGGCGGCCGCGTCGCAGCAGGGCGACGCCCAGCGAGGCTTCCATGCCGCGCACACGTTCGCTCGCGGAGGCCAGAGTCAGGTGCGCTTGCGCGGCTCCTGCGGTGATGGTGCCGCTGTCGCAGATGCACTGGAACAGGCGGAGGTCGGTCAGATCGAAGCGCATGAACAGGTGGCTCTCCGAGGAAACAGGCTATGGGACAGGCACAGCGTCCATGTTTGCCATAAGGATGCAAAATATTCTTGCAGTCTAGACATTGTCTCATTACGTGCTCATGAGTGCTTGATTGTTCGCTGCTTCAGGCTATGGCTTGGCCTTAGGCTGATTCAAGAATATCCCGATCCTGCCGGTGGTGGACAGGGAGGCACAATACGCGGCATGAGCGTGTCGCCGATCAGGCGGAAGAGGTGTGCCGTGTCCTGGTTCTTGCATGAAGTGTCGTTGACAGCCATGTTGGCGATCATCGCGATTTTCCTGTTGGCTGGCGTCGTCAAGGGGGTGGTTGGCCTGGGGCTGCCGACGATTTCCATGGCTTTGCTGGCACTGTTGATTGCGCCGGCCCAGGCCGCTGCCTTGCTGGTCGTGCCGTCCCTGCTGACCAATCTGTGGCAGGCAGGTTCCTGGGGGCAGGCGCGCGCCTCTCTGGGCCGTTTGGGCGGGTTGCTGGCCGGGTGCGCGGCGGGCACGCTGGTGGGG
>NZ_CBCSIQ010000005.1:0-157031 GCF_965139615.1 Kerstersia similis
GTCTCGCTCAAACATGTGCGTCCTTGCCTCCCCGCTGACACCCCCTGACTCGGCACGCTCCACTGCCCAAGACCGGGGGCCTGCCACAACGCTGACGTAGAGGATGACTGAACGATCAGACTGCGGGCGGGTTCAGCGTGTACGTCCTGCCCCTTACTGATGTTGCCTGATTCGACACACCACACCACCCAAGACCGTGTTTCCGCCAACGCGGGCGTAGCGGATGACTAAACAATCGGACGGCGGGCTGGTTCAGCGTGTACGTCCTGCCCCACCGCTAACGCCGCCTGATGCCGTAAGCCCCACCACCCGAGATCGGGTTTCCGCTATAACGCTGGCTTGCCGGGTGACTGGCTACCGGGCCGCTGGTTGATGTGGCGGCTGGATTCGGGCTGAAGGATTGGGCCGGGGCGTGTGTGACTTTTAGCGTTTACAGGCCCAGGGCAGCGATGCCGGCACGGGCGATTTCGACGTCTTCATGGGATTTGACACCCGATACGCCGACAGCACCGACGACTTGACCGTCAACGATGACCGGTACCCCACCTTCGAGCATGCCTTCGCTGAGCGGAACGGAGCCAAAGGCATAACGCCCCTGGTTGATCATGTCTTCAAAGCCTTTGCTTTCACGCCGTCCCATGGCTGCCGTGCGGGCTTTGGCTGGCGCCACTTGAGCGGTGAAGGGCGATGCGCGGTCCATGCGTAGCAGACCCAGCAGGTGCCCACCATCATCAGCCACGGCAATCGTGACCGCCCATTGTTTCTGTTTGGCATAGGCCTGGGCAGTGTCCAGGATTAACGCGACATCGGATTGGGTCATATACGATTTTTGCTGCATGAGAGACTCCCTGACTGAAACCATGGACTTGAATTGGGCCGCGTTCATGTTTGGCAATACGAAATGCGGCCATGCCTATTGCGGTAGTTTGGCATCATACCTAGAACCAGCGACCATGCTGGCGCGCACTGCCATAACCGCCCTCAGCCATTTCCTGTTTTTGACAAATAGAATGCAATTGAAGACATAAAGAAAGAAATTGATGGAAGATGTTTGATTTCATTGCCAATTACATCCTTTCATACGCTTATACCCCCGATTTCTTGCCATATTTGCTAAAATTTGCGCTCACCGCCTAGCCATTCAAGCCGGCGCTGCGTCAGCAGCCCTGCTGCCAAGCTTCCCACGACGCCCATGCACGCTGCTCGCCCTTTCCGTTCAGGCATTACCTCTCTTTTAATGTCTGCGCCGCGCAGTTTTGTGGCATGTAGCGTTCTGTTTCTGGCCGGCTGTGCCAGTACCGTTCCTCCCCAGCAGCAACAAGCACGTCTGATCTCCCTGGAGCAGCACGGCAATACGCGTCGGCCGCAGGCTGATGACAGTTCGCTGGATGCATTGATTGCCAGCTATACCGCCAGGCAGCGTGATATCGCCGCGCTGCCGCGCAGCAATCTGGCATCCGACCGCTACGCCAGCCATGGTTCTTCCGATGCTGATAGTGCTTTGGTGAGTTCCGCCCTGGAGCATTTGGGGGTGCGCTACAAATGGGGCGGTACCAATCCGGATACGGGTTTTGATTGCAGCGGCCTGGTTGTCTATGCCGCACGCGAGTCCTTAGGTTTGCAACTGCCCCGCAGCGCCTCCGAGATGGCCCACGAGGGCAAGGCCGTGTCCCGCGCCGAGCTGCAACCCGGCGATCTCGTGTTCTTCAATACGCTGGGCCGCCGCTTTTCCCATGTCGGGATCTATGTTGGCGATAACCAGTTCGTGCATGCGCCCAATTCTAAAGGCGTTGTCCGTATCGAAAGCATGGATATCCGCTACTGGAGCAAGCGTTTCAACGGCGCACGCCGCCTGTCAGCTTCCGCCAGCTAAGCCCGTTCAAGCGGCCAAGCCTTTCCCACCTTCTGATTGCCGTGACACCTCACTTGCCAAAAAGGCAGGTATGCGCGGTCATTGCTGAGTTCCCCGCACGCTCGCTCGCCCACGTTGCGCCCCACCCTGCCCGCTTTGCTAAGCGGCGCATGCGTTCGGCGTGCCCGGATGCATTTCAGGCACATGCCTTGAGCCACAGACCTGCCAGCGAAAAAAAAGCCCGTCCGGCTGAATCGCCATAAGGCGATTTCCCGGAACGGGCGCTGCATGATCCTTTCCTGTGCGGCCCACCCTGATGAGCGCCGCATGGATGCTATGAGGAAAAAATCTTCAGCAGGAAGAACAGAGGCCACACTGGTCTAGTGCCTGCTTCATGCTGCAGACGGAACGACGGCAGGCGACAACCCGGACACCACTGCGCATGGCTGCGCTGCGGAAGGTTTTCATGACGTTATGGCCCAGGAAGTCCGTCAGCAGGATGACCAGCTCCGTGCCGGACGGCAATTGCAAGGTTTTCTTTTGGTGAGAGGGATCACGGCCACTGATGTGGTGCGTGATGGCAATGTTGTGGCCTTTCAGTAGATCCGGGATGTTGCCCAGACGATCTGCCCCGACGACGACTGCACTCAGCGATTGCGACATGGTTTTCCTCATAGCATCGTTACGATAGATGTAATGATAGTGATTCCTATTTGGAATGCAATAGTAAAAAAGTCGGGAATGCAGGAATTTATTTCTATGCAACAAACCCAATCATTAGGTTTTCACTATGGAACAACCTTGTCCTGCTACGCAGGGCTTGCTTGTGGCCCTGATGCAGAAAGGCCGGTAGCCGCTTCCTGATCGAAAACGTGCTACCGGCCTGGGCGCCTTCCCAACAGCCCCTCAGAGGCCGTTTGTGGGGCGATGGCAGGCCGTTTCGGCCTGCCAGGATTCATTTCACTCCGGCGCGATGTCGCCACCGTGCTCCATGATGGCCTGCTGCACGACATCCCGCGTCAGTTGCGGCGCGGCCATTTCCAGGAAGGTATAGACATAATCGCGCAAGAAGACACCCGCCTTGACACCAATACGCGTGGTGTGTGTGCCGAACAGGCGCCCCACCGGCAAGCCTACCAGCCCGGCATCGCGCCGCGGGTCGTAGGCAACGCCGGCAATGATGCCTATGCCCATGCCGACATCCACATAGGTTTTGATGACGTCGGCGTCAATGGCTTCCAGCACGATATCCGGGTGGATGCGCTGCGCCGCAAAGGCATCGTCAATGGCCGTTCTGCCGGAAAACGCCCGGTCATAGGTCACGATGGGGTATTCGGCCAACTGTTCCAGCGAGAGCTTTTTGACGGCGCTGGAACGCAAGTCAGCCAACGGGTGATCCGGGCGCACCACCACGACGTGTTCCCAGGTGTAGCAGGGCAGCGTCACCAACCCCGGCGTCAGGGCCAGCGATTCCGTGGCAATGGCCATGTCGGCCTGGCCGTGCAGCACCATTTCAGCCAGCTGGCGCGGGCTGCCTTCAGCCAACGACAGGTGTACCTTGGGGAAACGCTGCCGGAATGCGGGAATTACCTTGGGCAGCATGTAGCGCGCCTGGGTATGGGTACAGGCGATGGTCAGCCCCCCTTCGTCACGCCGGGCGTATTCGTCGCTGACCTTTTTCAGGTTATCGACTTCCAGCATGATGCGGTCGATGACCTGGGAAACGGCCAGGCCGGGACGCGTCAGGCCTTTGATGCGTTTGCCGTGGCGTTCGAAAATCTTGATCCCGAGCTCATCCTCAAACTCCAGGATGGCCTTGGAGACCCCGGGCTGCGAGGTGTACAGCATCCGGGCGGCTTCAGTGAGGTTGAAGTCGCGGCGAATGGTTTCCCGGACAAAACGAAATTGCTGCAGGTTCATGGTGTGGCTACCTCGACATCGTAGCAACCGATTGTAGGGAATAAGGGAAGCAAAGCTTATAAATAATGCACATAAGCTATTTCCCTCCGGCATAAGCTACTTCCCCGGTGAGGGGTTTGTCCACTCCCTGCCTTCCTGCATACTTGACGGTTTCGGGTCCAAGGCGGGCACAACCGGTTGCACCCGCCAGGCCTGCTACCCTTCCCGTTAAGTCGTCCTCAAGCCCTCAAGCCCTTAAGTCCGCAAGTCCTGAAGCGTTCACCGTTCCATGCTTGTGCCCTGGCCCTGTCCAGCCCACTAGGCGACCTGCTGCTTGGGTGCCTTGATACGCATGCGGATGTAGAACAACCAGGCGGTCAGCAGGGCAAACACCGCGTGTACCGCCCATACCCCGACGCTGAACGACAGGCTGCCCGAGCCGATCCAGCTGCGCGACAGATTGATCAGGTTCATGTAGAGCAAGGCGATCAAGCCTGCCAGCAGCAAATCGCCAGAACGCCCCAGACGCGGGTTGACCGCGCCCAGCGGGATTGCCAGCAATGCAAGATTCAGGGCAGCCAGGGGCAAGGCCAGACGCCACATGATCTGCGCCCTCGAACGATCCGTGCCATCCTGCAACAGCGCCCCCAAAGGACGCGCCTTGACGACATTCTCGGCTTCCAGCCTGGCCTGTTTGAGCGCTTCCTCGCCCCCCCGGCTTTCCAGCCGGGCGCCATAGCGCTCGAATTCAGCCATGCGGAACTCCGGTGTGCCAGGCTTGAAGTCGTAGCGATAGCCGTCGCCCAGGACCAGGAAGCGGTCGCCGTTATCCTGGTTTTCAATGCGTACGCCATCTGCCGACACGACACTGAGCCAGCCATCCTCGTTCATGCGCAGGAAGACCGTGCCCAATTCATCATCTGGCGACTTGGGCTCTTCGGCGAAGAACACCCGTGCCCCACCACTGGTTTCGAGAAACTGCCCGGCCGAAACCTTGGAAAGATCCGAGCGCTGCTCATAGCGCTGGCGATATTCGGCGATCTGCCGGTAGGCCCAGGGCGACGCCTGCAAGGTCAGCACGGCGATCAGAATGGATGTCGGAATCGCACAACGCAGCACCGGGCGCAGCCAGTCCAGCAGCGACAACCCGCTGGCAAACCAGACGACCATTTCCGATTCGCGGTAATTCCGCGTCACGGTTGTCAGCACCGCGATGAACAACGAAACGGACAACACCACGGGCAGCGCCGTGATGGTGGAGAATGCTGCCAGGCCGAGCACGACATCGGCGCCAATGGAGCCGCTGGCGGCGTCGCCCAGCAGGCGGATGAGCAGCACACTCAGCCAGACAATGACGAGCGTGGAGAACACCACACCGGCATGGCTGGTGATCTCGCCCACCACGGATTTCTTGAACAGGGACATGAAGATGCAAATTGCGGGATAATCGTTGCGTTCCTTATTGAATGCAACGGGAAATCCTCATGGAATTTAGCACACAGTCAACCGTGTCGCTGCACCGGATTAAAAGTGCCGCACTGGCCGTCGGCGTTTATGCCGACGGCTCCCTGACACCAGATGCGCAAGCGCTGGATCACGCCAGCCAGGGGCTGATTACCGAAGTCGTCAAACAGGACTTTCGCGGCAGCGCCGGCGCCACTCTGACGCTGCATCGCGTGGAAGGCGTCACGGCCCGCCGCGTCATCCTGGTCGGCCTGGGCAAAGCGGCGGATTACACCGCAGCCACGCATGCCAAGGCCGAGCGCGGCCTGGCTGCCGCACTCGCCCAGTTGTCCCTGACGGATGCAGCCTCCACATTGGTCGCTCTGCCCACGACTGACGCCAGCACGTTGCAAAGCCGCGCACGCCAGGCCGCCCAGGCAGCGATCAGCGCCGGCTATCGCTACGACGCCACGCTGAGCAAAAAAGAAGACCAGGCCCCTTCGGGCCCGAAAAAATTCACGCTCATCGTCGCCCGCAATGAAGCGGCCGAGGCTCAGCGCGGCCTGGCCGAAGGCGCTGCCATCGCCAACGGCATGGCGCTGACGCGCACCCTGGGCAACCTGCCGGGCAATATCTGCACCCCCAGCTACCTGGCCGATGAAGCCAAAAAACTGGCCAGCAGCTACGACACCATCAAGGTTCAGGTCCTGGAGCGCAAGCAGATCGAGGCCCTGAAGATGGGCTCGTTCCTTTCCGTCGCCAAAGGCTCTGCCGAACCCCCGCGCTTCATCATCCTGCAGTACAAGCCGGCCAAGGCTGCCAAGGGCAAAGCCAAGGCAAGCCAACCCATCGTCCTGGTCGGCAAGGGCATCACCTTTGATGCCGGCGGCATCTCCATCAAGCCCGCCGCCACCATGGATGAAATGAAATACGATATGGGCGGCGCCGCCAGCGTGCTCGGCACATTCCGTGCCATCGCCGAACTCGGCCTGGAACGCGAAGTCGTCGGCCTCATCCCGGCCTGCGAAAACCTGCCCAGCGGCACAGCCAACAAACCGGGCGATGTCGTCACCAGCATGTCCGGCCAAACCATCGAAATCCTGAATACCGACGCGGAAGGCCGTCTGGTGCTGTGCGATGCCCTGACCTACGCGGAACGCTTCAAGCCCGCTGCGGTGATTGATATTGCCACGCTGACAGGCGCTTGCGTCGTGGCGCTGGGCCATGTCAACAGTGGCCTGTTCTCGACCGATGACACCTTGGCCCAGGCCTTGTTGGATGCCGGCCGTGCCGCTCAGGACACCGCATGGCGCATGCCGTTGGAAGATGCCTATCAGGAACAGCTGAAATCCAACTTCGCAGATATCGCCAACATCGGCGGCCCTCCCGCCGGCTCGGTCACGGCCGCCTGCTTCCTGTCGCGCTTCACCCATGCCTATTCCTGGGCGCACCTGGATATCGCCGGCACCGCCTGGCGTGGTGGCAAGGACAAGGGCAGCACGGGCCGACCGGTGCCGCTGCTGGTGCAATACCTGTTGAGCCAACAGGCCTGAGCCTGACCCATGGCGCGTATCGACTTCGCCTTCGGCGCAGCCGACCGCCTGCTGGCGGCCTGCCAGACTGTCCACCGACAGTATCTGGCCGGCCGCCAGTTGCTGGTCTTCTGCAGCAACACGCAAAGGCTGCAGGCCTTTGATCGCCTGCTGTGGACCTTCGACGATATTTCCTTTGTGCCGCATGTCGCCATCAACGACCCGCTGGCCGCGCAGACGCCGGTGTTGCTGACACGCAGCCAGCCCGTGCCGCCGCCCGTCTCGACGGAAAGCTGGCTCATTAATCTGGATGACGACTGCCCACAGGAATATGGTCATTATGTCCGCATCCTGGAATTCGTCTCGGGCAGCGACGAAGATCGCCAGCATGCCCGGCTACGCTGGCGCCGCTACCAGGACGATGGCCACGAACTGAAGGCTCACGACCTCTCGCGGCGCTGACGCCTGTTTCCCTTTTTACCCTGCTACCCCTGCCCCGCATTGCCTCCCCAGGCGCAGGCCGTGATCGCCACATGCGACGAAGCCCAGCCGTGGTGTCCCCACGATGGGCATTCCTCCTGCGTTTCCTTCTGGCCAGACGGCAGCCCGCCGCCCGCCTGGCGCTATCGCATTGCCCCCGCTTGCGTACCTGAATACGGCATAGTTGAATTTTCAGGGAACTGTAAGCTATGCTACGTGTCTGAACTTGCGTCCGGGCTTGCATGCCCGACATTCGGAACCCTATAGGAGCCGTCATGAATACCGAACGACCTTCCCCTTTTAATCGCTCGGCCAGCGCCCCAGGCGAGGTCGTGCGCAACCGTGTCCTGCGCAACACCTACTGGCTGCTGGCACTCTCATTGATCCCCACGGTGCTGGGCGCAGCGCTCGGCCTGTCGATGAACTTCGGCGCCATGACCGCCGGCAGCCCCGGCCTGGTCACCATCGTGTTCCTGGTTGGCGCTTTCGGTCTGATGTACATGATCGAACGCAACAAGAACAACAGCATGGGTGTCGTGCTGCTGCTGGCCTTTACCTTCTTCATGGGCCTGATGCTGTCGCGCCTGCTGGGTTTCGTGCTCGGCATGAGCAACGGTGCGCAACTGGTGATGACCGCCTTCGGTGGCACGGCCATTGTCTTTGGCACCATGGCAACGCTCTCCACGACCATCAAGCGTGACCTGTCCGGCATGCAGAAATGGCTGTTTACCGGCGCCATCGTGATCCTGCTGGCCGCAGTGGCCAACATCTTCCTGCAAATGCCGGCCATGATGCTGACCATCTCGGTGTTGGCCGTCGTGATTTTCTCGGCCTTCATGCTGGTGGATCTGCAGCGCGTCGTCAATGGCGGTGAAACCAATTATGTGTCCGCCACGCTGGCAATCTACCTGGACGTTTACAACGTCTTCTCGAACCTGCTGGCCATTCTTGGCATTGCAGGCGGCAGCCGTGACTGATGATTAGATTTACGCCGGGCCGCTGATGGCCCGGCGCTCAAGAACCAAACGCTTTACCCCTGTATCCTGCCCGGCCTTTCTGGCCTGCGGCAGGATTTTTTTTCCTGCCGTGCCCCCTCCTGCCGACCGGCAAACCAGACAAAGGGCCATCCAGGCCCCCGCCCGTCTCATCAGAACCGCAGCTCCGCTCCGACCATGAAGGTACGGCCACGTGCCGTCGTATTGATGGACATGCCCTCTTCAGCGTAGTACAGGTCCTGGTTCATGCGGTTCAGGGCCTCGGCATAGTCCTTGTCGGCCAGATTCTGCACACCGAAGCGTACGCTCAGCGCTTCAGACACCTTGTAGCTGCCATACAGGTCCACAATGGTCGGGATACGTGGCATGTCTTCCTTTTCGACGGTATTGCTGTCCATGTCGATACCCTCGGTGCTCAGGCGCTGGGAGCGTCCGGTGATTTTGATCAGACTGCCGATGACCAGGCGCTTGTCAAAGAACCGGGCGCCCAGATCTATCGTGCCGTAGTTGCGCGGCAGATCGGCCATATCGTCATAGCCAAAACCCAGTTGCGTCGTACTGGCGATGGACGTCGGCTGATTCGTATGCTGCCAGCTCCAGGCGACATTCAAATAGCCCACGCCTGCATCGTAGGCAGCCTCCAGTTCATAACCCCGCGTCGTGACTGGCGAAGTCGTGTTGACCGACATATGGGCATTGAAGCCGGAATCGGCGTCATTGATATCCTTGCACAGCGAGCCATCACTGCACAGGAAGAAGGACTCGCTGGCAATATAGTCGCGGATGCGCGTGCGGTAGGCCAGTGCCTTCAGCCGGAAGGTATCGCCAGAGGTCAGCAGATCCGGCTTGATCAGGTTGAAACCAGCCTCGACAGTACGTGCGTGCTCAGGCTTCAGGAAGGGGTTCATGGAGCCGCCCCCCTCATTGCCGAAGAACACTTCCTGGACGTTGGGCGCCCGGGTGGAGTGGCTATAGCCCACGAAAGGCTGCAGCCAGGGCGTCACTTGCGCAGAGAACATCACCGACGGATTGAAGGATGCGTCTTTCAGATTCAATGAGGCTTCGCCCTGCGGGAAGCAATTCACATCCTCCGGGCAGGCCGGCTTGAAGCCATGCACCTTGCTGCGCGTGTAATTCAGGTTCAAGTCGAGCTGATAGATATCACGATTGAATACGAGCCCGGTGTACAAGGCGGCGATGCGCTGGCGGCCTTCAGGCAGAAAAGCGTTATAGCCGTCGTCTTCCCAAAAACGGGTGTAATCACGCTCATAACGGGTATTCATGAACTTGCTGCCGAGCATCAGCGCGACCTTGGTGTCTCCCAGTGAAAATCGGCTCGTATTGTTGATATCCACCGTTTGCGAGCGGTTCCGGATGGATGCGCTTTCATAGGTAAACGGCGCGCCGGGTTCGAAATCCTGTTGTGAACGACTGTTGCTAAGCAGCAAGTTGACATCAACCAGGTCGGAAACGGGTGCGTAGTTGTACTTCAGATAGTAATCATCGCTGCGGATGTCTCGCTTGGTCATCCGGGTCTTGTAATTGCGGCCGCTGAATTCCAGCCGGTGAAAACGGTTGGGCCGGACATCCAGTTTGTAGAGCTGCGACTGCGGGCTTTGCTTGATGAACTCATTGTCTTCCCCCAGGAAATCCTCGCTGCTGCGGCCGCCGCCATTGGAGTAGGTCGCGTGCAGCGTGCTGGCGCTCACCCCGACCAGCGCACCGATGCTGCCGCTATCGGTAAATGCCTGGGTACGCCCGGCCAACGTCACCATGCCGGTACGGCCCAGGCCGTTGCTGCCCACCGACGCCCGGCTCATCATCCCGAAACTGCGGCCTTCGCGCAGCACATCCTCGACACCCAAGGTTCGCATATTGGCGCTGCCCACCAGCGCATTCACCCCTTGCGAGCCCGCGCTGCTGCCCCGGCTGACGTCCACCCCCACCAGAAAATTCGGGTCTATCATCACCCCCGACGAAGTGTTCGCCCCTGCCCCGTGATAGCTGGAAGGTGCGACACCATAGTAAGTCTGGGTCACGCCATCGACCATGGTATTCACCCGCCCCAGACCGCTCATGCCGCGCACATTGACAGTGACCGCGCCCTGCAGGGGATCAAGCTGCGTATAGGTGCCCGGCATGCTGCGCAAGACGGCATCCAGGCTTTGCATGTTGTCATTCACGGCGCGCGAACTATGCGCGCCCGGCTTGCCGTAGCTGCCATCCACGCCCGTCACCGTCACCACATCCAGCATCGCCGGCCCGGCGCTTTTCGTACGCGCCGGCACACGGCGCAACATATACCCGCCCCGCCCGGTCTCTACCACTTGCAGGCCGGTATTTTCCAGCAACAGCGCCAACGCGGCCCGAGGAAGATAATTTCCCTGCAAGCCGGGGCTTTGCTTATGCTCGACCAACTCCGGCGCATATGTCAGCAGCCAGCCCGCCTGCGTTCCGAAATCATTGAGCACCTGCTCCAGCGGTCCTGCGGCAATGGCAAAAGACCTGACCCCACTGCTGCTGTCCGCCTGTGCCGCCGTCGCGCTGCCCGCTGCATCGGATGGCACTTCCAACGCTGCAAAGGCAGGGCCGGCACCCAATGCCATCAACGCCGACAACAGCGCACCAGGCAACAAGGCTGGCGTGGCAATGGCCGGGAAAGAGGCCTGCTCGGCCCGTGAGTGTTCAACTGTCATCATTTCATCCGCGTAGAAGAAACGGCATCCAGGCAGGATGCACGCACGCCACGGCGTTCAGCGGCCGGGGCTTCTACCTGTCATGTCGCATGAGAATGAAAAACAGACCACTTCTTATGTCGGCACACCACGGGCCGCACCAAAAGCGACACCGCCCTCACCTGCAAAAAGGCGCCGTCATGAACGCCGGCACTAGCGGCCAGCACCGGTATCTGTCCGCAGCGCCAAACGGAACGCATCACTACGCCAGCGCCGGCGCTGCACCTCTACCTCCAGATCCAGCATGCGCGCCAGGCTGTATATGATGTCCTCTGGCCGATCCAGCGGATAGGAACCCGACAGGCGCCTATCGGCGACCGACGCGGCGCAACTGACCGAAAACGGCAGGAAGGGATCCAGCTCCGCCAGGAAATCCTCCAGGCGCCGCTGACGGGCCACCAGCATGCCACGCCGCCAGCTTTCACGATTTTCATCCGCCGGGCCAGGCTGGCCGTAGCCTCCCCGATGAACCTCGACCTGCTCCCCTGCCTCCAGGAGCAAACCGCCAGGTGCAGCGCTGGCCGCGCGGGCCGTGTCGGCTGTGCCTGCCGTGATGCTCCTGCCGTGCTCGCGCTCCTGCGCAGCTGCGGCCAGTGCATTCCCCGCGTCCTCGCCGGCCATCGTTATCGGCGCCTCTGCCAAGGGCTTGCCTGCAGCAGGCATCACCTGGACACGCACCCGGCCGCTGAACACCGCCACCTGGGCCGCTGGCTGGCCCTGGCTTTGCAGCAAACGTACGGAATATTCGGTTCCCAACGCCTGCACACTGCCCACTGGCGTTTGCACCAGAAAAGGCCGTGACTCCCCGGCAGTATGTCCGGTCTTGATGAATACCTCGCCCGCCAGCAATTCAATCACCCGTTGCGAGGCATCGAAATTCACATTCACTGCGCTATTTCCTGCCACGGCCAATTCCGTTCCATCCTCCAGCCGCTGCTGCCAGCGCTCTCCCTTTCCGGTACGTAGCTGAGCGGTCCAGCGCCGCACGGGCAAGCTATCGTGCGCCGACCATGCTCCACCGGCCACCAGCAATGCCGCCATCATGCCCGCAAAGGCACGGCGGCTCCGGTCTGGCTTAGCCCCCAGCAAGGCCCGCCGCGCGGCAGTTGCCGAATCCGGCGCAACCGTCTGAACCTGCTGAAACTTGCCATGCAAGGCTTCGATGCGACGCCAGGCTCGCGCATGCTCGGGGGCGGCATCACGCCAACACAACCACTCGCGCAATGTCTGGCGTGATCTAGGATCTTCCTGGAGCGTCAGCAACCAAAGCACCGCCTGCTGGGCAACCGCCCGCGAGACAGGAGGGGTCTCCTCCTGGGACGACTGGCCCGTCGGCAAGCCCTCCTCGGCGACCGCCCTGCTGGCGGCGGGCATCGGGGTGTCCTGTCTGGATGAGCACGTGCTATCGGGCGGGTACGTGTCCGCTGTCGTCCCTGCCTCTCCGGCAGGGTCAGCAGCATCATGGGGAAACAATTGCCGCATAAAAAATCAGCCACCCTGCCCGCAAATAGCCTGCGCGCCTTCCGGGAAATAGCACTGCAGGGCTGCCCGTGCCAGGTAGCGCTTGACCGTCGTCACCGAAATGCCCATTTTCTCGGCGATCTCCGCCTGCCTGAGCCCTTCCAGCTGGCTCAACAGGAATGCTTCCCTCACGACACGCGGCAAGCCTGCCAGCAGCTGATCCACTTCCATCAAGGTTTCGATCACGATCGCCTGCATCTCTGCCGACATGGCGTATGCCTGCTCGTGCTGCGCCAAGGTTTCCAGATAGGCACGCTCCAATTGCTCGCGGCGCCAGCGGCTGGCCAACACGCGCTGCGCAATCGTCGTCAGCATGGCACGCGGTTCCAGCAGCGGGGCGGGTTCGATGCGTGTCAGCAGGCGCACAAAAACATCCTGAACCACATCTGCAGCGCCATGGGCATCACCCAGCTTGCGCGCCAGCCAGGACTTCAGCCAAGGTTGGTGCGAGCGGTAGATCTGCTCGATATCAGTGTAGGGAGCACGCATGGAAATGAGATCGGCAAAGCGAGGCATAGGCAGCAACAGCCCGGTTCATCATCGCCGCGCCGCACACCTCAAATACATAAATGAAAATTGATTGTAATTGCATTTATGATTTGAGAAGGAACAAACCGCAGCAAACCGTTGGTAAATGGCTGGTCTTGATCATGCAACAGCCCAGTGCGTACTCAGCTCGGGAAAATACAATTCTTCTCGCGGCTCACACAGCCATGCCGGATGCTCTGCCCGATCGTCAGCATGGCGAAAAAAAACCCGGAGGCCTGCGATCTTTGAAGATCCCAGGCCTCCGGGCATCATGAACCGCCTCCGACTCAGTTACGCAGGGGCTTGCCCGTTTTCAGCGTATGCGCGATCCGCGCCTGGGTTTCAGGCGTGCGCAGCAACTCTATGAACACCCTGCGCTCGGCAGCCAACATCTGCGCAACCGGCGCCTGCGTCCCGCTCTCAGCCAGGCCTCCGCACAGAACCGTCGCTACCCCCAGCGCAACACGATAATCATGATTACTGATCCTGCCGGCTTCGCGCTGTATGCTCAGTTCGGTTTCCAGCATATCCAGCCCAGCCTGGCCTGCGACCGGAATCACGGCATAGCGCGGGGGTGGCGCATAGCCCGATTCCGCCAAACCCCGCGCCGCCTGGATACCTGCATACAACAACTCTGCCGGATGGAACAGCACCGTATCGCCATGGCGCGCATAGCCCAGCGTCTGAGCCTCCCAGGCGCTGCGAGAGGCACGTGCCTGCGCGACATTCTGGAACAGCGGACGCAAATGCGGCAGGATGGTACCGGTTGCATCCGCCGTCGCCGCCAGCAAGGCAGCACGTTGCGCGACATACACGCAACCGCCGCCGGCGGGAATCAGGCCCACGCCGGTTTCCACCAGCCCGATAGAGGTCTCCAGCGCCAGCACGCGCCGAGCCGCGTGAACGGCGAACTCACAACCGCCGCCCAAAGCCATGCCCTCGACCGCCGCAATCGTCGGCACCTGCGCATACTGCAGCGCCAACGACACCTGCTGGAAACGCTGCAACAGGCTATCAACCTCTGCAAACTGCCCATCCTGCGCCAATGCCAACAACTGCTTCAAATTGGCGCCCACAGAGAATGGGGCGGGATGCCACAGCACCAATCCATCAAAATCCCGTTCTGCGCGGGCGATGGCCTGCAACAGCCCGTCCAGCACCTCCTCGCCTACCGCATGCATGCGGCTCTTGAAAGACACTACGGCAATACGGGCGTCCAGTTCATCCAGGCTCCAAAGGCTCACGCCTTCGTTTTCCCAATGCAGGGTCCGCGCCATCGTCTGGCTTTCCCCGGCCAACAACTCCGGCGTGCACTGGCGCCGATAGACAGGCAAGGTGCTGCGAGGATGCAAACGGCCATCCCCGGCACCATACGAGCCTTGCGCCTGATGCACCCCTTGGCGGGCAGGCTCCAGCACCCAGTCAGGCAACCGGGCATCCACCAATGCCCTACCCGCCCCAATATCTGCGGCAATGGCCTGCGCCGTCGCCTGCCAATCGCTTTGCTGCCAGGTCTCGAAAGGCCCCTGCGCCCAGGCAAACCCCCAACGCAGCGTCAGATCCAGATCCCGTGCGCAATGCGCCACATCCGCCAGGTGGTACGCACTGTAATGGAAGACATCCCGGAAAATACTCCAGAGAAAACGCGCCTGTACATCATCGCTCTCACGCAGCGCGCGCATACGCGCCACGGGATCCGCCACCTTCAGAATGTCGGCCAGTACGGCGGACATCGCGCCCGCTCCTTCGCGATACTTGCCACTGCGGGTATCCAGTACCTGAATCACCCGGCCTTCCTTGCGGTACACCCCTGCACCCGACTTCTGCCCCAGCGCACCCTGCTGTATCAATGCCTGCATCCAGACTGGCAGCTGGAAATAACGATGCCAGGGATCCTGCGGCAAATACTCGTCCATGGTTGCGACCACATGGGCGAACGTATCCAGGCCGATGACATCGGCTGTCCGATAAGTCGCGCTTTTGGGACGCCCGATCGCCGGCCCGGTGATGGCATCCACCTCATCGGGCGTCAGCCCCATGGCTTCGGCGTGATGCAAGGCTGCCAGCATGGCGAAAATACCGATACGGTTGCCGATAAAGTTCGGCGTATCCAATGCGCGCACCACGCCCTTGCCCAAACGCGTGGTCAACCAGCTCTCCAGGCCATCCAGCACGCCGGCATCGGTCTCCCGCGCAGCGATCAGCTCCACCAGACGCATATATCGCGGCGGATTGAAAAAATGCACCCCGCAGAAACGCGAACGCAACGAAGCCGGAACCGCATCCGCCAAAGTATTGATAGACAGGCCTGACGTATTGGTCGCAAACACGGCGTGATCGGCCACATGCGGCGCCACGCGATGATAAAGATCCCGCTTCCAGTCCAAGCGTTCGGCGATGGCCTCCACCACCAGATCACAAGCCGTCAGCGCGACCAAATCATCCTCATAATTGGCGGGCTGAATCAAACCGGCACGTGCAGCCTCGGCCAGTGGTGCTGGCTGCAACCGCGCCAGATTGGCAATCGCACGTGCGGCTATCCCGCTACGCTCGCCCTCTTTGGCTGTCAGGTCATACAGCAGCACCGAAACGCCCGCATTCGCAAAATGGGCCGCGATCTGCGCCCCCATAACACCTGCACCCAGCACTGCAACCTGTTTGACCATGAGCTTATCCAAGCGAACCTCCTGTTGACGGTTTGAGCCGGCAACCGCACGCCAGCGTGGTAACCGGGCCAGCATAGCACCCGACCGGTGAGTAAGGACTGCGTTGCTGCATGCCCTATGCAGCGACTATTACGATAACAAACGGATGCTGCAGCGATGCAGGCCTGTCGTGCGCAAGAAGAATTACCTGGTTTATTGGCTGTTTGTGCGGCCAGCAACCACGCCGCCGCTCACGACGGTAAAGGCTTTATTTCTAAGCTGCCTATGCGGCAGGCCACGACGTCAATCCGCTGTGGCTGATGACTGGCCATTTCTAAGCTGCCTATGCGGCAGACCACGAAGACGCGTCAAAACATGTCATTTGCAATGTTTTCTAAGCTGCCTATGCGGCAGGCCACATAACGGCAGGGCTAATCAGGAGTGCGGATTGTTTCTAAGCTGCCTATGCGGCAGGCCACAGCAGGTCAAGCGCGTGATCAGCCGCGACTTCTTTCTAAGCTGCCTATGCGGCAGGCCACACGGCGACGGCCATCATCTACTGCAATCAGAATTTCTAAGCTGCCTATGCGGCAGGCCACTCTTCCCCTTGTGCTTCCCTGGCGCGCAGCATTTTCTAAGCTGCCTATGCGGCAGGCCACGAGCAATCGGCGCTGGACAGCACCTGGCGGCATTTCTAAGCTGCCTATGCGGCAGGCCACGCCGATGCGCTTGCTGATGCGCTGTCGAACTTTTTCTAAGCTGCCTATGCGGCAGGCCACCTGGCGGCCTGACGTTTTCCGTGGGCCTGGATTTTCTAAGCTGCCTATGCGGCAGGCCACAGCTGACCGGCGCAACCGGCAAGATTTTTCACTTTCTAAGCTGCCTATGCGGCAGGCCACCCTGGCCTAAGTTCCGCAGGTTGCGGCGGACATTTCTAAGCTGCCTATGCGGCAGGCCACTTTCTTGGCGCGCCCCAGCGGGGTATCTGCACTTTCTAAGCTGCCTATGCGGCAGGCCACCTTAGCCGGGTCGCCGTCCGGTAGTTGGCTCTTTTCTAAGCTGCCTATGCGGCAGGCCACGATACCAAGGATTTCGACAAGGGCAGCGGTGATTTCTAAGCTGCCTATGCGGCAGGCCACGGTACAGCGGGCGCTGCGCGTGGCGTATCAGCTTTCTAAGCTGCCTATGCGGCAGGCCACTGATTGTCGTTTGCCGGCTGCGCTTCGTTCCATTTCTAAGCTGCCTATGCGGCAGGCCACTTCCTGGCAGACCAGAACCTTTACAACCCGGTTTTCTAAGCTGCCTATGCGGCAGGCCACGGGTATGGTGCATTAGCGGGCGCTGGCCTGATTTTCTAAGCTGCCTATGCGGCAGGCCACGATGTCCTGCAGGGCGCGATACAGCTTACCCATTTCTAAGCTGCCTATGCGGCAGGCCACTCCTGGGCTTCCTGTTCCTCTCGCTTTCGCTGTTTCTAAGCTGCCTATGCGGCAGGCCACTATGTGGCCCCCAGGTCGGGGGCGGGTTTTTATTTCTAAGCTGCCTATGCGGCAGGCCACAAGGAATGCAGAGTCTGCGCTGCCAGGGTTAATTTCTAAGCTGCCTATGCGGCAGGCCACGATATGGAATTTTTCTGATTTTTTCGACTTCTTTTCTAAGCTGCCTATGCGGCAGGCCACTGTTGAGATCTAAGTTGTTTTTGACCTCGATTTTTCTAAGCTGCCTATGCGGCAGGCCACCCTTGAATGCCCCGAACGGGTATTCTGAGCTTTTTCTAAGCTGCCTATGCGGCAGGCCACGCAATCAAACAGGGCGCGTCGGTTGAGTTTCGTTTCTAAGCTGCCTATGCGGCAGGCCACTAGGTTATCTTATTTCTATGCCATTGATTATTAAAGAACAAAGCCTTTATGACTGCGATAGGGTGAAAATTTTCGGCCATATCACAGTCCATTGTTTTTAAAGGATTTTTATTAACCCCTAAAAAAAGGGTCAAAACCAGGGAATGGTCGCTACCTGACTCAAGCCATAGGAATTGAAGCTCCCGGATCGGGCTTCGTCTTGCATCTCCCCCATCAACAAGAAAATGGGAAATGATTGCCCTGTACTACCGCTGCGAATCTGTATGAACGGTAAATCCGGCTGTCGTTCAATACTTTCTGGAATGGCCATCACAGCTTGCTCGAACGTTTCTCCTTTACGTTGCATACGACGCCGACGCAGGCGGTCAGCATTGGTTTTGAACTGCCTCCGCCATATATTCCGGTACTGCACCTGTTGCGGTACTGGCAGAACGGCACTGTGTTCCATATGATCCCGCATGCCACGCAACCAATCCTTGGCTTGCAAAGCCTTCAGGCTGGGTTCCGTACCATGCAAACGCATAACAACACCCAGCGCTTTAGGCTTCAGGCTGTAGCCAGGAAAGCTCACCCCAATATCATGACTTCCTAACTGCACCAGGACGCGATGCAACTTGGCATACAGGGCACTCATCAACTGAGTCTGGCTGAACTCCGGGTCAGGCAGCAGATGGATATCCACATAGTGGCTTGTCATACCATGCTCCCCTCAATTCCCCGCGTCACCAAAGACCCCACCACGAATCAGGACGGCCATCACGAAATGCTGTTGCGCTTGGGCAGGGGCTTTGTCTTTCAAAATCCAGTCATCCAGCAAGTTGTAGAAATCCTGTTTTTGTTTGGGCTGCCGATATGCTTTCCCCTGGGTCGTGACGGAACCGTACGGTTCCACAGCGATCGGCCCCATCTCTTCCGCTCCGTCATACCAATCATCAATGGTACGCAATGCATTTCCCAGTTTTTGAGAGTGCATCCCTGCAACACCATCAACGTCATACAGCGTCTTGCTTTTATCTCCTCGGCCCCGATCCAGAACCAGCTCCTGGGAAGGAAAAACCTCCTGTCCTGCACCAATACGTACAAATGCAGTGACTTGCAGTAAGACATGTTGCTCGCCCGCCAAACCTTGGGCGATCACCGCGGCCAATGCGTCCCGCTGGGCTTGTTCAGCCCCCGCCTCAAAGTTGCGCAGTCCCAGTTGCAAGGCATCGAATTGCCACGACTGCACTGGCAGCCCCTTTTCCAGTTGCGCCACGTTCACCTGAACCTGCTCTGCCCCAACCCGGTTACGCCACAGAAAGCGGCCATTGGCCAGATTGTGCGCATAGCGTTTGGCCAGTTCAGCAAAACCGTGCGTCTGCACATACGATGCCACCGTACTCAACAGCTTGGCTTCATAGTCAGCATTGTTGCAGGCCGAGGGCTTGCCCGCCCCGGACAGCACACGCAGCGTAAAGCTGACCCTCAAGGTATCTGCATCCGCCGGCAAGGTGGCCACATCAACCGTCTGAAGATTGGGATTTTCAATCGCAGCATCCAGTTTGACCGGATCTTGGTCTTTGGCTTTCAAACGATTGGAAATCGTACCGCGTACTGCCTTTTCCCGTAGCGTTACTGGCAACCATGAACCGGACTGCGCCAGCTTGTCCCATGAACCAGAATGGAACAGCGCATCTGACGGATCGAGTTTGCGTTCAAAAGCCAATACCGAAGCAGTTTTCAAAGACATGGCAATTCCTTTCTCATCACAATGGATATGTTTCAATGATTTGAATGTTCGGTTCCGATGGTTCCGATATCTGGCGCATCCTCCAGCGCCTCGTCTCGCCCGCCGACAGGGCGATAACCGTTGCAACACTGGTACAGACCTTGCTCAGCCCGGGTTTCCGTCCACCAGAGAATATCGGTGATCGCAGACAGGCGATGTGGACTGATCCACTGCCCGAGTGAATACACACTTTCCACAAACCGGAATGGCGTTTTTCTGTCGCGGGCGTGTTCAACCTGCCCACCGGGGTACAACTCAGACAACGCACCATACCCAACCGGAATTGGCACCAGCCAGCCGGCACCCAGGGGCCTGTCATGCTTCCAGTTGACCTTGCCCTCCTCCTCTGTACTGCGCCAGTTGAAACGAGCAAGATCCATCCAGGCGTCCAATGCCGTGGCCTCTGCCTGCTCCGTCTGCAATTGCGCCAAGCGCTGTTGCAACAGGTCGTCACGGCTGACCAGCGCGAAGCCCGGCAACCAGCGACGGCGCAACAGGCGGAACTGAGTCAGCCTATCCTCAGCATTCCCCGGTATCGCAAGCAATACCGGAGTAATAGACTGCCCGGGCTCCGGGGTAGCGTGCACAACGGAACCACCGGCAATTCGCATGGCTACCAGCATGTGACGTATGGCCCAGGCCAGTTCCTGTCGTTTCTCCTGGTCTTGGTACAGCACATTATTCCTGTCGTCCACCTCTCCGCCATCTACCTGAAATACCAGGGTGATATCCAGATGAATGCGGCCTTCCTCCACGATGGCGGCGGTACTGCCATCTTTATCGACGGGATTGCGGCTCAGACGGAATGTCTTGACGTAGCCGTCATGAACCAGCTCTTCATGCCAGTGGCAGATCACCCCCACTTTTTCCAGCACCAAAGGAATATTCTCGACGGCCAGTTTTCTTTCCAGCGCCCACATCAGGCCAAGAAAAGCCGTCATCGCAGGAAACCCATGAGTCAAGGGACTGGAAATGGCATTGGCATTCTGAATACGCAAATGCGGCACGACCAGCAAGCCCTTGCCATCAAGCGTATGACGAAAGTCGGTCATGCCTGCCCTCCCGCGCGAGTCGGGATATAACGCGGCGCTTTCTGTTCCACACGCAAACGATGCAGGCGTTGCGCCCAACCATCCGTACGCTCATCTACCAACAGTTCCTTTTTCCATTCACGCGCCTCAATATCTCCGACCCGGAATTCCTTGCTCAGATGGGTATTGAGCCAATTGCCAAAACGCTCTCCGATCTGCGCCGGCCAATCCATGAACAGCCACAGACTACGAAATGCCTCATCGTTTTCCGCGCGCTTGGGATCCAGCCAAAGTTGCTCAGGCAATGCCAGTTTGCAACGCGCATCCGCCGTCCAACCCGTGGGCCACCCTCGCTGCAACTCGCCTGCCAGGGTCACCATCTCGTCAATCAGGCTGGTCACATAGGTCTCCACCCGATCGCGGGTTTCCACATTGGACGGCGGATCGCTTTTCAGGAATTTCAGAAACGCCTTGACGGTTGGCTTTACCCCTTCGCGGGCAAGCAGCATGTGATCGAACACAGACTGCAAACCCCAAGGCTGGCGCAACTTCCCTGATTGCCATTGCGGCGGCAAGGATGCCAGCAGGTAGTTATTGCCGCCACGCTCACTGTTCAACTGGCTGATGTTCTGTGGTTTGGTACCTCCAAGCTTCTGTACGGCCAAGCCTGGGTACTCATGCAGAACGCCGTCATGCACCCGCCCCTCCCTGCGAGCCGCCCGCGCTGCTTTATTGTTTTCGCCAAAGCGGTCCTCTTGTATCGTGGCAAACACCACGTGGGCCAGCGATGTCGCATACAAGGGCGCCAACAGGTGATACTGCCCGTCGTCCGTGGCGTCCCCGTCTGCCAGCCAATAGAGCTGCTTGGCGCGGACATGGCTACTCAATCCACCTTCACGCGCCTGGGTGAGGCCGATGAAGGCCGCCTGCCATTGTTCGGCCTGCGCCGGATCGGAATGCAACGCGGCAATCACTGCAGCATCATCCGCCAGCAGCCACGCCAGTATCGTCTGACCGTCTATAGATAGTTTGAGGAATTTATAGACATCCAGCGCCGCCGCGTTGCCCACGACATCCGCAGAGAAGTCCTGCTTCAATAGATGGCTGCCCACCAGCGCATGCGCTGGCAATTGCGCCGGCATGCAATACAGATTCGTGCCGCGAGCATCGGGGTGGATGGGTTTCAGCGCATGGGTAACCGCCTGAATCTGCCGGACGCGGCGTGCGGCATCTTCCAGCCAACGCTCGGCCTGAAATTGAGCGATCCATTCACTGCGCTTGGGGTCATCTTCCGCAAGCTTTTCAATTTTGGCTTGCAGGCGTTCCTGCAGGAATGCCTGGATAACGGCACGCGTACGCTGTGTCCGCCCCGCTTCATCACTTGCTGACAAGATCGCTCCTTTCCAGAGACCAAAAATAATCTAAATTAAAAAATACTCATAAATTGAAATATACCAATCTCTAATCGCAGGACAAGCTCAGCCCTTCCGCGCAAACCCCAGCCAAGGATGCCAATACCATCCTTGGTTGTTCTCCGCCTTGACCCGCAAGGTCACCGTCGCAAACTTTTCCGCGAATGTTCTCAGCGGCATATCCATCTCCTCGGCCTGGGCACGCATCGCTGCCATCATGTCCGCATCCCCCCAGCAGCTGATCTGCGCATGGGTCAAGGCTTCCTGCGCAATACGGGTATTCAGAAGCTCCCATTCGTCATAACCCCGCTCCCACTTCCGGGGCCCTTTAACGATACGGTAGAGGCGGTAATCTTCTTCGTCTTCTGTCGGCAGGAACACGAGTTCTTCCTCTGGCTGGGTTTCCAGGCGAAAAGGCTGTGCCTGCTGCATCGCAGCCGTCAGGCAGACATTGTTGGCCTGCCAGAAACTGCTGGCGTTCAGCTGCACCGTCTTCGCCACTGAGGCACTGGCACTGTCTCCCGGAACTGCCGTTGTCTGACGCGCCAGTCGGTTGCGACGCACCGGCGCCGCCAATGACCCGCCATTGGGCAACATTTGTTCTGCCAGCCGCTGATGCTCCAGATCCACCAGATTGCGATCCGGCTGCCATTCGTGCTGCGGTCTGGGCTGAATGCGCAGCCTGGCATCCACAGCCATCTGCCATTGTTCATCCAGCCAGGGTTTCAACAAATCAGCCAGATGATGTGTTTGCAAGACCGACGCCCTGCTTTCAAAGCCCGGCTTGCAATAGGCAACGCCATCCCTGCTTTCGTAATGCTTCAGGTTGGTCTGGCACACCAATAGATTGGGCTGCGTAATCGGCTTATTCGGACGATGGCGCAACACCCGGCCCGCCAGCTGTATCAATGAACGCATGGAAGAAGGCTCGACGACGGCCCAGTCATAATCGTGATCACGACCGACTTCCGTCACCGGCGAGCCCAACACGATAAACAACTGATCAGATTCCTCATGCGTATCAATGGCTCGCCGAATATCCGGCAAGTCAAATACGGCATATTCATCCCGACGATCCAGCGTACCGTCCAGCCGGTGTTCAATCGCCGAGCGCATAAATAGCGGAAACTGCGAGTGATAGACACACAAATGAATATGCACCCCGGCCGGCACAGGCTGCCTGAACAACGCCAGTGCCACATCAAATAGCGGCGCGATGTTTGCCATGCGTATCAAGCCGAAGCTGATACGCTTCTCTTGCCCACCCCTATGTTTGGGATCCACGCTGTGATGGTATCGGTGCAACCTGAGCGCCGCCTGCAAAAGGGTGTGAGCAAAAGCCTCACGCCGCTCCTGTGATGCCAATTGCCCCAAGCCCTTGGGCAAAGGTGACACCTGCATACGCCTGCGTGCGTGCTTGGTGGTTTGCATGCTCAATTCGGCTGCACGCTTGCCGACAAACTGCAAGTGTTGCTCTTCAAAAGCGGCTGCATCCGTACACTCAACATGCTGCTGGCTGAACTCATCCACCCACAGGCAGGGGATGCAAGGCGATTCATCCGACCGCTCCCCCCGGTTGCGCTGATACCTTTTTCGCCCCTCCAGATAGGCCATGAACAGCCCCTGAACCAGGGCTGGCGGCAAGGTTGCCGACGACAACAGCAACCGCGTACCCAACAGCCCTGCCCAATGCACAAGTCGCGTCAATGCTGGCAAATCCGCCAGATCGAAATCATCCGGCTCGTCCAGAACGAGATCCCCCGTCATCAGGCGCAGCATGGGCGCAATCTGGCTGCCCCCACGCAGACTTTCAGTCGCTGGCATCAAATGATCGACCGTACAAACCAGCAAGGGTGCAGCCAGCAATTTGCGGGCACCAGCATCCCGTCCCAGATATTGCAATACCGGATGCTGATCATTGCCCTCGAACACCACATGCGTGGTTTCGTCCAGCAATGCCCGGCTTGAAGCCGAGCCCGTATTTTCTGCGACGGTTTCGTAGTACTCGAATAATTGGCGACTGGCTGTCCCACCAACCAGAATCGCCAGTTCATCCTCGGCCAGCCCCAGATCCTGCTGAAAGCTGCGCCCGGTTTGCAGCGTTAAGGTCCGCAAGCCAATCGCAAACGCACAGCGCATGCCTTGCTGGGAATTGGCCAGCGCATTCATGATGCGTGCATTCCCCAGCGTTTTGCCACACCCGGTGGACGCCATATTGACGATAAACGCTCCTTGCAAGGCCGAACGCCCTGCCAAACCGGCCGCACAGTCAACCGCCTTGTCCTGCCACCGAAAACGCGGGTTGCTGCTGCGCATTTTCAAGCGTTTGTGGTTACGCAGATGTGCCAGCTGCCGCGTCAGCCCTGGCAAGGCATGCACCACCCGGCTGGCAGCCTGTTCCACACCGAGTAGATGCTCATCCAGTGTCTGATTCAATACGTTTTCCCCGCCATGACGAGTGGTATTGGCATAGAGACGACTCTTGGCTGACAGGAAAGCTTGCCGCTCGACCACTGCCTTACCGTGTGTATCAATGCCCAGACTGGAGTAATAGTGATCTCCCAGCATCAGGGATAGCCTTGCCAGATGCATCACATAGGTATCGCATGGCAGGTCTGCCATCTTATCTGCAGGCACACCCTGCGCTGGTCCCGGCACCGGCAGGGCTTTCAACAAACCAATCGCCATGCGTGCGGCACGTTTACGCCAGGCTGATGCCACAACAGGCAAGGGCTGGCTGAACTGCCAGTACCTGCGTACCTTCGCTTTAGCCTGTTCCCGGCGCTGTGCGCTCGTATAGGGCTCGTTCCAGTTGGCGTCTATTCTTCCCAGGACATCAGCCAGATCGCCAACATTCAACTCGGTCTGCACTTTGCCATGCCAGACCTTCGCCTCCTGACTGCTGGCAGCCTCCGGCACGGCGGGCAGGCGATGATGAGACAGAATCAGCCAGGCCAGTGCCCGCGCCAGCGGCGGCAAAACCGTCAAGGGATTCATGGACGCATCCGGCGGGTTATCCAGCCCATCCCGTTGCAAAGCCGGACTCGTCCACTGCTGCGCCCACAAAGCAACGTCCTGTGCATCTGCAGCGTTAGCCAGTTGTTGCAGCCATACCCGGTCATCCGTCAACCCGCCGCAGCTCGTCACAAAGGCCTGAAATAGGCGGACGGATACCCATTCATGACGATAGAGATTTTTCTCTTTAAGGTCTCCCGTCAAACGATCCTGAAAGGCATCACTGGCCTTACCCAGATCGTGCATTAATGCCGCCAGCGCACTCAATTGCTGGATGATTTTCAGGCTATGCCAGGTACTTAGATCTGATGCAGGAATGTCTTCCATGGGAAATCGCCTGGCTCTCTACTGTCAATAAATTAGCTTAATCTTACGTCAATCCTTTGTTATGGCTTCCTTTAACCGCCGCGACAATCGTCCTGTAACGCTCCTCTCACCTCAGAACGCAAAAAAACCCAAGCCAACATTGCTGCCGGCCCGGGCTTCGATCACAACATGTGCAACGGGTAGCGAACCAGACGATGGCTTCGCCAGCTCCGCCCTCACACCAGGGAGCGTATCGAGTTCTCAGCGATACCGCTTCTCCAGTTCATCCCAGAATGGCTTGTTCACCAGCCGCTGACGTTCAAGGAAGGGGGTGACGAGTGCAGGGTCTTCCTGAACTTCCTTTTCGTCGCGCAGCACCGTGAGGGCTTTCTGCATGCCGGCGACTGCGCCTTGCAGGGCTGCGTTGGCGTACAGCACGAAGGCAAAGCCCAGGCCACCCAGTTCCGTGGCGTTGAAAATCGGGGTTTTGCCGCCGATGACGAGGTTCATGAGTTGTGGCTTGTCCACCAGCGTCGGCAAGCGTCGAACTTCTTCCTGGGTTTCCAGCGCTTCGACAAAGAGGATGTCTGCCCCCGCTTCAGCATAGCGGCCTGCACGCTCTATGGTTTCTTCAAAGCTGTGCGTGCTGCGTGCATCGGTGCGCGCCATGACCAAAAAGTCGGCGTCGCGGCGCGCATCGACAGCGGCTTTGATTTTTCCGACCATTTCATCGGCCGCGATGACTTCCTTGCCGGAAAAGTGCCCACAGCGCTTGGGGCTGACCTGGTCTTCCAGCTGGATGCAGTCGGCACCGGCACGCTCCAGCGTGCGCACGGCGTGATAGGTGTTGAGCGCATTGCCAAAGCCGGTGTCGGCATCCACCAATAGCGGAACCTCCACGGCATCGCGGATGCGGGCTGTGTGCTCGGCTATGTCGCTCAGCCCCATGAACCCTTGGTCCGGCAGACCAAAACTCATGTTGGTGACGCCCGCCCCGGTGATATAGATGGCTTCAAAGCCCAGGTCCGCAATGACCCGGGCCGACAAGGCGTTGAATGCACCCGGGACGATGATGCCGCGCCGGGCTTCGGCCAGTGCGCGCAGTTTTTTCCTTGGGGATGATGACTGACTCATTTCATGTATTCCTTCAAATTGCAGCCACTCAGATCCGTGATGCCGGCCATCCGGCACCCTGGCTTGCCCGGCAAGGCACGCCAAGGGGTCCTGATTCAACCTCGGCCAGGTGGCGAAACAGCGCCAGCCGTGGGGACTGGCGCTGCCCGGTAGATACCCGCATCAACCTGGCATCTACCTATGCCGATGGCTGGGAGGCTTCAGATCACGTAGAGATCCACGTACTCGTTGACCGGCGTGTCTTCCAGGGTGGCCTGATCCAGGCTGACCGCCAGGATGGCCTCTTGCTGACGCGTCGGGAACTGACGAGCCAGGTTGGTACGGAACTTGGCTTCAAGCAGAGGGATACCCTGCTCACGACGACGCTTGTGGCCAATGGGGTATTCCACCACGACTTCTTCCAGGCGGCTGCCATCCTTGAACTCTACCGTCAGCGCGTTGGCAATGCTGCGTTTTTCCGGGTCGTGATAGTCAGCGGTGAATTGGGTATCTTCCACGCAGTGAATCTTGGCACGCAGCGCGTCGATGCGGGCATCGGATTGCGCGAAGGCATCTTCATAATGCGCTGCCACCAGGTTGCCATGGATGAGCGGTACGGCCACCATGTACTGAATGCAGTGGTCGCGGTCTGCCGGGTTGTTCAGTGGGCCTTGCTTGTCAATGATGCGAATGCAGGCTTCATGGGTGCGGATGGTGATCTTGCTGATGTCATCAACCGATTTGCCCGCCGCCTTGAGCTTGCCGTGCAGCGTGACTGCCGCCTCAACCGCCGTCTGGCTGTGGAACTCGGCCGGGAAGCTGATCTTGAACAGCACGTTTTCCATCACGTAGGAACCGTAGCTGCGCTGGAACTTGAAGGGCTGGCCCTTGAACAGCACGTCGTAGAACCCCCAGGTTTTGGCCGTCAGCACGCTGGGATAGCCCATTTCACCTGTTTTGGCGATCAGCGCCAGACGGACGGCGCGGCTGGTGGCGTCGCCAGCGGCCCAGCTTTTGCGGCTGCCCGCATTCGGCGCATGGCGGTAAGTGCGTAGCGACTGGCCATCCACCCAGGCCAGGGAAACCGCATTGATGATTTCCTCCCGCGACAGGCCCAGCATCTCCGCCACCACCGCGGTCGAAGCCACCTTGACCAGAACCACGTGATCCAGGCCAACCTTGTTGAAGGAGTTTTCCAGCGCGATGACGCCCTGGATTTCATGGGCCTTGATCATGGCCGTCAGGACATCGCGCATTTTCAGCGGCGCCTTGCCCTGCGCCACGCGGTTGCGGCTGATCCAGTCGGCCGTGGCCAGGATGCCACCCAGATTGTCGCTCGGGTGACCCCACTCTGCCGCCAGCCAGGTGTCATTGAAGTCCAGCCAGCGGATCATGGCCCCGATGTTGAACGCGGCCTGTATCGGGTCCAGCTGGAACTGCGTGCCAGGTACCTTGGCGCCATGCGGCACGATGGTGCCGGGGACGACCGGGCCGAGCAGCTTGCGGCAAGCCGGGTACTCCAGCGCTTCCAAGCCGCAGCCCAGCGTGTCGATCAGGCAATTGCGCGCGGTCTCGTAGGCCAGCGAGGATTCGATGCGATAGTTGAGAACGTAATCGGCGATATCGACCAGAACCTGATCGGGATCGGGACGGACATTGGAAATGTGTGCGGACATGAAGGCTTCTCGTCTTTCAAAAATAGAGGGTCGTGCATGCCGGCCTCTGGGGCCGGCACAGGGTGATGGCAGCGGATGGCAGCGCGACGCTTACGCGCCGCGTTTGGCCAAGGGCACGAAAGTCTGATCTTCCGGGCCGATATAGTTGGCGCTGGGGCGGATGATCTTGCCGTCCTGGCGCTGTTCGATGGCATGCGCGCTCCATCCCGCAGTGCGGGCCAGGACAAAGAGCGGCGTGAAGTGCGCCGTCGGCACCCCCATCATGTGATAGCTCACCGCGCTGAACCAGTCGAGATTGGGGAACATTTTCTTCACATCCCACATGACGGTTTCCAGGCGTTCGGCAATGTCGAACAGGCGCAGCGTGCCGGCATCTTTGGACAGCTGACGTGCCACTTCCTTGATGACTTTGTTACGCGGGTCGCTGACGGTATAGACCGGATGCCCGAAGCCAATCACGACTTCCTTGCGCTCGACCCGGGCACGGATGTCGGCTTCGGCGTCGTCAGGGCTGGCATAGCGATTCTGGATCTCGAAGGCAACTTCGTTGGCGCCGCCATGTTTGGGGCCGCGCAATGCACCGATCGCGCCGGTAATCGCCGAATACAGATCCGCCCCGGTGCCGGTGATGACACGGCAAGCGAAAGTCGAGGCATTGAACTCATGCTCGGCATACAGGATCAGGCTGGTATGCATGGCCTCGACCCAGGATGCGGACGGTTTCTTGCCATGCAGCAGGTGCAGGTAATGGCCGCCGATGGAGTCATCGTCGGTTTCCACTTCAATACGCCGCCCATTGTTGGCATAGTGATACCAGTACAGCAGCGCCGAACCCAGCGATGCCATCAGCTTGTCGGCAATGTCGCGCGCGCCCGGCAGATTGTGGTCGTCTTTTTCGGGCTGGATCGTGCCCAGCGCCGATACATAGGTGCGCATCACATCCATCGGGTGCGTCGCGGCGGGCAGGGCCTCCAGTACGGCACGTATCTGCACTGGCAGGCCACGCAGGCTCTTCAGCCTGGTTTTGTATGCCACCAGCTCCGACTGGTTCGGCAGCTTGCCATGCACCAGCAGGTAGGCGATTTCCTCGAATTCGCTGCCATTGGCCAAATCCAGAATATCGTAGCCGCGGTAGTGCAGGTCATTGCCGCTACGGCCAACCGTACACAAGGCGGTATTGCCCGCCACGATGCCGGACAGGGCCACGGATTTTTTGGGTTTGATTCCCGTGGAAGTCGTTTCTGCACTCATGTTTTGCTCTCCTCGTTTTCCTGGCGGTGTCTGCCGCTGCACTAAGGGAACACTGAACCCCTGGGGGCCGAAGTGCTCCGCCACAATACCTGGCGCCTGAAAGCGCCTTGGAAATGCTGCCTGCCCGGTTCCCGCCTGCCGGCCGGAACCGGTGCTTCAGCGTGGGGGTATCGAATGGCCTTTTTTTATTTGCAGTCTACGCAAGCCACTTTGCCATGTCACTCTTTACAAGGCGAAATTCGGCGTACGCCAAAGACCTGTTTTGCAAATCTTGCGAATAAAATAGAAAGATCAGGATTGCCTCGGGAGGACGGCAGGCATGCGTAAAGTTTTCATGGGTGTGCGCCTGCGCCGTCTGCGCGAAGAGCACGGCATGACCCAGGCGGCGCTGGCGCGGACGCTGGGCCTGTCACCCAGCTATCTCAATCAGCTGGAAAAAAACCAGCGGCCTTTGACCATGCCGGTGCTGCTGCGGCTAAGCGAAGCCCTGGATGTCGATATCCAAAGCTTTTCCGATGACGGCGAAGCGCGCATGGTGGCTGCGCTGCGTGAAGTCACGGCCAGCCTGCCGGCCTCTGCCGTGGGCGGCACTGACGACGCGCGCATTTCGTTGGCGGAAATCCGGGAAATTGCGGCCAATATGCCTGCCGTGGGACGGGTGCTGATCCAGCTGCACCGGCGCCATCGCGAAGCCCTGGAGCGTCTGGACAGCATGGCCGAAGTCCTGGCGGGCGATGATGCCGGCGACCGTGGCCGTGCGCTTGCCGCGCCCGACCAGCCCTATGAAGAAGTGCGGGATTTCTTTTTCACGCACCACAACCACTTCGCAGAACTGGACCGCTACGCGGAACGCTGTGTTGATGAATGGGAACTGGCCGACTGCCCGCCCCCACGGCTGGCAGACCGCCTGGCGGCACGCCTGTCGGAACGCCACGGCATTGCCGTGCGTCTGCAGTCGCCCGGCGCCGGTCTGCAGCGCAGGCTTGATGAAGCCGCAGCCGAGCTATACCTCTCGCCGGCGCTGGCTCCTGGTCAGCAAGCCTTCCAGCTGGCCACGCAGCTGGCCTATCTGGAAATGGACGAGACCCTGCGCCGCATGTCGGAAGCCCCCCGTTTTTCCGGGGAAGAAGTCCGCCGCCTGGTGCGGCTGGGCCTGGCCAATTACTTCGCTGGCGCGCTGATCTTGCCCTATGGCCGATTCCTGGCTGCCGCCCAGGCGTTGCGTTACGACATTGATCTGCTGGGGCAACAGTTCGGTGTCAGTTTTGAAACCGTCTGCCACCGGCTCAGCACCATGCAACGTCCGGATGCCACCGGCGTACCCTTCTTCTTTATCCGGGTGGATCGCGCCGGCAATATCTCCAAACGGCAATCCGCCGCACATTTCCACTTCTCGCGCATTGGCGGCACCTGTCCGTTATGGAATGTCTATGAAGCGTTTTCTCATCCGGGCAGGATTCTGCGGCAATTGGCCCGCATGCCGGATGGCCGTGTGTATCTCTGGATCGCCCGTACCGTATCGCATCAAACCGGCGGTTTCGGCCAGCCGGAAAAAATGTTTGCCGTTGCCCTGGGCTGCGATATTGAACACGCCCATCGCCTGGTCTATGCGCAAGGGCTGGATCTGCACGATCCGCAGGCCCCCACGCCTATCGGCATGGGCTGTAAAGTCTGTGAACGGCCCAGCTGCCCGCAGCGAGCCTTCCCCTACATCGGCGGCAAACTCGCTGTCAGCGAGGATGTAGGAAGTTTTTCCCCCTACCCTCTGGCGCTGAGTTCATAGCGCCAGGCGCCTGCGCTCCTCGGAGATCAGTGTATTGCCAGGTCCGCACAGCCCTGGCAGGCTGCGCGGACAACGGCATTGGTTTACATATAGGTCAGCCACCCTGTCGATAGGAAGCTCCAATCCGGGCGCCCTGCAATGTCGAAGGACCAAAGCAAGGTCGCATTGAAGATCATGTCTGCATTCGGATTATCCCGCTGCAAGCGCAGGCTGAATACCACCGACTGCCCTTTTCGGATAACCATGCCCTGTTCCAACCCGTTGAAACTGGCACTGAAATCCGCCGTATCCGAGGTCGCCTTGAGGTTCCCGATGGTGTAGTCCTTATCGAAGGCCGTCAGACGGTAATAGCTTACGACGGGGTCGAATTCAGGCTCGAAGGAATAGCGGCTCACATAGTTCTGTTGCTTGTTCGGCAGCACACGCTGCACCACCTCGGTTTCATCGACAGCATCAGCCGTTTTCAGGTGTTCCAGCAACAAGGTCGGGAAGTTGGCGCGTTCTACCGCCGGCACGCTCAATGAGTACGGTCCGACCGTGATGGAACCGTCATACACCAGCGCTTCCAGCGAATAGGTGCCCGGCAGGGTAGGCGCCAAAACCTGTTTGGGGCATGACCAGCTGCGTGCCTCCAGGATTTCCGCCCAATACTGCATCAGGGTCTTGCCTGCCGTCGCCAGCGAGGCATCCGATGCCGTGCGGCCATTCTGGCATGCAGCGTCCGACGCAAAGGCAAACTTCTGGCCCGAAGGTTCGCCAGTCAGATTCCACAGATAGGTCATGGTATCGCCATCCGGGTCGTAAGCGTTGGCATCAATCGAGAACGATGTATGCACCACCACATCTTCCGTCACCTGTGTCACCCCATTGGTGTACTTGCGCCGCTCCCGCACCCCCAGCACCAGCGGCTGCTCCGCCGTATAGGGTTGATCCAGCGAAGGTCGCACCACCGGCGCATGGTTTTCCGATTTGGCCTTGATCGTGATGTATTCAGGCCGGTTATTGGCGTAATAGTTCGGGAAGCCCCATTCGTCGGTCACAGACAGGCGGGCAGTGTAGTAGCCCGGCTTGTCGAGCAGCAGCAAGGGGCGCTCCATTTTGGCATTGTCGAACGCGGCCGCGCTGCCATCGGGGCGATCCACCAACTCCCAGCGGAATACCAGACGATTGCCATCCACATCCGAACTGTTGCTGCCTGACAAGGCCGCTTTTTCACCTACCATGAAGTTGGTGTTGCCGGTGGCGCTGCTGGCCTCGGCACGCGGTGCGTGATTCGCGCCCAGTATGACGCTGTAGGTTTGCCGCACGGTATTGCTATAAGCCCCCTTGCTATCCTTGAGCCGCGCTTCAATGACATAGTCACCATCGACTTTAGGAATGAAACCGCTGTCCCAATAGGAGGTGCTCAGCGTGGCGTCTGCCACGGGGTCGAAACCGTCAGGATAGGAAATCCAGCTCCACTCATAGACATAGCTGTCGCCATCCGGGTCATGGGCAGCCCGGTCGCTGGTGAAAATGACCTTCTGCTTGCCGCGCTCGATTTCATAGCTATTGTTGCCAGAGGGCGGCAGCGGCGACGCCAGGACCGGCGGCCTGTTTTCCGCCCCTTCAGGCGGCTGGGCACGAATGCCCAGCATGACCGAAGAACGCGTCACGCCGTCATAGACATGCAGCGTTACGTAGTAAGTGGCTGCCACATCCGGCGTGAAGGTCATCGTTGCCGTGCGCTCACCCTGCATCACTGCCTTGGAACCGATAGGCAGGCCATTGGAATTGCCATTGCCCAGGAAATCCCAGCGATATTGCATGTGTGCAGTCTCGCCCGGCCGGTCTGGATCGGTGCTCAATTCCGCTCCCAGCGTCAAAGGCTCGTCACGCACAACCGTCAATGTCTTGCCATTGACGGACTCGCCATTCCTGCTGATGACGGCCACAGGCGGCACATTGGCCGCGACCACCTTGATATCGACCTCATCGGCCACGCTGACCATATCGTCGTAGCGCACTGTCAGTGCCGCCTTGTACTCACCGGTCTTGTCGGCAGTGAGTCTGGGCTTGACCAAGGTCGCATCATCCAGGCTCGCCGTGCTGCCATCGGGCCGGCTGACCAGAACCCATGCATACCTCAGCCGGGTAGCATCCCCTTGATACGGGGGCTGGCTGCCTGAGCCATCAAGTTGCACCTCACCCGGCAGGGTCGCAATATCTTCACCGGCATTGGCAACCGGTACCCTGCTGAAGGCGGTCACTGTCACTTGCGCTTCCGCGCCGCGCTGGCCGTCGGTCACCGTCAAGCCGACCAGGTAATTGCCCACACGATCCGGAGTCAGTGCGCTGCTGGGCTGCTCAGGCGTTGCCAGCACCGCTTTGCTGGCAGGTGGCTGGCCACGCAGTTTCCAGGCATAGCCCGGCGTACCGCCGGCATCGGTACTGCTGGAAAACGTGATGGTCTGGCCAACTTCAACCAGGGTTTTATCGGCGCTGATACTGACGCTGGGCGAGGCCGTGCCGTCGCCATCCCCGCCCCCGCCGCATGCCGCCAGCAATAGCGCCATGCCCAGTCCAGCCAGGGAATGTTTAAAAATGGAACTCATGAAATCAAGCCTCCGGGGGCGGTCGCCCCCTTGGAAAAATCGAAGCACAATCAATCAGAAAGAAACCGTGGCACTCAGGCGCGCCGTTCGTCCAGGTGCCGGAACCAGCCCCAGGCTAAGCGCATCGAGGTAATAGCGATCGGTGAAGTTGTCGATATTGAAGTCCACGCTAAGGCTGTCGTTCACTTTGTAAGAGGCGAACAGATCGAACACCTTGTAGGCGTGCCACTCCACCGGTGCGGTCGAAGCCAAGCCGATGTTGCTGGAAGCCTGGTTATTGTTTTCAGGCACCGGATTGCGTTTACCCATGAAGGTGCCACGCACACCCATCGTCAGGCGCTGGTCGAACAAACGTGTGCCAATAGTGGCCGTGGCATGCCACTTGGGCGGAATCATGTTGTTGATGTAGCTATTGGCAATGCCGTAGTCCGTGCAGGCATAGCGGCGGTAGCTGCCCGTCAGGCAAGTCTCGATCTTGGTATAGCGGGTCGCGCCGAAATCCGTAAACAGATAGCCCAGGTCATAGGACCCGCTGACTTCCAGGCCATTGAAGGTCGCCCTGTCGATATTGCGCATGCGCCAGAACGAATTCTGCCCGGTAGAAGTATCTTCCCAGGTATTGCTGATCGTGCGCGTCAGGTAGTTGCGCACGGTATTGCGGAAGTAGGCGAACTTCAGGCGCAGATGGTCATTCGATGTCAGGACGCCATCCTGGAACAGATTCAGGCCGAACTCGCGGTTATAGGCATGCTCAGGCTTGAGATCGGAATCCAGTGTCGGCGTTACGGAGAAACCGCTGGAACTTTCGAACAGGCTGGGCATACGGATCGCTTCGGCGTACAGGCCATAGACCTGCCAGCCATCGGCAAACTCCCAGGTTGCACTGAGACTGGGCGTCACGCCTGTCTTGCGGTTGCTGTAGAACACCGGATCGCAGCGACCGTCGTTGTCCATGTCCACGCAATAGGCGCTTTCTTCGTCGATCTCGATGGCATTGTCATCCTGCACCCGGAAACGCGTATAGCGCAGGCCAGCATCAAGCGTCACGCTATCGACCGGTTTCCATTGCAGGGAAGTGAACAGACTGTATTCGGTGCGCTTGCCATCACGATAAAAGCTGTTATCCGCCTGCTGGGTATCGCCCAGCGCATGCGAACCGATCTTTTCCCATTGCGCGGAGGCGCCATAATCCAGGCGGATACTGCCGAGCCGGTAGATCATCATGGTATTGGTGAGATCCAGGCCGCGGCGCTTGTATTTTTCCCGGCCATTGAGCGAACCGCCTGATACCTGACCCACGGTTTCGGAATAGTTCCGGTTGAGCGTATCGGTATCCGTCAGCCAGGCATTCAGGCGCAAGTCGATCAAATCGTTGTCCTGCGGATTCCAGCGATAGCGTGAGGTATAGGTCTTGACCGTCACTTCGCTGTTTTCCGTCTGCTCGGCATTGCCGAACCAGATCAGCTGGGACGGCATCAGCTGGCCATAGCTGCTGTCATAGCGCATGAAACCCAGCTCCAGTTCCTGGTCGGCCGGCAGCCAGGTCTTGGCCTTGAGCAGCGTGGAATTGCTTTCGTAGTTGCTGTTGACGATCAGCTCTTCACCACGAAAACGCGATGCGCCCTCCAGTTTGGGCACCACCTGCGTATAGAAACCCCGGTTGTATTTTTCGCTGAGATCCAGCCAGGGCGTTTGCCCATGTTTGCCGGCGTAATAGTTGCCCTGTTCCCGGTGCGCATAGGCGGCCAGCAGATCCAGATTGTCAAAACGCTTGGCGATGGCAATGCTGCCGGCATAGCTTTTGGGCTTGAACGTGCCCGGCCGATTCATGGTTTCATCGGTCGGGTACAACTGCGCGACATCCGAGCCCTGGCACAGCCAGGCGCTGGCGCAATCCTGGCGATACTCCGTCACGCCGCCCAGCAAACCGCCGACCGAACGGTAACCGGACTGGGTACCGGGCTCCACCGCCGCGCCGCTGTTGTTGCCGATGGCACTGCCGCGCATGCGAATGCCGAAGGTTTCGCCATCCTTGACGATGTCGGCCGCTTCCAGGGTACGCATGCTCACCAGGCCGCCAATCGCGCCACTGCTCTGCGCCGTCATGGTCACGCCCTTGTCGATCTGGATACCGCCGATCAGATCCGGATCGACATAACTGCGCGACGACACGCCGGAGTAGCCACGGTACACCGTGGTTTCCTGACGTGCGCCATCAATCAGCACCGGCACCCGCCCCTGCCCCTGCATGCCGCGAATATTGATATCCAGGCCGCCGCTATTGCGGTTTTCGCCCACCAGCACACCAGGAGTGCCCTTGAAAATGTCGCCGACCGAGGTCCCCCGGAAGCGCTCGATATCGTCGCGTGAAATATAGCTGGAAGAACCTGCCTTGCGATAAGCATCATCCTTGGGAGAGAGGTCGTCACCCGTCACGATGACGGTATCAAGCACCGCCGCATTGCCGGCCTGGGGTGCGGCCCGCAGCAGAAAACTGCCATCCTCCAGCTGCCTGGCCTCCAGGCCGGTGCCCGACAACAGGCGCGTCAGGCCTTCAGCGGGCGAAAAACGCCCCTGCAGGCCACGGCTTTCCAAACCCTGGGTCAACGCCGGCGCACTGCCGACCATCACCCCAGCCTGTTGGCCGAACTGCCCCAGCACTTCATTCAAGCGTCCCGGCGCAATGCTGAAATCCTGCAGACCGGCCGCGGCCGCAGTCTCTGCCGCATCGGCGGCAGGCATGCCGGCGCCGGGCAGATATCCCAGCCCCAGGAAGACGGTAATCAGGCAGGCCCGCGTCACGTTGGGACGGGGAAGGAAATTAACTGGCATGGCGGCGGCATTCCATCAAAACGGTTGCTGGCGCCCAGGGCATCCCCGGACGCTTCAGTTCTGTTGTCGCTTGACGCAGCCAGATACGCCGTATTGCTTACAATTCTTACAATCAGCCGGATAAAGGCTCGACCGTGATCCAGAACCGGGAGCGTCTGCGCACCCTGACGGGCAGGATTTGCGCCAGCAGTGACAAAGAGGCTTCGGTATCCTCCACCGAAAACACGCCCACTACCGGTAAGTCCGCAATGGCAGGATCGCAATACAACCAGCCACGGCGGTAACGCCCCAACTCTTCCAGAAAGCGATGCAGCGGCAGATTGTCCGCCACCAGCATGCCATGCTCCCAGGCCGCCGCATTGCGCGATGCCGGCGTTACCGGCAATTCAGGGCCTTGCTGCCCGAAACTCAGGCGTTCGCCAGCCTGCACGCGCACGGCAGCTTCGCCCTCGGCCTGCAAGGGCCACCAATCCACCGCCCCCTGCATGACGGTCAGCTCGTATTGCCGGGCGCTGTGTTCCCGCACCACGAAGCGCGTGCCTACCGGCTGCAACACACCGCTGGCGGTCTGCAGCAGAAAAGGCCGCCCCTGACTGTCCACGGCTGTCTCGATCAGGATTTCCCCCTGCAGCAGCGTCACGCTGCGCACCGCCGCGGAATACTGCACATCCACGGCCGATCGGGTATTCAGGTAGATCAAGGTGCCGTCATCCAATTCCAGGATACGGCGTTCACCAGGCTGGCTGGCGGCATCAGCCAGCCATACGGCAGAGGCCTGACGCGCCGGGCCGGCCCCATACCAGATGCCAGCCAGCGCAGCGCCCCCGACCACGCCGCGCAGCAGACCTCGGCGCGCTGCCTTGTGCTGGGCCCGGCCCAGCACCTCGCGCACATGCGGCGCCCCGGCCGCTCCCAGGTTGTCCTGCAGCATCATGCCCAGGCCGGTTACCCGTTGCCAGGCGATTTCATGCCGGGGGTCTGCGGCGCGCCAGCGGCAACAGGACTCCTGATCCTGTTGCCCCGCCCCTGCCTGTATGCGTGCCGCCCACATGGCGGCCTGACGGATGATGCCGCGATCCATCGGTGTTTCATCAGCGGGCGCAACACCCGCCCGCACAGGGGAAGCCGGCCGGTCAGACACAGTCATAGACAGCGAAATAACATTGTTCCAGGCCACGCGCGACGGCCTTTTGCACCGCATTGGCCGTCACGCCCAGCTGCGCAGCGATTTCCTTGTGAGAGAGCCCGTCGATTTGCGCCATCAGGAATATCTGCCGGGTTCGCAACGACAGGCCATCCAGGGCTTTCCAGACCGCCAGCAGCGACTCAAGAATCAGATACTGCGTTTCTGCGGAATCGCAGCAAGGTTCAGGCTGATTGGCCATGACTTCTTCCCAGGCCTGCTCCAGCGCGCGCCGGCGGAAATGCGAAGCAACCAGACGCGAAGCAATGGTACTGAGATAGGCACGGGGTTCCAGCAGATGCGCCAGATCCACGCGCAGCAGCCGTTCAAAAACGTCCTGCGCCAGATCAGCGGCCTGATGATTGTCCCCCAGGCGCCGGCGCAACAATGACACCAGCCAGGCATGATGCTCGCGGTACAGGCCATGTACGATTTGATCGCGTTGCGCAATGTCGCCAGCCATGTTTCGGTACCTTACTCCAGGGGAAAATTCTTCCGCCTCGGCAGCAGGCGGCTACAGACTGGACCGGAGCGCCAGGCGCACAATCTGATAACACGGTATATCCCACCCGCAGCCCAGATTTGAAATGATAATACTTATTATCAACAGATGTATATGCCCACGGAAATTTTGGCCTATCCCATCTGTCTGCGTTGTTTTTTCGTTTCTCAGTTTTCTCTGCTATGCCACCAGGCGATCCCACCGACGCGGGTCATGCCGCCAAGGCATGACGCCATCACGCATCTCCCCGGATTCCGGCGGGTTCCACCCTGTCTGCACTAAGCCGCCCGCCCCTTCCAGGTGCCTCGCCTGCCCCGGCGCCCGCCCGTCCAGGCCAAATAAAAAGATATCCTTTGTTTATATGAAAATGTGATTTCATAATTTTCTGTCCTATTGATAGTCTTGCAATCACTCAACGTGAATCAGGGATGCAAGATGAAATTCCGCCGTTTATTTTCCGTTCTGGCTGGCTCCGTGCTTGGGCTGGCAGCGCTCTCGGCACAGGCCGACCAGCTCGATGACATCAAGCAGAAAGGCGAACTGGTCGTAGGCGTGCTGGGCACGGACGAGCCGGCAACCTTCATCGACCCCAAGACCCGCCAGTTCATCGGCTATGAAGTCGATCTGGCGACCGAAGTGGCCAAGGCCATCGGCGTCAAACCGGTCTTCAAGCAAGTGGCCGTCGCGGCGCGCATCCCTGAATTGCAGCAAGGCCATGTCGATCTGATCGCCGCCGGCCTGACCCATAACAAGGAACGCGAAGAACTGATCGACTTCTCCGTCACCACGTTCGTGACGGGCCAGAAGGCACTGGTACGCGCCGACAGCGGCATCACCGATCTGTCCGGCCTGGAAAACCGCAAAGTCGTGACTATCCGCGGCGGCACGCAGGAGCCCAATATCCGCAAAGCCGTACCGGGCGTCGATGTCGTCACCTTCGATACGAGCCAGCAAGCCTTCCAGGCGCTGCAACAGCGCAAGGGCGTAGGCTATGTCGATGACGAAGCCGCCCTGTTGCGCGTCTATGCCAAGCTGGGCGACGCCAAGAAAGACTACGTGGTGCTCAAGGACAATCTGAGCCAGGAATCGTTGGCTTTTGGCATCCGCAAGGGCGAGACCTCGCTGAAGGCCGTTGTCGATGAAACGCTGCGCGGCCTGGAAAACAGCGGCGAAGCCGAGCGCATCTTCTTCAAGTGGTATGGCCCGGACACCAAGTCGCAATTCGAATCCCGCGACTTCAAGCTGGACACCGACCAGATAGACGGCTGATCCATGAAGCTTTGAACCGGCAGCGGCCCGCATGGCAACCATGTGGGCCGCTCGGCCGTTTCTTCTTCTGCCGCCCTCGGCAGGCTTCCTCCCGCTGCCGCTGCCCTTCATTTCTCTTGCGTCGCGTTTTTCCTGCTTTCCGCAGTCCGACCCGAGACCACAGGAACCGTTTTCTCATGATCCGAAAATTTGCCCAGGCTGCAAGCTTCGCCCTGACTGCCCTGCTGACCCTGCCCGCCGCCCAGGCCGATCAGCTCGACGACATCCGTGCCAAGGGCGAGATCGTCATTGGCGTGCTGGGAACGGCGGAACCCTACAGTTTCATCGACCCGCAAAGCCGCCAGCTGGTCGGCTATGAAATCGACCTGGGCAATGAAGTCGCCCAGGCGCTGGGCGTTAAACCCGTTTTCCGCCAGATTGCCGTGGCGGCGCGCATTCCTTCGCTGCAGCAAGGGCATGTCGATATCCTGGCCGCAGCGCTGGCTCGCATTCCCGAGCGTGAACAGCAGATTGATTTTTCCCTGCCCACTTTCGTGACCGGCCAGAAGGTGCTGGTGCCGCATCGTACCGGCCTGCAGCACGTTGCCGAGCTGGATGGCCGCAAGGTCGTCACCATCAAGGGCGGCACGCAGGAAGACAATATCAAGGCCGCCGTCCCTGGCGTGACGGTCGTCAGCTTCGACAGCGCGCCGCAAGCCTTTCTTGCCTTGCAGCAAGGCAAGGCCGAAGGTTTCGTGGACGATGAATCCGGCCTGATCGGCGTCCTGTCCAAAGCCGGCCCCAAGGCCAAGGACTATGTCATCCTGCCCGAACGCGTCAGCACCACCACGGTCGGTATCGGCCTGCGCAAAGACGAACCGGCGCTGCGTACTGCCGTCAATGAGGCGCTGAGTGCACTGGAGCAGGATGGCAAGGCGGAAAGCCTGTTCTTCAAATGGTATGGCCCGGAAACCCGTCATGGCTTCACGCAGCGGGATTTCCGCTTCGAGGCCTCGCAGCCCTGACGCCAGCAGGTGACCATGGGTTTCGATCTTTCCATGCTGATGGGCGGCCAGTATCACGAGATGCTGATGGCCGGCCTGCGGCTGTCGCTGCTGCTGTTTGTCATCTCGCTGGCCTGTGCGCTGCCGCTGGCCGTCATCGTGGCGCTGATGCGTTTGTCACGTTTCGCGCCGCTGCGTGCACTGGGCATGGCCTATGTCGAAGCGATCCGCAATGTGCCTTTGCTGGCGCAGATGCTGTTCTGGTATTTTGGCGCCCCCGAACTGCTGCCCGAGAGCGTGCGTTTCTGGCTGTATGACGGCGAAATCGAAGCCGTCGCCGCCATCGTGGCGCTCTCGCTCTATACCGCTGCCTACATGGCCGAAGATATCCGCAGCGGCATACGCGCGGTGGCGCCTGTGCAATCCGAGGCAGCCCGGGCCTTGGGGCTCAGTTATCTGGAAAGCATGCGCCTGGTCATCCTGCCGCAAGCTGTCCGCATTACGGTGCCGCCGCTGATTTCCCAAACGCTGAATCTCTGGAAGGGCACCAGCATTGCGACCGTCATTGGCGTATCGGAACTGATGTATCAGGCGGGCCAGGTGGAAAGCGCAAGCTTCCGCAGTTTCGAGGCCTTCGCCTTCGCATCGGCCTCCTACCTGGGCTTGTCATTGCTCATCACCGCGCTGGCCGCCTGGTACCAGCACCGTTATCCGGCGAGGGCGCTATGAGCTTTCTGGAAATCATCGACACCTATTGGCTGTACTTCCTGATCGGCCAGTATCCCAATGGCCCGCTGGGCGGGCTGGCACTGACCTTGGTGCTGGCCGCATCCGCCCTGTTGCTGGCCTTCCCCCTGGGCGTGGTCCTGGCTTTTGCGCGCCTGAGCCCATGGCGGCTGCTGCGCTGGCCCGTCACCGGGCTGGTGTTCGTCGTGCGCGGCACGCCGCTGCTGATGGTCGTGTTCTGGGCCTATTTCTTTCTACCCAGCGTGACTGGTGTGAAGACCGACCAGTTCGGCACCATGCTGATCGCCCTGGTGATTTTCGACGCTGCCTATCTGTCCGAGATCGTGCGCGCCGGGATCCAGGGGCTGCCCCAGGGGCAGATGGAAAGCGCGCGCTCGCTGGGCCTGGGCTACTTCCGCGCGATGCGTTACGTCGTCTTGCCGCAGGCGCTGGTCAATATGCTGCCCTCGCTGGTGAACCAGTTTGTTTCCACCATCAAGGAAACCTCGCTGGGCTATATCATCGGCCTGTCCGAAGTTTCGTTCGTCACTTCGCAGATCAACACCCAGGTCATGACCCATCCGGTAGAAATCTATCTGGTTCTGGGGCTGACCTACTTCCTGCTGTGCTTCGCGCTGTCGCGCTGCGCCTACGCCATGGAACGGCGTCTGGCGCGGCGCCCGCAGGTACAGCAAGAACCCCAAGGAGTTCCCGCATGAACATGATCCAGTTCGACAACGTCAACAAATGGTACGGCAAGTACCAGGCGCTGACCGAGATCAATGAAACCATCGCCAAAGGCGAGGTGGTCGTCGTCTGCGGACCGTCCGGTTCCGGCAAATCGACGCTGATCCGTACCATCAACCGTCTGGAACCGATACAGTCCGGCACCATTCGCGTGAACGGCCAGGATATCTACGATCCCAAGCTGGATTTGAACGAATTCCGCTCGCACATCGGCTTTGTCTTCCAGCAGTTCAATCTGTTCCCGCATTTGAGCGTGCTGGAGAATTGCACGCTGGCCCCGATACGCCTGCGTGGCCTCTCCGCTGCCCAGGCCCGCAGCCGCGCCATGGCCCTGCTGGAACGCGTCGGCCTGTCCGCCAAGGCCGACGCCATGCCGCACTCGCTGTCCGGCGGGCAGCAGCAGCGCGTGGCGATTGCGCGTGCGCTGGCCATGGAGCCGCCATTGATGCTGTTCGATGAGCCAACCAGCGCACTGGATCCGGAAATGGTCAGTGAGGTGCTGCTCGTTATGCGCGACCTGGCTCGCGAAGGCATGACCATGGTGTGCGTCACCCACGAAATGGGCTTCGCCCGCGAAGTGGCTGACCGCATTATTTTCATGGATGCCGGACAGGTACTGGAACGCGGAACGCCCAAGGATTTCTTCGAGCGTCCCCAGCATCCCCGCGCACAGAAGTTCCTGGCGGATATCCGCTCCCCCTTCGCCACACCGACGGCCGAGTCTGCCCCGCAGGCCAGCGTCTGATTTCCGCCCGAGACCCTCATGAGCACCCCCACTGCATCCCCCTCCGCCATCAGCCTGCCCATCATCAATGTTGCCGCACTGCGTGACGGCCATGACACCCACGGACGCGCCCAGGTGGCGGCACAGATCCGCGCGGCCTGCCGCGAACATGGTTTTTTCTATGTCAGCGGCCATGGCATCGACCCTGCGCTGATCAGCCGCCTGGAGCAGCTGAGCCACGAGTTTTTCAACCTTGATGAAGCCACCAAGCTGCAATGGCGCATGGCGCTGGGCGGCAGTGCCTGGCGCGGTTATTTCCCGCTGGGTGGCGAGCTGACTTCCGGCCGCCCGGATTGGAAGGAAGGCCTGTACCTGGGCACGGAACTGCCCGCCGAGCACCCGCTGGTACAAGCCGGTACGCCTGTCCATGGCGCCAATCTGTTCCCGGATGTCCCCGGCCTGCGCGACACCATTCTGACGTACATGGCTGCCACGACGGCGCTGGGCCATCATTTGATGGAGGGGATCGCGCTCAGCCTGGCGCTGCCCGCCAGCTACTTCCATGATCGCTACACCGCCGACCCGCTGATCCTGTTCCGTATTTTCAATTATCCCTCGCAAGCCGTACCGGCAGGCATGGATGTGCAATGGGGCGTGGGCGAGCATACCGATTACGGCCTGCTGACCATTCTGTTGCAGGATCATATCGGTGGCCTGGAAGTCCGCACCCCAGGTGGATGGATCGACGCGCCCCCGGTGCCGGGCACCTTCGTCTGCAATATCGGCGACATGCTGGATCGCATGACCGGCGGGCTCTACAAATCCACGCCGCATCGGGTCAAGCGCAATACCTCGGGCCATGACCGCCTTTCCTTCCCCTTGTTCTTCGACCCGAACTTCTTCGCCCGTGTACAGCGTATCGAAGACCTGGCCGATGCGCCGGCGCAGGACGACAGCGCCGAACGCTGGGATCGCGCCAATGTCCATGCCTTCAACGGCATTTATGGCGATTACCTGCTGGACAAGGTATCCAAGGTGTTCCCGGAGCTGCGCCGCGAAGTGCTGTGAAGCGTCGCCGGCCTGGCCTGCCCGGCCAGCGCCGGCTTACACCGTGGCAAGCATCAGGCGGTGCATCCGGGCTTCCGCTGTGACAGGCAGCTGCCGCCAGCCGGGCAGGCCTGTTTCCAAATAGGCCAGCAAGGCGTCAAGATGGTAAGGCCTGCCCGATCCGCCCGGCGCTGCGGCCACCATGCCCTCGCGGGACGAAAGTGCCAGCGCTGCGTTCGTTCCCGACATCTGCGGCCGCGCCGTGCGCAAGACGGCAATGAGACCTGCCGGTTCGCGCTGCGCCAATGCCTGACTGCACACGGCAAACAGGCTGGCGTATTCTTCTTCTGCCATCAGGGCCACTGCTGCCGCACCGCCAGTCGGCGCGCCGCGCAAGCGTTGCAGCCAGCGGTGCATTTGCTGGCGTGCCGCAGTTTCGTTGCGGCCTGACCAGTTTCCCAATTCGGCATGACCGAAGCCGAAGACTTCATACAGGATGACTGCTGCGACGGCAGGCGCTTCCAAGTTCAGGATCAGCAAAGCCAGCGCCTGTTCGACCCGCTGGTTCTGCTCTGTCTGTTGCGCCGGTTCCCATGCAGCCGCGTCAGGCGACGATACCAGCTCCTGGGCCAGGACCGACTGATAGCGCCCCTGGCGACGCCATGCATCTATGCAGAGGCGATGAAGCACAGTGACCAGCCAGGCCTCCCGGCCTGACGCGCTTTCCGGCAGCTCCCCTGTCGCCGTGCGCAGATAGGTTTCCTGCACCATATCCTCGGCTTCGGCGCGGTCGCTGGCCCAGCGATAGGCCAATTTCAGCAGGCGCTGCCGCAAGGCGTCATCATCAACCAAAGGATGTTTGGAAAGAGGTGTCACGTTCATGGGCGCTCATTCGTTTAGCAGGAGAAATTAACACGCCCAGGAGGCACTCATGATCGCAAGCCATTTCCCTTTCGCCCTAGAAAACGAAAACGCCAATCCCGCGCCCGGCAGCCAGAACAGCGCTTTTCTCGAAGAAAAGGCGTTTCGCGCTCGCACCGTGCTGGTGTTCGGCACGATTACGGATGTGCTGGCTGCGGAAACGGTCAGGCGGCTGCTGGCGCTGGACGCGGAGTCTGCCGCCCCGATCGACATGATTGTATCTTCGCCCGGCGGCCATCTGGAGTCAGGCGATGCCATTCATGATGTGGTGCGTTTCATCGACGCACCTGTGAATATGATCGGTACGGGCTGGGTCGGCAGCGCCGCCACGCATTTGTACCTGAGCGTTCCCCGCGAACGCCGTGTCTGCCTGCCCCAGACGCGCTTCCTGATTCATCAGCCCAGCGGCGGCGCGGGCGGTCGTGCCAGCGATATGGCCTTGCAGGCCAAGGAGATCATCAAGGCGCGCGAGCGTATCGCGGCCGTGATCGCCCGCCAGACCGGCCAGCCGCTGGAGCGGGTGCGGGAAGATATCGAGCAGGATCTCTGGATGCCTGCTGTCGATGCCGTCGCCTATGGCCTGGTGTCGCGCATTATCGAGCGGCGCAGCGAGCTGGCACAGCCCTGAAGCCGCCCTGCCTGCGGCGATAGGCTCACACCCGCATTGGGCATGACACATGACAGCGACCCGCTACGGCAGTACGCTGTCGCCACGATTGCATCTTCGGGCGGCCTCGCCGCCCTGATTTCCTTTTCTGAGACCGCCATGCTGACCATTCTAGGCAAACGTTCTTCCATCAACGTCCGCAAGGTGATGTGGGCCTGTGACGAGCTGACGCTCGCCTGGCGGCAGGAGGACTGGGGCAGCGGATTCCGCGATACCCGTTCGCCCGAGTTCCTGGCCCTCAATCCGAATGCGATGGTACCGGTGTTGCGCGATGGCGATTTTGTGCTGTGGGAGTCCAATAGCATCCTGCGTTATCTGGCGAACCGCTACGATGGCGAGGTGCTATATCCCCGCGCCGCCCATGCCAGGGCTCGGGTCGATCAGTGGCTAGATTGGCAGGCATCTGACTTGAATCGTTCCTGGAGCTATGCGTTTATGGCCTTGGTAAGAAAATCTCCCCAGCATACGGATCCGGTTCAGGTGCAGGCGTCTCTGGATGCCTGGCGTGGTTTCATGCAAGTGCTGGATGCGCGTTTGGAAAAAACCGGGGCGTTTGTTGCGGGCGCAGGTTTCAGTTTGGCGGATATTGCTGTCGGCCTGTCCGTGAATCGCTGGTTTGCAACGCCTATGGATCATCCTCGCATGCCAGCGGTCATGGATTATTTCGCCAGATTGAAGGAGCGACCCGGCTTCTTGCTGCACGGGAGTAATGGCGTGCCTTGAGAGGCGCCTGCCGGAAGACTGCGGCGTTGACCTGAAGAAAGTGAGTTGCCTTGCCTCCTGATTGCCCTGTCACGGTGCTGACATGCAAGAACAGTACAAACGGGTCTTTCTTTTTTGGTTGGGTGTTTTCGCATCATGTCTTCTTCCTCTTCAGATCCATCTGTTCCTTCGCCGGCACCTGCCGATTCGTCACGCCGCCGCCTGCTGCGCGGCAGTCTGGCCGCAGGGCTGTTGCCGGTGGGTGGTTCGGTGTTGCTGACAGCCTGTGGCAGCGGTCACGACAGTGACGAGAACAGCGGCACGCAACCTGGTCCGGAAACCGGGGGCGCGTCCCGTTTTGCACTGGCTGTCCTGCCGGATACCCAGTTCTATTCCCGTTACGCCACACCCGACGAGAGCAGCCAGTACAGCCGCAAGTTCGGCAGCGAACCATTCATGGCGCAGACCTACTGGATTGCCGAGCACGCCCGCGAGCTCGGCATTGCTTTCGTCGCCCACCTGGGCGATGTCGTCGATCAGGTTCGCAAGCCCGATCAATGGAAGGTGGCCGACCAGGCCATGCGCGTACTGGAAACCGGGAAAGTGCCCTATTCCATTCTGGCGGGCAATCATGATGTGCTGAGCGATCGCGGCTATGTGGATGCCAGCAGCCAGCAAAGCGGCACCGACGCCCAGCGCGACCTGGCCGCCGAGCCCTATCTGCAGTGGTTCGGCCCGGCGCGTGCCAAATGGCAGCCGACCTTCGGCGCCCGCGATGGCAGCGGCTTTCATGAATACCATATCTTTGAAGCCGAAGGGCAGCAGTTCATGGTGCTGTCGCTGTCCTGGCGCGTGTCCGATGCCGGTATCGAGTGGGCGCGCCAGGTGATCGCCAAACACCCGACGGTGCCGGTCATCCTGGTCAACCATCAATTGCTCAATATCGACCGAGATGGCGTCAGTCCGCTGGAAACGCCCTATGGCCTGATGCTCTGGGACAAGCTGATCCGCGACAATGACCAGATTTTCATGACGCTCAATGGCCACCACCATGGCGCAGCGCATCTGACCAAAAAGAACGATTTCGGCCACAATGTCGAGCTGATGGTGGTCGATTACCAAATGGCCTATCAAGGCGGCAATGGCTTGATGCGGCTGTATGAGTTCGACCTGACCCATAATCTGATCGACATCCTGTCGTTCTCGCCCTGGGTTGTGCAGAAACCTGCCGATACCTTGACGCGCTTCGATCAGGCCGTTCTGACTGCCGGCAATGAACGCCTGACGATTTCGATGAATTTTGCAGAGCGCTTCTCAGGTTTCAATAAGGCGTTCGCCGCCGGCCAGGGCAAACGTTCGGCCATTGTGGCCCAGACCAGTGCGTTGATTCTGAGCGGCTATACCGAACCGGAAGTCATCGAGCCGCGCCCACCCGTGGATAGCGATGATTACGCCCATGTCGCCGCGACAGTCGCCCACTGGCGCTTTTTTGGTGGCAGCGCGGGCACGCCCGTGCCGGTTGACCATGTCATTGCCGATGAGACCGGATCCAATCCGATTCGCCGCGCGGCGCTCAATAGCGAGCGTGGCGTGAGCTCGGCGCGGCTGGAGGATCTGCTGTGGTCGGACGACCGCCACCACCTGTCGGCTGCCCCCGGCTCGGTGCGCTTTCTCAATACCAATAAGCGTGAGGGCCGGCTGAGCTATTTCCTGACAGAGGCCACCGCGGCGCTCAATGCCATGGAATTCGCGGATAGCGGCTACACCATCGAAGCCTTCGTGAAGCTCGACAAAGACTGGAACGCCAGCCTCCATGCCTGGATGAATATCATGACGCGCGACGGCATGCGTGGTTCGGTTCCGGGCTTTGCTGGCGGAGATCCGGAATCTCCCCCGCTGCTGTTTGCCGTATCCAGCCTGCGGGAAATCCAGTGGGAAGTGGTGACGGCGCAATCGGGCAGCCGCGCGCCGCAGGCCAGCTGGTCGGGCGAGATCATGGCCGATACCTGGGTGCACATCGCCATCGTGGCCGACCCGGCCACCAAGGAGAGCACCATGTATATCGAGGGTGCGCCGGTACTGCGCAATTCCGGCAATGCCAGCGGCCTGGCCTCGGCCGGCGCCGCGATGCCGTGGGTAATCGGCGCAGGCAGTTGGGAGGGCGAACGCACCGATGGCTTCTTCGGCCAGCTGGGCGAAGTTCGTGTCGCCGCCACGCCGCTGGCCCCGGAGCAATGGCTGACGGCACGTCGCAGTTAAGCCTCAGGCGTACCGGCTGGCCCGCCCGGGCCACGCCGTCCGCCCCAGGGCAGGACGGCACCGCCCGGTATGCCTGCTGCCGCGCTGCCACGGCAGCCAAGCCTATTGCCAAAAAATATGCCGCATGACGCCAGTTCTGGCGTCATGCGGCATATTTCCAGATCCATCCTGCCGCTCCGATGCTTACAGATTGGCAGGACCTGAACCTGGGCGTGTTGCGTTCAGAACCTGGCAGTGAGGTTCAGGAAGTAGGAACGGCCGTGCTCGTTGTAGGTATGGGCACCTGCGCCCAGCACATCGGCATTGCTGGTGCCTGTATTCAGGCCGGTGCGATACAGACGCTTGTTGAAGAGGTTTTCAATCCCCAGGCGCACGCTGAAATTCTTGTTGATTTCGTAACCGCCATTCAGGCCCACCAGCGCATAGGGATTCAGGCCCGGGCGCGATACCACATCGTCGCCACGGCGAACGTCGAAATCAGCGGCTTCCTGCTTGCCGTACCAGGTCAGGGATGCCTGCAGCGCCAAGCGCTCGCTGATGGCCCAATCCAGCCAGGAGTTGACCGTGTACTTGGGAATGATGCTCAGCGGCTGGTTATAGGTCTTGTCCTTGGACGAAATCATGTAAGTGAAGTTCGTATTCCAGGACACGGCATCTGTGAACGGAATGAAGATATTGCCTTCCAGGCCCGAGACTTCGGCCTTGGGCGTATTCACCCATTGCAGCAGATAGGGGTTCTGCGCGCCCAGGCCAGCTTGCCCGACGGGATCGACACCCGCCACAATCTTGTTCTTGTAGTCATTGCGGAAGTAGGCCAGGCTGGCATTGAAAATGCCGTCGTCATAGGCCACACCGATTTCCTTGTTGACGCTGGTTTCGCTCTTCAGATCCGCGTTCCCTTGCAGATAGCAGCCGCCATTGGGCGTCAAAGTCGTGCGGCAACCAATGCCGCGGCTATACAGCAGATAGTTCGGATTGGCCTGGTAAAGATTCGGCGTCTTGTAGGCGCGCGCAATACCACCGCGAATTGTCCAGACATCGTTGACCATATAGGATGCCGTCAGACCGGGACTGACGTTATTGCCGAATTCCTCATGATGGTTGAAGCGCACGGTAGGCGTCAGGGTAAAGGCATCCGTCACGCGCACGTTATCTTCAATCCAGATGGCGAAGCTGCTGTATGACAATTTGCTTTGCCCATCACGCCCCGGCACACCAATCGGCTCGAAATTCTGGTTGCCCAAGGTCAGTTTGCGGAAACTGCCAGGATCGTCCAGCGATTCATGCTTCCATTCCGCGCCCACCGTCAGCATCTGCTCCAGGCCAGCGAAATCCAGCGGCAGGCTGACATCGCCATCCAGGCGCCATTCCTTGAAGCGGCTTTCATAACGGCTTTGCGGCGAGGCGTTTTCCCCCAGGAAAGCTCCTTCCGGCCCGCCAAACAGCCCCTCGGCGCCACGAGAATTGCGGGTATAGCCGTAGCTCAACCCCAGGTTGGATACCCCCCAATCCCAATTGCCCTTGTGCGTCAGGCCCAGATCGGTACGATACACAATCGTGGTTTCCGAGCCCCACAGATCGCGCACCGATTGGAAGGTGGGGTTGCTCGCCGTATCTTTGCTATTCATATTCTGGGTATCGCCAGAATACAGATCGCTCTTGCGGCTATAGCCCAGATCCAGTTCCAGCGACTGACGCGAATCAATGTCCAGAACCAGTTCGCCATTCAGATAGCGATCTCGCTTACCCGTCTTGCCAGCGGCCGCCGTGATGTCATTTTCGGTGTAAGAGCCATGGCCATCATTCAGGTTCAAGGCATCCGGCTGCGTCTTGGCATAGCCGCCATAAAGACGGAAACCCAGTTTTTCCGCCGCCGGGCCGGACAGCAGGAATGTCGCGCGGCGGCTATGGCCTTCGTCCGAATCCTGGTGCCAATCGTTGTAGGTTGTCACCGAACCATGAAACTCTTCCGTCGGCTTCTTCGTGATGATATTGACCACACCCCCCATGGCGCCCGAACCATAGCGTGCCGCAGCCGGCCCGCGCAGGATTTCGACGCGCTCGATGGCTTCCGGCGGCACCCAGCCGGTATCGCCATCGGTGTCACGCTCACCGGTCCAGCCCTGGCGCGAAGCATTGCGCGAGTTGGCCGGACGGCCGTCGATCAACACCATGGTGTTATCCGGGCCCATGCCACGAATGTCGATCTGGCGGCGATTGCCGCGCATACCGGAAGCTGCGCTGCCGGTCAGATTGACACCCGGCTCGCGCCGCAGGATTTCAGCGAGATCGGAAGCCGGCGGCCGCTTTTCCAGTTCTGCGGCAGTAATCACCGACACGCCCAATGCTTCCTTCTGCTCTTCGGCCGCTGTCCCCAACACCGTCACGGCTTCCAGTTCACGCGACGGTTGTACGGGCTGATTCGGCTGTGCTTGCTGGGCATGCGCGACCGGCAAAGCAGACAACAAGCACACAGCGGTGGCTATCCGGTTGAACCGGAATTGGGCATGCTGAAACATAAGGGGAAGTCTCGCTCAAGAAATATCGTGCTCTATTCAGACCCTAATCAGGTCAACAACAGGCAAGATAAAAGAAAATACATTAAGAACCATTCTCTTTCGATTCTTACATGAAAGCGATATATGAACAAGAAACCATAAGAATCCTGTAGCGTATGGTCCACACGCAAAGATTCGTATCAGGCCTGCGATAGATAGCGGAACAGCATCCGTGGAAAAACCACCCTGGACGAAACCCTCCCCGCCTCTGCCCGAGACTATCTGTGCCCGAGACTATCTGTGCCCGAGACTATCTGTGCCCGAGACTATCTGTGCTTGAGACTATCTGTGCTTGAGACTATCTGTACCTGAGACTATCTGTACCTGAGACTTTCCGTACCTGAGACTTTCCGTGCCTGGGGCTTCCCCTATCTGGACTTTCCAGACCGGACTTTCAATACTGAGATTCCGGGTCTGAAATTTCCACACTGATATTTCAGTGTGGATTCCCGAATCGCCCCTTCAGGCGGCCGGCTGATTTTGGGCCAGCCAGCGCTGCAGGTCGATCAAAACCCTGCGCGTCGCCAACTGACGGCCGGCCAGATGTTCTGCCAGGCGCTCGCGCAGGCGTGCCCGCAGGCCAGGCTCATTCTCCAGGGCGGAGAAGTCCGGTTCCGCTTCATCCAGGCCGTAGCCCGTTTCACGCAAGAGGGTCCATTCAAAGCGGCGCAGCGCTGCTACCGCCGGCCCGCCGCTGGCCAACTGGCGCAAGGCTGCCTCATAGGCATCAAAGACTTCCGGGTAGGCGTCTTCGCGAGGCAGCAGCCGCAGCAGCAATTCATTCATATACCAGGCCGACATCAGCGCCGCCCCCGATAGAGGCATCAACCCGGCAATGTCGGCGCGCACCAGTGTCTTCACTTCCCCCGCGCCGCTCCATGAGAGCAGCAAGGGCTGGAACGTGTGCAGCACGGGACGCAAAGTGGAGTACGGGCGCTTGGCGCCCTTGGCAACCAGCGCCACGCAGCCGTGATCACGGCTGAATGCCTGGACGATCAGCGAGGTTTCCCGCCATGCTGTCGCATGCAGCAGGTAGGCAATGACATCATTGACGCGCCTGGCGCGTTTACTCATATCCCAGATCGCGCAGAGCGCTTTCACGCTCGGACCAGCCCTTGCGTACCTTGATATAGATTTCCAGGAACACGGGCTGCTCCAGCAACTTGGAAATATCCTGGCGCGCTTCGGTCGCGATGCGCTTCATGTGCTGGCCACCAGCGCCGAGCAAGATGGGGCGATGGCTCTCGCGTTCGACCACCACGCAAGCCGCAATGCGCACGCCGCCATTTTCATTTTCTTCCCATTGCTCGATCACGACGGTGCAGCCATAAGGCAGTTCGTCGCCAACCAGGCGGAAGATTTTTTCCCGGATCAACTCCGCGGCAATAAAGCGCATCGGCCGGTCAGTCAGCGTATCGGGCTCGAACATGGCTTCGCCATGCGGCAGGCCAGCAGCGATTTCCGCCAACAGGACGTCCAGCTGCTTATCCTTGGCAGCGCTGACCGGCACCACGGCATCATAGGGATGCAAGGCCGTGAGCTTCGCCACGAAGGGGAAGAGATCATTCCGCTGCTTGAGCAGATCCACCTTATTGACTGCCAGGATGACGCGCTTGCCCTTGGGCAGCAGCGGCAGCAATTTGGCGTCGCCCTCCGACCACTTGCCGGCTTCGACGACATGCACGACAACATCCACATCCGCCAGGGCCTGCGTCACGACGCGGTTCATCATGCGGTTCATGGCCCCGCCATGGCGGGTCTGGAAACCGGGGGTATCGACAAAGACGAATTGGGCATCATCCCGCGTCAGCACCCCCTGGATACGGTGGCGCGTCGTTTGTGCCTTGCGCGACACGATGGAAAGCTTGGCGCCGATCAGGGCGTTCGACAGCGTCGATTTGCCGACGTTGGGGCGGCCGACCAGCGCGACGAACCCGCAGCGGTAATCGGTATCCACAGCAGCCTCTGCCGGTATCGCCTGAGCCGATTCCGGTGTTTCAGCCGGAACGTCTGTTTCTTTGTTTTGCTCGCTGTTCATGTGCTTTTGCGCTTCATGCGCTCCTGTTCAACCGCAACGGTCAGGGCCGACTGCGAGGATTTCTTGGCGGCCTTGCCGCGCAACGGCGCCGGACAGGCTCGCTGCGCCTGTGCCAGCGCTTCGGCTGCGGCCAGCTGTTCGGCAGCACGACGGCTGCCACCAGCGGCGGTGACATGGATATTCAAGGATGTAATGGAACACTGCAGCTCGAACTGCTGATCATGTGCCGCGCCATGGATTGCCAGCACGGTATAAACCGGCAACGGCAGCTTGCGCCCCTGCAGGAATTCCTGCAACAGGGTCTTGGCGTCCTTGCCCAAGGTATGCGGATCAACACTTTCGAGCACCGGTTCGTACAGGCGCCGGATCACCCGGCGCGCTTCTTCGAACCCGGAATCCAGGAATACTGCCCCGAAAATGGCTTCGAGCGCATCGGCAAGAATGGAAGGACGGCGGTAACCGCCGCTCTTCAGTTCGCCTTCACCCAGGCGCAGGAACTCCGACAGCGACAAGGTCTGGGCAATATCCGCCAACGCGGACTGCTTGACCAGATTCGCGCGAATGCGGGACAGATCGCCTTCATCCAGCCGTTCATAACGCTGGTACAGCAAATCCGCCACCACGAAGTTCAGCACGGAATCACCCAGAAACTCCAGGCGCTCGTTGTGCTTGCCACTATGGCTGCGGTGTGTCACGGCCTGCTCCAGCAGGTCCGCATCCGTAAACTTATGGTCTATGCGCTGTTCCAGCAAACGCAAAGGGGTCATTGTCTTATTTAAATCCGCCGATACGGCTGGGCTCACGGAAATTCATCCAGATGAAGAACGCGCGGCCAACCAGGTTTTCATCGGGTACGAACCCCCAATAGCGGCTATCCAGGCTATTGTCGCGGTTGTCACCCAACACAAAATAATTCCCTTCGGGCACGATGCAGCGCACGCCTTCGCGGCCATAACGGCACTGGTCGAAGTAAGGGAAGCGCCAGATCGGGTTCAGGTTCGGCATGGCGTTTTCATTGAGCAGAATGTCATGCTTGCGCTCGCCCAGGGTCTCGATATAGCGCGCCCCATACGCCATGCGCTCAGGGTCGTAGTAATCGCCATCGCGCACATGCGGCACCACCTCGCCGTTGATCAGCAGGGTCTGGTTGATATACGCGACTTCATCACCCGGCAGGCCGACGATGCGCTTGATGTAATCCGTCTGCGGATCTACCGGATAACGGAACACCACGACATCGCCGCGCTGCGGATCCCCTACGGGGATGACTTTCTTGTCCAGCACCGGCAAACGAATGCCATAGCTGAATTTGTTCACCAGGATCAGGTCGCCGGATTGCAGTGTCGGCAACATGGAACCGGACGGAATGCGGAACGGTTCAACAATGAACGAGCGCAAGACGAATACGAACAGAATGACGGGAAAGAAGCTGACCGCGTACTCCACCCACCAGGGGGCACGGTTCAGCTTGTTGCGCAATGCGCGCGACCGTTCCTCGGCGGAATCCGCATCCAGCACGCCTTCCTTGAGCTGGCGCTGGATTTCCGCTTCGGCACGCGCTGCCCTGGCTTTCCTCAACCATACCCGGTCGATGATCTTGACGGCCCCCGTCAATACCAGCAGCAGAAACAATATCAGGGCGAAATTCCAGCTCATCCGCGTTCCAACCTTATTTGTCCTCAACCTGCAGAATGGCCAGGAACGCCTCCTGCGGAATTTCCACCGTACCGACCTGCTTCATGCGCTTCTTGCCTGCCTTCTGTTTCTCAAGCAGCTTTTTCTTGCGCGAGATATCGCCACCATAGCACTTGGCCAACACGTTCTTGCGCAAGGCCTTGACGTTTTCACGCGCGATGATTTCCGCGCCGATGGCTGCCTGGATGGCCACATCGTACATTTGGCGCGGAATCAGCTCGCGCATCTTGGACACCACCTCACGCGCACGGAAACGCGCATTGCTGCGGTGAACAATCATGGAGAGCGCATCCACGCGATCGCTATTGATCAGCAGATCGACCTTGACCACATCTGCCGAACGGTACTCCATGAATTCATAGTCCATCGAGGCATAGCCACGGGATACCGATTTCAGCCGGTCGAAGAAGTCCAGCACGATTTCGGCCAGCGGAATTTCATAGACCAGGTGCACCTGCTTGCCGTGATAGCTCATGTTGACCTGGGCGCCGCGCTTCTGGTTGCACAGCGTCATGACAGGGCCCACATACTCTTGCGGCATGAACAGCGTCACTTTCACGATGGGCTCGCGAATATCTTCGATCTTGCCCACTTCCGGCATGCGCGACGGACTTTCGACCATCAGCATTTCGCCATCCCGCTGCATCACTTCATACACCACCGACGGCGCGGTGGTGATGATGTCCATGTCGAACTCGCGCTCCAGGCGCTCCTGCACGATTTCCATGTGCAGCAGGCCCAGGAAACCGCAGCGGAAGCCAAAGCCCAGCGCCTGCGACACTTCCGGTTCGAACATCAGCGCGGCGTCATTGAGCTTGAGCTTTTCCAGCGCATCACGCAGTTGATCGTATTCGCTGGATTCCACCGGATACAGGCCGGAAAACACCTGCGGCTGCACTTCCTTGAAACCCGGCAAAGCGCCGGACGCCGGCTTGCCAGCCAGCGTCACGGTGTCGCCCACCTTGGCGTCTTCGAGTTCCTTGATACCTGCGATGATGAAACCGACCTCGCCCGCCGACAGGCTGTCGCGCTTGACGGACTTGGGGGTAAACACACCGATCTGCTCGCAGAGGTGGGTCGCGCCTGTCGCCATCAACAGGATCTTGTCCTTGGGACGCAGCACACCGTTGACGATGCGCACCAGCATGACCACGCCGACGTAGTTATCAAACCAGGAGTCGATGATCAAAGCCTGCAGGGGCTGATCCACGCTGCCACGTGGCGGCGGCACCTTGGCAACCACCATCTCCAGGATATCGTCGATGCCCATGCCGCTTTTGGCACTGGCCAGCACCGCCTGCGAAGCGTCGATGCCGATGACATCCTCAATTTCCGAGCGTGCGCTCTCGGGATCGGCCTGGGGCAGATCCATCTTGTTGAGCACGGGCAGCACTTCCACGCCCAGTTCAATGGCCGTGTAGCAGTTGGCGACCGTCTGCGCTTCCACGCCTTGCGAGGCATCCACCACCAGCAACGCGCCTTCGCAGGCCGACAGCGAACGGCTGACCTCATAGGAGAAATCGACGTGCCCCGGGGTGTCGATCAGGTTGAGCTGATAAACCTGACCGTCATTGGCCTTGTAGGTCAGCGCTGCCGTCTGGGCCTTGATGGTAATGCCGCGCTCGCGCTCAAGATCCATGGAATCGAGCACCTGCGACGACATTTCCCGATCCTGCAGACCGCCGCAGCGCTGGATCAAGCGATCCGCCAGCGTCGATTTACCGTGGTCGATGTGGGCAATGATAGAGAAATTGCGGATATGCTGCATAAACCGTCATGAAAAAGGCGGAAACAGGCCGGCTGGTGCCCGATAGGCAGGCATTCGCCGCCCGGCCGGGATTTAGCCGTGATAGCAAAAAGGGGCGCAACGCACCCCTTTTTGCGGCAACCAGCCATTTTAGCGGGTTTTGCCCTTACTTCGCGGGCAGTTCCAGCGTCACCCACAGGCTGATGTCATCACGACGCACCAACAAGGCCGCACGGCTGCCCGGTTTCAGCTCGGAAACCAGCTTGTTGAACTGCTCGGGTGCAGTGATATCCTGGGTGTTGAACGTCAGCAACACATCACCCTCACGGATGCCAGCTGCGGCAGCCGGGCCTTCGGCACGACGCACCACGACCCCTCCGGAAACCTTCAACGCTGCCCGGGCCTCGGCATCCAGCGGCGCCACAACCAGACCCAGCGCATTGGCATTGGCTGTCGCAGGTGCTTGCTCGGCTGCCGGGCTTTCATCTGCCGGAATCTCGCCGATACGCACGCTCAAGGTCATTTTCTTACCCTTGCGCCAGACTTCCAGCGGCGCCTTGGTATCCGGCTTGGTATCGCCAACCAGGCGCGGCAGATCAGACCAGCGTTTGATTTCATGACCATTGAAGCCCACGATCACATCGCCGGCCTGCACGCCAGCAGCTTCTGCCGGGCCTTTTTCCTCAACCATGCTGACCATCGCACCTTGCGAGTTGGGCAGGCCGATGGCGTCAGCCACATCCTTGCTGACCTCGGAAATCTGCACACCGATACGGCCGCGCACCACCCGGCCATTGGCCTTGAGCTGATCTGCCACCCGCATGGCTTCGTCTATGGGAATGGCCAGGGAGATACCGATGAAGCCGCCGCTGCGCGTCACGATCTGGGAATTGATACCGACAGCTTCACCATCCAGGTTGATCAGCGGTCCGCCGGAGTTACCCGGATTGACGGCCACATCCGTCTGGATGAAAGGCAGGTAATCCCCGGTTTCCCGGCCAATGGCGCTCACGATACCGGACGTCACGGTGGACTCCAGGCCAAAGGGCGAACCGATGGCCAGCACCCACTGGCCCTTGCGCAGCTTGTTGGAATCACCTATGGCCAGCGGCTGCAAGTCTTTCTGGTCATCGACCTTGATCACCGCCACATCGGTACGCGCATCGGCACCGATCAGGCGCGCCTTGACCTCACGGCCATCGGTGAAGGTAACGAAAATATCCGTTGCGCCATCGACAACGTGGTTATTGGTGAGGATATAGCCATCATCGGACACGATAAAGCCCGAACCGATACCGCGCGGCACCGTACGCGGCTCTGCCGGCGCTTGCCCGGCCCCCGGCCCAGGCCGGCGTCCGGCTCCCGGCGGTACCATATCGGGGCCGAAGAACCAGCGGAACATTTCATAGGGGTCATCACCGCCAAAGCCAGGCATGCCGCCACGGGGCTGCACGGTGGCAGTGGTTCGGATATTCACGACCGAACCTTCGGTCTTTTCCACAATCGACGTGAAATCCGGCAAGCCGTCCAGCGTGCGCGTCTGCGCCATGGCCTGCTGGGCGCCCAGCGTCATGCACGCCGCCAGCGCCAGGGTCGCCGCCCGGAGGGCGGCAGAACGGAATAATCCGGTCATCAAAGAGTCACTACGCATAATAGCCTTCTGCTCCATACTCATTCCTGCCCAAGGAGGAACTCAGGGTTAAGGTCTCTTACTGCGGCGCGCCCGGCACGTATTCCACTGCATCGACCACGTGCGCCAGCGCATCGGCGGGCACCTCGCCCACCGCCGTCAGCCAGTAATCGGCAATGCGCACGCCATGGATATGGGTTGCGCCCCGCTGCGCCTGCTCGCGTACCGGGCGCCCGGTACGGGACGAGGACTGCAGCGGCTCGATAAACACCGAGAAAGCCGCCAACCCATCTGACAGCACCAACTGGCTAACAGTTTCACGGTGATTTAAATTTCTTTGCACTTGCATCACCGGCACAAAGCCCGGCGGCGGCGTAATGCGCCAGCCCTGGCTCGCCAGATCCACCGGCGCCATGTGGCTGCTCTGCACTTCCCAGCCAGGCTCCACCGCCTCGCCACGCAGGCGGGCCGGATTGACGTCGGCACCGGTGTCCAGCGCAGCAAAGGCATATTGCTCCAGCACCTGCCCGTCCTGCCCGAGAATCTGGGCCTTCAAGAGCAATCCGGTAGCCTGGTCGATGCAAACCCGGTGCGCATAGCGGTAATTGTCCTTGGGTTCGATATGCGCAACCTGGCAAGGACGTCCGGCGATACGCGCCAGGCCGCTGTCATCCACACGCACCACATAATGCTGCAGCAGATTCGTCGCGTCTCCTTGCAAGAGCGAGGGAAAACGGCCGGATTTGCCGGAATCCTGCTTGACCAGCTTGCGCTGCGGCAGCACATAGCTCACATCGTCGTTATGGCGCAGATATTCCCTGGGTTCGCCATCCAGCGCATACATGCGCTCACGCTCGCCCGTGCCATCCATGATATGCGCCAGCAGCGACGACTGCAGGGCCTGGCCCTGCTGATAGATCAGAATGCCGCTGTAGTCCTCGTCCCGAGCCGCCGCCTGGACACGGTCCAGCAACGCCTTGGCGTCGGCTTCGCTCAGCGCTGCCGACGCTGGAGCGGCCTGTACCGGGCCTGCCAGCACCAACGCGCCGGCCAGACTCAATACGCCCAGCAAGCTCCGCTTGCGCTGCCGATCATCCTGCGCGGCTTCTCTCTTCATGGCTGCCCGTCCCAGCATCGGCCGCCTCACAGGCCGCCATCAAAGGAAACCTGGCGGATACCTGAGCCCGGATTCGCCAGCTCCCGGTGGGCATCGACATACTCCAGCAAGGCGGGGGCCTCGACCGAACGGCCATCGGCCAACACCGGTGCGGGCGAACCGCCAGTGGAGAAATAGGGTTGCGCCACCCAGGCCACCGAGGCCACGGCCGCAGCGGCAGCCAGCCCGGACAGGCCGAAACGCCAGACACGACCGCTGCGGCGCGGCGTCATCAGCGTGGGTTCCTGCTCCAGCGCGCCAGCGAGCCGTACCCGCCATTTTTCCGATACCTGGATCGACAGCCCGGGGCTGCGCAATACATCACCGATCAGATGGTAAGCGTCCCAATCCTGGCGCCCCTTGGGCGTATCCAGTTCCATTGGCCAGACGTCACCGCCTTCGCCATCCATGAAAGCGGACAATGCCTGTTCGCGCGACAGGGCATCCGCTTCGGCCTCTCGCCTTTGCGTACTTGACTGCATGCTAGCTCCTTACCAGCGCCGTTCCTGATCCGTATCCAGCAACGGGCGCAAACGGGCGGCGATTGCCTCCCGTGCGCGGAAAATCCGCGACCTTACCGTTCCAATAGGACAATTCATGGTCTGAGCAATTTCGTCGTAGCTCATCCCCTCGATTTCCCTCAGCACGATAGCCGTACGCAGCTCCTCCGGCAGTTCCTCGATCACTGCATTGACCGTCGCGGCAATTTCGCGGCTGGCAAGCACCGATTCCGGTGTGCTGATATCGCTTAGGTTGTCGGTTTCACTAAAAGTTTCACCATCTTCGTTTTCCAATACGCCGGTGCCGCTCGGACGCCGGCCGGAAGCCGACAGCCAGTTGCGCGCCGTATTGATGGCAATACGATACAACCAGGTATAGAAAGCGCTCTCACCACGGAATTGACCCAGGGCCCGATAGGCCTTGATAAAGGTTTCCTGCGCAACATCTTCCAGGTCTGCCGGGTCGCGGATCATGCGCGACAACAGCCGCATTATCTTGCGCTGGTACTTGCGCACCAGCAGATCAAATGCAGTCTTGTCGCCTTGCTGCACCCTTGCGACCAGGGCGCTATCGACCTCTTTTTCACTCATGCAGTTCCTCCCGGACGCGGCTCGCCCAGATTGAACTGCTGGCGCACTGCCAGCAGATTCAAGCGCCGCCAGCCCGCAGGCTCAACGGCGTCGCGCCAGATAGTCATATGCTGCACGCCTTGCGGCCCTTCCAGGCGCAAGGCCAGGCAAGATGCCGACGCCTGAACCGACCAGCAACTTACATTCTGCCAGCCCGACCGGGCGCGCACACTGAAATTGCCTTGAGCATCGACGCGCAGCAGACCCTGGCGCGATACCAGGCGATGCTCATGCCAGGCCATTACAAACATGGCGGACACCCCTGCCAGCCAAGCCAGCCAGGTGTCCGCCATATGCCAGGACAGAACCAGCGCCAGGCAGGCGCCTGACGCAATGCTAACGGAACCGGCAAGCGCCCAACGGCGCTTGCTGCTCCCGGGCGCCACCAGCAGCACGCCCTGTCCGGCGGCGTCCACGATATCAGACCTTGCGGACGACCATCGAGCCGTTGGTGCCACCGAAACCAAAGGAGTTCGACAGGGCCACGTCGATCTTGAGCTCACGCGCCTGATTGGCGCAGTAGTCGAGATCGCACTCGGGATCCTGGTTAAACAGATTGATCGTCGGGGGCGAGACCTGGTTATAAACGGCCAGCGTGGTGAACACGGCTTCGATACCGCCTGCCGCACCCAGCAAATGGCCGGTCATGGACTTGGTCGAATTGATCACGAGCTTGCGCGCGTGATCGCCGAATGCCAGCTTCAGTGCCTCGGTCTCGTTCTTGTCGCCCAGCGGCGTGGAGGTACCGTGCGCATTCACATAGCTGATTTCGTCGGCATTGATGCCGCCGTTGCGCAGCGCGTTCTGCACGCCGCGTGCCGGGCCTTCGCGGTTCGGCGCAGTGATGTGATAGGCGTCGGAGCTCATGCCATAACCGGCGAACTCGCCATAGATACGGGCGCCGCGCTTGCGCGCATGCTCGTATTCCTCCAGCACCAGCACACCCGCGCCTTCACCCAGCACGAAACCGTCACGATCGCGATCCCAGGGACGCGATGCCGTTTCCGGATCGTCGTTGCGCAAAGAGAGGGCACGCATGGCCGCGAAACCGCCGATACCCAGCGGCGAAACCGTGGATTCGGCACCGCCAGCCAGCATGACGTCAGCGTCACCATATTCGATCAGGCGGGCGGCATCACCAATGCTGTGCAGACCCGTCGTACATGCGGACACGACCGCATAGCTCGGGCCACGCATGCCGAACCGGATGGACAGCTGCCCGGAAATCAGGTTGATCAGCGAAGCCGGCACGAAGAACGGCGATATGCGGCGGGCACCACGTTCCAGGTATTCGGTCTGCGTTTCTTCGATACGGGGCAAGCCACCGATACCCGACCCGACGATGACGCCGACCCGGTCTGCATTGGCTTCGGTAATTTCCAGCCCGCTATCCTGCCACGCCTGCACCCCGGCAGCCACGCCATAATGGATGAAGGTATCCATCTGACGCGCTTCCTTGGACGGAATGTATTGCGTGACATCAAAATCTTTTACTTCGCCGGCGATCTGGGCCGTCAGACCAGACGGATCGAAGCGGGTAATACGCCCGATCCCGGACCGTCCGTTGACGATGTTGTCCCATGCCGTAGCGATGTCGTTGCCGACGGGGCTGACGATACCCAGGCCTGTAATCACGACACGTCGCTTCACGGGTGACTCCTAAAACAGACAAAGAAAAGGCGGCCTGCAGACCACGACAAACGCCGCATCAGCCAGGATGACCGGTCGATCGGAATTCGTCGCTAGTCTTCAGTAACCGCCTGACGGACGGGCGCGCCAGGCACGCCCGATACCCATTACAGACAACAAGAATTACGACTTCAGGTTGGTGCTGACGTAGTCGATGGCTTGCTGAACGTTGGTGATCTTCTCCGCCTCTTCGTCGGGGATCTCGGTTTCGAATTCGTCTTCCAGCGCCATGACCAATTCGACCATGTCGAGCGAATCGGCACCGAGGTCGTCAAGGAAGGAAGATTCGTTCTTGACCTCGGCTTCGTTGACGCCAAGTTGTTCAGCGACGATCTTCTTGACGCGCTGTTCGATGCTTTCCATGCAGATCTCCAAATGGGGAAAAATCCCGCGAATTATAGCCAAGCGTGAAAATTTTCAAACACCGGCCGTGACAAAAAAACATGTACTCGCGCAACGGGCTGCTGCGCGGCGTACGCCTCTGACAAATGCCAGCGGTTTTCCACCCCTTGCGTCGGGGCCGGAGCACCGCCAGCACAGCGGCATTACTGCATATACATGCCACCGTTCACGTGCAGCGTGCTGCCCGTAATGTAACCTGCCTGCGGTCCGGCCAGGAAGGCCACCGCATTGGCAATATCCGCCGGATCGCCCAAACGACCCAAGGGAATCTGCGACAACAGCGCGCTGGTCTGATTTTCGCCCAGCGCACGCGTCATGTCAGTCTCGATGAAACCCGGAGCAACGCAGTTTACCGTGATTCCACGGCTGCCCAGCTCGCGCGCCAGCGCACGGGCCATGCCGGCCACGCCCGCCTTGGCGGCCGCGTAATTGGCTTGCCCGGCATTGCCGCTGGCGCCAACGACCGACGTAATGTTGATGATACGGCCCCAACGGGCCTTCATCATCGGGCGCATGACCGCACGCGACATGCGGAACACTGCCGTCAGATTGGTTTCCAGCACAGCATCCCAATCCTCGTCCTTCATGCGCATGGCCAGCGTATCACGCGTAATGCCCGCATTGTTGACCAGGATATGCGGGCCACCGCCTTCTGCCGTCAGCGCTTCGACCAACGCAGCGCACGCCGCTGCATCATTGACGTTAAGCACAACGCCACGACCACCCTGCGGAGCCAGCGCAGCCGTAATATCCTGGGCACCTGCTTCCGAGGTTGCCGTCCCTATCACTTTGGCACCCCGGGCCGCCAGTTCCAGCGCCACGGCGCGGCCAATGCCACGGGAAGCACCCGTTACCAGCGCAATCTTGTCCTGCAGTTCCATCATCCGTTCCTCAATCCTCAAGCGCCTGCCAGCGCGGCCAGCGCCGCTTCCAGCGAGGCAGGGTCCGCCACCGACAAGGCCGTGATTTCAGGCTCGATGCGGCGCACCAGCCCGGTCAGCACCTTGCCCGGCCCGAATTCCACAATATGAGTCACACCCTGGGCACGGAAGGCCTGCACGGTTTCCACCCAGCGCACCGGATGCCAGGCCTGACGCACTAGCGCGTCACGGATCGCTTCCGGTGTCGTTTCCACAGCGACATCGACGTTATTGACGACAGGAACCAGCGGTGCATTGATCGTCACGCCAGCCAATGCCTGGCCCAGCACATCGGCAGCAGGACGCAGCAGGCTGGAGTGGAAAGGCGCCGAAACTGGCAAGGGCAAGGCACGCTTCGCACCCGCAGCCTTGGCACCCGCGCAGGCGCGCTCAACTGCGCCCTTGTGGCCGGCGATCACCACCTGCGCCGGGGCATTGAAATTCACGGCTTCAACCACTTCGCCCTGTGCGGCTTCCTGGCACACGGCACGTACGGTATCGTCGTCCAGGCCAAGAATGGCAGCCATGCCGCCTTCGCCTACCGGCACAGCCTGCTGCATGGCATTGGCCCGCACCCGAACCAGCGGCACGGCATCAGCCAGCGACAAAGCCCCGGCAGCGACCAAAGCCGAATACTCGCCCAGGCTGTGCCCGGCCATGACGGCCGCTTGCGCCCCACCCGCAGCGCGCCAGGCGCGATAGGCCGCCACTGCGGCCACGAGCATGGCAGGCTGGGTATTGGTCGTCAGGTTCAGCTGTTCAGCCGGCCCCTGGGCAATCAGTGCAGCCAGGTCTTCGCCCAGCGCAGCATTGGCTTCGGCCATCACGGCAGCCACATCGGGCTGGCCGGCCCAGGCGTCAAGCATGCCTACCGATTGCGAGCCCTGGCCCGGAAAGACGAACGCGAGTTTCATCAATGCGTCTCCTGTGTGATGAAGTCTGGGAGCAATTACATGCGCACCAGCACCGAGCCCCAGGTGAAACCGCCGCCCACGCCCTGCAGCAACACGTGCTGGCCAGACTGGATGCGGCCATCGCGCCGCGCGGTATCCAGGGCCAGCGGAACGCTGGCAGCAGAAGTATTGGCATGCTGGTCAAGGGTAATGATCACCTTGTCTTGCGACACGCCCAATTTGCGTGCCAGCATGGCCAGAATGCGGACATTGGCCTGGTGCGGCACCATCCAGTCGATATCATCCAGGCTCAGGCCGGCCTGTTCGCATACATTGCGCGCAGAACGGTCCAGCACCGTGACGGCCTGCTTGAAGACGGCTTGCCCATCCATACGCAGGAAGGGGTCGCCAAACACTTCGCCATAGGCGACATTGCCGGCAGCGCACAGAATCTTGCTTTGCGTGCCATCGGCCTGCAGATGCGCAGCCAGAATGCCCGGCTGATCGGCAGCACGCAGCACCACGGCGCCCGCGCCATCACCGAACAGCACGCAAGTACCGCGATCATTCCAATCCAGAATGCTGGAGAACACTTCCGCGCCAATCACCAGCGCGCAGCGCGCACGGCCCGCACGAATGTAGGCGTCTGCTGTCGTCATGGCATACACAAAGCCACTGCAGACCGCCTGGACATCGAAGGCCGCCGCATTGGCAGCGCCGATATTGGCCTGCACCAAGCAAGCCGTACTGGGGAAAACGAAATCCGGCGTGGAGGTCGCCAGGATGATGAGATCCACTTCCTCAGCCTTGGCGCCGGCATTTTCCAGCGCGGCAAACGCCGCGCGGGTCGCCAGCTCGCTGGTGCGTACACCACGCTCCGCCAGATGACGCTGACGGATTCCCGTACGCGTCACGATCCACTCATCGGAGGTTTCCACGCCGCGGGCAGCCAGGTCGGCCGCCAGCTCATCGTTGGAAACACTGCGCGGCGGCAGGAAGCTGCCTGTCCCGGCGATCACGGCATATTGCATAGCTTTTCCATTAATTAGACGTTTCCAGGGACTCACCACCCTGCTGCGTCATCTGTGCAATGTAAGAAGCGGTACGTTCCAGCACGCCCTTGGCAACGGCATCGCGCGCACGCTGCAACGCAAAGCCAAAAGCATAGCTATCCGCCGACCCATGGCTTTTGATCACAACGCCACGCAAGCCCAGCAACGCTGCGCCATTGTAATGGCGATGGTCCACACGATCCTTGAAACGGTTGAGCACCGGCTTGGCGATCAGGCCTGACATCATGGAGTAGGCATTGCGCTGGAATTCTTCGCGGATCATGCTGCCCAGCATCTTGGCAATGCCTTCCATGGCCTTGAGCACGGCATTGCCGACAAAGCCATCACAGACCACGACATCCACCGTGCCCTTGAAAATGTCATTGCCTTCGACGTTGCCGTAGAAATTCAAAGGGCTATCGCGCAGCAGCACGGCTGCATGCTTGACGACGTCATTGCCCTTGATGATTTCTTCGCCGATATTCAGCAGGCCCACGCTGGGGCGTGCCGAAGCATCGCGCCCCTGCGCCAGGGCTGCGCCCATGATGCCGAACTGCAGCAGATGTTCCGCAGAACAATCGACATTGGCACCCAGGTCGAGCATGATCGTCGCCCGGCCCAATTGATTGGGAATGGACGTCGCAATCGCCGGACGGTCTATGCCATCCAGCGTCTTCAGCACGTAGCGCGTAATCGCCATCCAGGCGCCGGTATTGCCCGCGGAAACACAGGCATCCGCCCGTCCGTCTTTGACGGCCTGGGCGGCCACGCGCATGGAGGAATCTTTTTTGCGGCGCAAGGCCACTTCGACGGGATCGTCCATCGCCACGACTTCTGTCGCAGGCACGACCTCCACCCGACCAGCGAGCGCACGCGAACGCGCATCGGCCGCCAATGCGGACGATACGGCGTCGGGTTGCCCGACCAGCAGCAAATGGACATCAGCGAACCTGCTGGCAAAATCCAGCGCAGACGGTACCGTGACGGGCAGGCCGAAATCGCCGCCCATGCAATCTATCGCGATGCGTATCACAATCGCCAGCTATTTGTTCGACAGCCCGGCGAACATCGCCGGGCATGTTCTTGCATCAGACCGAGAATCGTCGAATTACTCGTCGTTCTTGGTCTTCAGCACCTTGCGGCCACGATACACGCCGTTGGGGCTGATGTGGTGGCGCAGATGCGTTTCGCCCGTGTTGGGCTCGATCGCCGTCGGCGGATTCGTGAGGAAATCGTGCGAACGGTGCATACCGCGCTTGGACGGACTCTTTTTGTTTTGTTGAACAGCCATGATGGACTCCTGGAAAACGGAACGGATTGTACGACAAGCCGGCCTGATTAACCGCTAACCCCTCGCCGGACACCCCGGCAAGGGCACTTTACTTTTTCAGTTTGGCCAGCACCGCGAAAGGTGAAGGCCGTTTTGCTGCGGGCGCTTCCTGCTCATCCCCGGCACCCGCCGCCGACGCGTCCGGGCAGACATCGTGCCGGGGCGCGTAGGGAATACTCAAAATCAACTCATCCTCGACCTGCTCCAGCAGATCGAAGCGCGACGAACCCAAAATTTTCTCTGGCTCATCCTCTTCGCCGTCATCGCCGGAATCATCCGACTCGGCGTCACCTTCAAGCCGGGCCTCGTCGGCGACAGGCTGCAACAGCGTATCGACATCGACCGGCCAGACAAACGGCACCAAACAGCGTTGGCACATCACGACTGGCTGCGCCTGCGCCCGCAGGCGCAGCAACGATTCACCGTGGCGGCCGGCAACACCTTCAGCCTGCCATCGCACCATGCCGGCCTCGCCCTGGGGCTGTTCCGGCAAATCCGACACCAGGCGCGTGAAGCGCGCCAGAGGCTGCTCGCCCCGGGTCTGACGGCGTGTACGCACAAACGCGAAAATATCGACGACAGCACCCATGTCCAGCCCCTCGAAGCGAATGTGTTACCTGCTTGATCCGCCGCCTGCTTGATACGCTTGCCCCGTCAGTATCTCGGCTGGCGCACAAAAAGCACGCCCCCGGCCGAACCTCCGGCATCACCGGAATCGGTAACCCCCCGGCAAAGCGGAAAGCCGCTACGGAACAAAACATAGCGAAACGGGCGATAATACCGTGATTGCCGATTGACCGTCAATTCTATACTCGCTTATGCCTTCTTCTCAGTCAGCCCACGCCCCCCAGCCGACCCTAACTTCGCTGGTACTGGCGTCGTCCTCCCGTTACCGCCGTGCCATGCTGGAGCGGCTTGCTCTGCCTTTCGACACACTCTCTCCTGATGTGGACGAAACACCACAGCCCGGCGAACTGCCTGCGGCGCTGGCCTTGCGCCTGTCGATCGCCAAGGCTCGTGCAGGTGCGCAACAACGGCCCGGCAGCATCGTGATCGGCTCCGACCAGGTGGCGACCCTCGGGGAGGAGCCCATCGGCAAGCCCGGCAATTTTGACAGTGCCCTGGCCCAATTGCGCCGCCTGTCCGGCAAGATCGTCACCTTCCACTCCGCCCTGGCCGTTACCGATGGTCATACGGTACTGCATGACGACGTTATCACCGAATGCCATTTCCGCGAGCTGGACGACGCAGAAATCACCGCCTACCTGCTAGCGGATCAGCCCTATGACACGGCAGGCAGCGCCAAAGCCGAAAGCTTGGGCATCACCCTGATGGAACGCATGCGCAGCGACGACCCCACGGCGATCATCGGCCTGCCGCTGATCGCGCTCAGCCGCATGCTGCGGCACTTCGGCCTGTCCGCGACGCAAGGAGCCCAGGCATGAGCAGCACGGGCACGCTGCACCTGATCCCCGTTGGCCTGGGCGATGATGCCCCCCTGGCCGCCTGGCTGCCGGAAGAAACCCGCGCGCTGGCGGCACGGCTGGACACCTACATCGCCGAGAACGCCAAGACCGCTCGCGCTTTTCTGAAGCTGGTCGGCGCGGAAAAGCCGCTGCGCGAGATCACGATCCACACCATAGACGCCTCGACCAAGGCCACCACCATCGCCACCTGGCTCACACCCTACCAGAATGGCGGCGAGATCGGCCTGGTATCGGAAGCTGGCTGCCCGGCAGTCGCGGACCCCGGCGCCAATGCCGCGCGCGTCGCGCATGAACTGGGTCTGCGAGTACGCCCCTGGGTCGGACCCTCGTCGCTGCTGTTGGGCCTGATGGCCAGCGGCCTGAACGGCCAGCAATTCGTTTTCCACGGCTACCCGCCCAAAGACGGCCCTTCGCGTACCCGCTCACTGCAACAATGGGAACGTAATTCTGCCCAGCTGTCGCAAACCCAGCTGTTCATCGAAACGCCGTACCGCAACGCCGCCATGGTTGATGCCCTGCTTCAGGCCCTGCGCCCGGATACCAGGCTTTGCCTGGCCCGCGCGCTGACCACTAGCGAAGAATGGGTGTGCACCAAAACCATTGCAGAATGGCGCAAGACACCCCCGCCCGACCTCGGCAAGCATCCCACCCTGTTTCTGTTCCTGGCTCACGGAAAATGACTCTGCTACCCGGCCCCCGCATGCCCGCCTTTGCACCCATGACACGCAGGCGGCACCGCACCAGCGGCGCTGCCCTGCTGCTAGGTATGCTGGCCCTGGCAGGTTGCGCAAGCGTGCCTCCCAAGCCTTACATGCTGGATGACAGCCACCGCTCCGTCAGTCACAGCAGCCGCGCACGCTTCATCGTCCTGCATTACACCGCGGCCGACCGCGCCCGATCGCTGCACCTGCTGAGCCAGGGCGCTGTCAGCAGTCACTACCTGGTCAGCGATGAAACGCCCGGCAAAGTCTATGCGCTGGTGGATGAAAACCGGGCCGCCTGGCACGCTGGTGCCAGCAGCTGGTATGGTTACACTTGGCTCAATGGCAGCTCCATTGGCATTGAAATCGTCAACCCCGGCTGGGTCGATGATGGCCGCGGCGGCCGTGCCTGGCCCTATCCATACAGCGAAGAACAGATCCAGGCCATCATCGCGCTGGTCAAGGATATTGCCCAACGCCACGGCGTTGCACCGCAGAACATCGTAGCTCACAGCGATATCGCCCCCACCCGCAAGCAAGACCCCGGCCCGCTCTTTCCCTGGAAACGCCTGGCCGAAGCCGGCCTGGGCCGCTGGTACGACGAAGCACTGGCAAACGATTTCCGACACACCTTCGAGGAAAAAGGCCTGCCCGACGCCGCCTGGTTTCAGGAAAACCTGGCTCGCGTCGGCTACGGCATCGAGCGCACCGGCAAATTTGACGAAACCACCCTAAAAACCATCGCCGCATTCCAGATGCACTACCGCCCCACGCGCAGCGACGGCCTGCCGGATGCTGAAACGGCGGCAATATTGCAGGCCTTGCGCTGAGCCCCCCCCCTGCGCTCAGCCGCAACGATCTACACCCGCCGCTGGCCGTTCAACAACATGACCAGGCCGCCGCCCACCAACCCCCAGAACGCCGACCCGATGCCAAACAGCGTGACACCTGATGCCGTAGCCAAGAAGGTCACCATGGCGGCATCCCGGCGGAATTCGTCGCGCATGGCCAGCGTCAGGCTGTTGCCCATGGTGCCCAGCAAGGCCAGGCCCGCCACGGCCAGCACCATTTCCCTGGGCAGCGCGGCCAGGAACGACACGACAGTCGCCCCCAACAGGGCTACAACGAGATAGAACACGCCGGAGGCGACCGCAGCGGTATAGCGCCGGCGCGGATCAGGGTGAGCATCGCTCCCCATGCAGATCGCTGCCGTAATGGCCGCGAGGCCAATGGCGAACCCGCCAAAAGGCGCCAGCAACAATGTCACCAGCCCCGTCCAGCTCACCTGGGGAGAGATCGGGATGTCATAACCCGAGGCGCGCTGGGTCGCGATACCCGGTACATACTGCGAAGCCATCGTCACCATGAAAAGCGGCAAGGCAACGCCGATAGCCGTTGCCAAGCTGAAGGCCGGCGTCGTCCACTGCGGCATGGCCAAAGTCAGGCTGAGCCTTTCCCAATGCAAGTCTCCCTGCTGCCAGGCATACACGCCGCCGACCAGCAACACCACCAGGATGACATAGCGCGGCAATACCCGGCGCACAATGAAAAAAGCCAGGAACATGAGCCCGACCAGCCCGAAAGCGCTGCGCATAGAGAGAAAAAGATCCATCCCGAAGCGCAGCAATACCCCCGCCAGCATGGCGGCCGCCAGAGAGAGTGGAATGCGTGACATGGCCTGCTCGAACCAGCGCGTGATGCCACAAATGAAAATCAGGGCACCGCAGATCACAAATGCCCCGGCCGCCAATTCCGGGGTCAGGCCCGATGTCGTGGCCAGCAAGGCTGCGCCCGGTGTGGACCAGGCCGTGACCACGGGCTGCCGGTAACGCAACGACAACCCCACGCCTGTCAGGCCGCAACCCAGACATAAGGCCCAGATCCAGGATGCAATGCCTGCTTCGTCATAGCCGCTGGCGCGCGCGGCCTCGAAAACAATCACAGCGGAACTGGCAAACCCCACCAGTACCGCCACTGCGCCGGCCACGATGCTGGGGGGTGATACATCTTTCCAGAAATGCTGCCCGACCCCGCCATCCTGCCCCTGCACAGACATACCGCTCTCCATCCTTTAGTTGTCTCCGCCAATTGCTTGACCCGCCACACACCAGGGCGCGACACTCCCTGCGCCCAACCAACGGATCTTTTCGGCTTTCAGCCACTATGACAGACTTCGGCTGTCATCCGCCTGACTGGCGGCCACCCAGCACAGACATGCCCCCGCCTCTGCCGGGCCTCAGTCCTGCCCATCAACCTGGGCCTGGGCACCCACGGCGCCAGGTATCTCAGGCTTGATCAGCGTTACGGCTACCCGCGCGCGACTCCCGCCAGGCAATATAGATACCGCTGGCTGCAATCAACACCGCCCCCAGGCAAGCCACCCAGCCAGGCACTTCGTCCCAGAACAGCCAGCCAAAAATACCTGCCCACAGCAGCCCGCTGTAATCGAACGGCGCCACGACCGACGCCGGGGCAATCCGGAACGCCTGGGTAATCAGCCCCAGCCCCGCCGTGCTGCAAACCGCCATGCCGGTCAGCCCCAGCCAATGCACATCCTGCGTCACAGGCTGCCAGAACCAGGCCACGGCAGCCCCGGCCACCACGACCTGAGCCAGCGCAATATAGAACATGGTGGTCAGCAGCCCCTCTTCGCGGCCTATGCCTCTTGCGCTGACCATCATGACGGCATAGCCGAATGCCGTGGCCAGAGGAAACAGGGCCGCCGGCTGGAACGCCGGGCCGCCCGGCTGCACGACGATCACCACGCCGACGAAACCGGCCACCACCGCCACCCAGCGCCTGGCATCCACATGCTCTTTCAGATAGAACACCGACAGCAAGGTCACGAACAACGGCGCAGAAAAAGCAATTGCGGTATTTTCCGCCAAAGGCAAACGCGTCAGCCCGTAATAGAACAAGCTGGCAGAAATGACATTCAGGAACCCCCGGAATAAATGCAGGCGGGGATAGCGGGTACGCAGGGCAGGCCGGCCCGCTACCGCCAGAATCAGCACCAGCATGATGGGAACGGCCAGCGAACCACGCAGGAACAGCAGTTGCACCGGCGCATAGCTGCCGCTCAGCCATTTCGCCAGGGAATCGCTGATCGTCAGGAAGAAGATGCCCGTCAACAGGCAAAGAATGCCGCGCATTGCAGGCGACACGGCAACCGCGCCCGCAGGCGCGGCGGAAGCAACAGCCATAAAAACCTCAATTCAAGGCCCGGGCAAGCGCCGGGCCATTGGCTCACGCCCGCAGACGTGGCTGGATCCAGTCGCGCATCGCGGACACGCTATCCACCACGTGCAGGGGCTCGCCGGCCAACAGCTCCGGCAAGGGATGCGCACCATAGCTGACACCCAAACCATGTACGCCTGCGTTAGCCGCCATGCGCATATCGTGCGAGGTATCGCCAATCATCAGGACTTCCTCCGGCGCCACCATGAGTTCTTCCATCAGCTCGTTCAGCATGGCCGGATGCGGTTTGCTATGCGTTTCATCGGCGCAGCGCGTGGCCTCAAACACCCCTTCCAGGCCAAAACCGCGAATGACCCGATCGAGGCCCACCCGGCTCTTGCCAGTGGCCACGGCCAGCCTGGCGCCCTGCCCGCCCAAATCGGCCAGCAGCTCCGGCACACCATCGAACAAACGCAAGTCGGGGTCGCGCAGCAAATAATGGATGCGGTAGCGCTCGATGAAGCGCGGCAGCAGCGATGGCGGCAGATCCGGCACCACTTTTGTCAGGGCGGCATCCAGCGAGAGGCCGATCACCCAACTGGCGCTGGAAGCCGGCGGCACCGGCAGATCCAGATCGCGACAGGCATTTTGAATGGCCGTCACTATGCTCGGGGTGGAATCCATCAAGGTTCCATCCCAATCAAATACAAGCACCGAATACTGCATCCCGCGACTCCTCAAGGTTTTCGGGAAGGCCGGTTCCGCTGGCCCTCGCCAGCCCCGCCTTCCGCCCTGGACGTCTTGTCCAGCCCACGAAGGAGATTCTCACATTCTGGTGGCAATTTAGCTACCAGATGCAGCGACTCACCCGTTACAGGATGAGGAATATCTAAACGATGGGCGTGCAGGAACATGCGCCGGAACCCTTTGGACGCCAGCGCGGCATCCGCCGCCTCATCTCCATACTTATCATCGCCGACGATAGGAAAGCCGCTGGCCGACAAATGCACACGAATCTGATGCGTGCGTCCGGTACGCAGCTCGGCATCCACCAGCGACAGCTGCCCGTAACGGCGCTCCAGGCTGATGATGGTGTGAGCCGCCTGCCCTTCCGCTTCGTCCACCCTTACGCGACGCTCGCCGGTACGGGTGAGCCATTTCAGCAGCGGCAGCCGGATATGCTGCCGACCGTTGACCCAGTCACCATGCACCAGCGCGAAATAATGTTTGCGGCCCCGGCCTTCGCGGAACATTTCATGCAGCCCGAGCAAGGCGCTGCGCTTCTTGGCCACCAGCAGCAAACCGGACGTATCCCTATCCAGGCGATGCGCCAACTCCAGGAAACGCGCCTGCGGCCGCGCAGCACGCAATTGCTCGATGACGCCAAAGGAAACGCCGCTGCCGCCATGCACAGCCACCCCGGCCGGCTTATCGACCACCAGCAGCGCCTCGTCCTCATAGACAATCGGGAATTCGCAGCCCGGCACTGGCGGCTGCGCCTGCACCTCGGGCAACCGGAACGGCGGAATACGCACGACATCGCCAATTTCCAGGCGACTGTCGGCGCCGCAGCGCCCCTTGTTGATACGCACCTGACCGCCTCGTATGGCCTTGTAGAGATGACTCTTGGGCACCCCCTTGCACAGGCGCAAAAGAAAGTTGTCCAGGCGCTGTCCTGCGTGTTCTTCGGCCACCTCGACGAGGCGCACCACTGGGGATTCTGACATTATTTATATTTGTTTGCGCATTGCGAAAAGCGGCATATAATCGTTTCACCCTAAAAAAGGTGTGCCTGCCGCCACTCGACGTAGAGATACGAAACCGCGTCTCCGTCGGTGAAACCATTGTACTGCCAGAGCAGGCACTCCTTGGGGTCACATGGTCGCCGATCCAACCGAGGCGCCGCTCGGAAAAGCCTACAAGGCTGCCCTTGCACGAGCGCCCGTTGCATCCGTATGCGTCCTGAAGCGAAAAGGCAAAACAAGTCGTCATTTCCTGCACCAGCCGCCATTCTAGAAATGGAGGCTGTTGTGTTCCAAAGCAACCGCCATCCGTCAACACATACCATTGTGCCCCTGACTTCCCGACTGCTAACAGAACCCCGCGCCCCTACAAGGCGTGCCGTGCCGGCCTGACCGCCAAAGAGCGGTGCCGTTCGCACGGTGCCGCCTGCCCCCCGTTTCAGCCCGCTGCACCAGTGACCCGAGGTGACGAGTCGATTTCGGCTCGCCATACAACGGAGAACATCACTCATGAAGCGCATGCTGTTCAATGCAACGCACCAGGAAGAACTGCGCGTTGCTATCGTCGATGGCCAGAAGCTCATCGACCTCGACATCGAGACTGCCGGCCGCGAACAGCGCAAAGGCAATATCTACAAGGGTGTCATTACCCGCATCGAACCCGGTCTTGAAGCCTGCTTCGTCAATTACGGCGAAGAGCGCCATGGCTTCCTGCCCTTCAAGGAAGTCGCCCGCAGTTACTTCAAGGAAGGCGTAGAAGTCCGCAGCGCCCGCATCCAGGACGCACTTGCCGAAGGCCAGGAACTGATCGTTCAGGTCGAAAAGGAAGAGCGCGGCAACAAGGGCGCCGCCCTGACCACCTTCATCTCCCTGGCAGGCCGCCATCTGGTTCTGATGCCCAACAACCCGCGCGGCGGCGGCGTTTCGCGCCGGGTCGAGGGTGAAGAGCGCCAGGAACTGCGCGATGCGATGGATCAGCTCAATATTCCGCAAGGCATGAGCGTCATCGCCCGCACCGCCGGCATTGGCCGCAGCGTGGAAGAACTGCAGTGGGATCTCTCCTACCTGCAGCAACTCTGGGATGCCATCGACACTGCCGCGCGCGACAACGCCGCGCCGGTGCTGATCTACCTGGAATCCAGCCTGGTCATCCGCGCCATCCGTGATTACTTCTCGCCGGATATCGGTGAAATCCTCATCGACACCGACGACATCGCCGATCAGGCGACGGCTTTCATGAGCGTCGTGATGCCGGATAACGTCAATCGCGTCAAACGCTATCGTGACGATATCCCGCTGTTCTCGCGCTTCCAGATCGAGCACCAGATCGAAACCGCCTATTCGCGTACCGTCGAGCTGCCTTCGGGCGGCGCTGTGGTCATCGACCACACCGAAGCGCTGGTCGCCGTGGACGTCAACTCGGCCCGCTCCACGCGCGGCGCCGATATCGAAGAAACCGCGCTGCGCACCAACCTTGAAGCCGCCGACGAAGTCGCCCGCCAGTTGCGCCTGCGCGACCTGGGCGGCCTGATCGTGATCGACTTCATCGACATGGAGGACAGCAAGAACCAGCGCGCTGTCGAACAGCGCCTGCGTGATGCCCTCCGTTTCGACCGCGCCCGCGTGCAAATGGGCAAGATTTCACGCTTCGGCCTGATGGAACTGTCGCGCCAGCGCCTGCGCCCCGCCCTGAACGAAGGCTCGCACATCACCTGCCCGCGCTGCAACGGCACCGGCGTGATCCGCGACGCGGAATCCAGCGCGCTGCACATCCTGCGCCTGATCCAGGAAGAAGCCATGAAGGACAACACCGCCGCCGTGCATGCACAGGTGCCGGTGGATGTCGCCACCTTCCTGCTCAACGAAAAGCGTGGTGACATCGCCAAGCTGGAAGCCCGCCTGAAGGTCAATGTCGTCCTGATTCCGAACAAGAACCTGGAAACGCCGCACCACAGCCTGGAGCGCCTGCGCCACGACGATCCGCGCCTGGAAGAAACCAAACCCAGCTTCACGCTGGCTGAAGCCGCCGCCGAAACCTCGGTCTGGAAGGCCCGCGAAGAAACTGCCAAACCGCGCCAGGAAGCCCTGGTGAAGGGCGTCACGCCCGAGACGCCCGCACCGCTGCATACGCCGCGTCCGGCTCCCGTCGCGGCCAGCAATGCGCCCGGCGCAGGCTTGTCCGGCTTCATCAAGCGCATCGTTGCCTGGTTCAGCGGCAGCCCGACCGACAGCAAACCTGCCGCCCAGCCCAGCCAGGCCAAACCGGCCAGCGCCCGCAGCGACAACAGCGCCTCGCGCCGCCAATCCGATTCCCGTCAGCAAAATGGCGACCGCCAACGCAATCGCCGCAATGGCAGCGAACGCCGCGCACCGGAAGCCACGGATGCAGCCAACGGCAACACTGCCGGAAACGCACAACAGGAACGCCGCCAACCGCGTGCCCCACGCAATACCGATGCGCGTGACGCCGTGCGCCAGCACCAGGTTGCCACACGCCACCAGGATGCACCCGCCGCAACGCCCGCCGCTGAAAGCGACGACGGCACGCCGCGCAATTCGCGCAACCGCCGCAGCCGCAGCCGTGGCGGTCGTCGCGACGAACTCGCGCTGAACGGCGACGTCCAGGCAACGGAAACGAATGTCGGCACGCTGCCCGTGGCAGCCGTTGCCGGCGCTGCCGCCGCCGCAGAAGCCGCTGCTGCGCCGATCTCGGCACCGCAGGCAGAGCTTGCCGCCGATGCCGGCGATGACAGCCAGGATCTGGATGCCCTGCGCCAGGATGGTGGTGACGACAATGGCGAAGCGGATCCGGAGCGCAAGCGCCGCCGCCGCCGCAGCCGCCGCGGTCGTCGCCAGAGCGGTGACGAAAATGGCACCCAGCTCGATAGCGACAACAATGATGATGGCACGGCCCAGGCCGATGGCGAAGGCGAAGCGAACCTCGTGACGCCCGTAGCCATTGTGGCAAGCGCCGCCGTTGCTACCAACGCCGCTGCAGCCGTCCAGGCTGAAACGCAATCCCCGGCAGCAGTTCAGGACGAAGCCGCAGCACCGGCAGCCGTCGCCGCCCCCGCTCAGGCCGAGCAGCAAGACGTCGCCAGCGAACCCACGCCCGACGCGCTTGTGAGTGCCGCTCCGGCACCGGTTGCCGTGGAAAATGCAGTGGCAGCGCCCGTTGTCGCCAGCCCCGCCACCGAGACGCCTGCCAACGCGACCACGGCTCCTGAACCCACGGATGCCGCCGTCGCAGCCGAAGCTCAGACCCAGGCCAGCCCTGCCGTCGAGAACGCCGCCCCGGCCCAAGCAGAGGATGCCGTCGCCAAGGAAGTCTCGGCAGTACCGGCAAGCGCTCCCGAGGCCGAACTGCCCGTCGCCATCGCGCAGGAAAGTACGGCGACCATTGAAGTCGAAACCTCAGCCGCCGTCGCGACGGTAGCCGTGGCCGACATTCAGGCAGTCGAAGCGCCGGCAACGGCAGCTGCGGCAACCACTGAGGCTGCCGCTGAGGCCGCCACCGAGGATCGCCAGGACAGCACGGTCGAACCCCAGCCTGCGCCCGCAGCAAGCGCCGCAACGGTCGCAACGGTGGTCGAGCAAGCCATCCAGGTGCCGGCCAACCCCGCACCGTCCGCCAACGCCAGCAACGGCCAAGGCAATGGTGCCCAGGCACTGGAATCCGTCATCGCCGCAGCTGGCCTGCAATGGGTCGAGACCCGCAGCGACGCTGCTACCTCCACCGCCAGCGCCGCCCCAGCCGTCAAACTGGGCCGTCCGCGCAGGGCCGCAGCGGCAGCTCCCGCTCCGGTGGCACTGCAGCAAGTGGAAACGGCAGACGCACCGGCGGAATAAGGACGGCTTGTCCGCAGCCTCGACCGAGTGCTGCGGGCAAACAAACCTCTGCCAACAAAAATCCCCTGGTGGGCTCACAGCCCACCAGGGGATTTTTCATAAATGCTGCCAAACAGGATGAACGCCGTCACCCCGTGACCACATGGCACTCAGAAGCGATACACGTAATTCAGCTGCAGCGCGTTGATCCCAGGATTGGGGCGCTTGATACTGGCATTCGAATAGTGTGCAAAACGCAGGCTGATGTCATGCGCGGGAGCAGGACGGAAACCGATACCGATCTGATCCGCAAACTGGAAGGCCGTACTGATCTGCTTGCCTGCCACATGGGTCGTGCTGAACACGCTCGCGCCGATCCCGCCTTCCAGATAGAAGGAGGGTGTCATCCACCAGCGCAGCATGGGCGTGGCGGTAAATTGCCAGGCATTGCCCGGCTCATCATTGTGACGTGCCTTCCAGTACGCAACACCGAACTCCCCATCCAGGGTCAGCTTGCCCCAGTTGCCACCCAGCTCATACGACCAGAACGGTTCCGTCTGATAAAAAACTTCAGCGCGAGAGGCTTCTGAACCCATGCCGACCCTCAAGCCCAACCCACCTTCGGCAGCCTGAGTGGCTGGCACACAGGCCAGAAAAGCGACGGGCAAGGCCGCCAACGCATAGCGCCAGCGGCGCGCCAAAGCTTCTTGAATCCGCATGATTTCTCCCTAATCCCCACGACTCGCGGCATCATACACGCCCGATGCCAAACGGCGCTCATACAGCGTGCGAAAACCATTATGAGAACACAAGGCGCATGAAACCAACAGATGCAGCGTCATGCCTTGTGATCAAAGCACTTTCAAAAAAGAAACATTTTGTGCCAATCCGCGCTCCCGCGGGATGACAACCGTCATAAAAAAGGGGCGGCGCCCCCTTTGACCAGAGAGCGCCGCCCAGCCCGAATGACTTGCAATCAGGCTTTTTCTGCGACGGCGACACCTGTCAACAGGCTCAGCAGGTCTGCCAGTTCCTGCTTCAGGTGGCGGCGGTCAACCACGCGATCCACGGCCCCTTTCTGCAGCAGGAATTCGGCGCGCTGGAAACCTTCCGGCAGTTTTTCACGCACCGTCTGTTCAATCACGCGCGGACCGGCAAAGCCGATCAAGGCCTTGGGCTCGGCGATCACCACATCACCCATGAAGGCGAAACTGGCAGACACGCCGCCCATGGTGGGATCAGTCAGCACACTGATGAAAGGCAAGCCGGCTTCCGACAGACGCGTCAGCATGGCATTGGTCTTGGCCATCTGCATCAGTGATAGCAGGCTTTCCTGCATGCGGGCGCCCCCCGAGGCTGCCACGCAAATGAATGGCGTACGCTGATCCAGCGCCGCCTGCACACCACGCGCAAAGCGTTCGCCAACCACCGCCCCCATCGAACCGGCCATGAAGGAAAACTCGAAGCAGGCCAGCACCGCCGCAACACCATGGATGCTGCCGCTCATGACGATCAGCGCATCGGTTTCCCCCGTCTGCTTCATGGCTTCCTGCAGACGGTCCGGATACTTGCGGCTGTCCTTGAACTTCAGCGTATCGACCGAACGCGTGTTCTGGCCAATTTCCATGCGGCCGCCCAGATCCAGCAGGGAGTCAATGCGCGCCCGCGCGCTCAGACGCATGTGGTGGGAACACTTGGGGCAGACATTCAGGCTGGCCGCCAAGTCTTCGTTGTAAAGCACGGCCTCGCAGGACGGGCATTTGACCCACAGCCCCTCCGGCACCCGGCGAGCGCCGGAGTCCTGGGATTTGGTCAGGCGTGGGGGAAGGATTTTCTCGATCCAGCTCATATTCGGTTGATCCGGAATGAAGGTTTCAGTGACGGGCGGTATCCAGCGCACGACGAATATCGCGCAGCCAGTCCGCCACGGCGGCAATTGCCGCCTGCTTATCGTCGGCATGGTCGCGCAGCGCCTGCTGCATGACCTCGATGATCTTGGTTCCAATCACCACCGCATCGGCGAAACCGCCAATACGACTGGCGGTCGCCGCATCGCGGATACCAAAGCCGACACCAATGGGAATCTGCACATCGCGACGGATTTGCGCCAGCCTGGACTCGACTTCCGCCACATCCAGACCGCCAGACCCCGTCACGCCGCGCAACGAAACATAATAGACATACCCACGAGCCACCCGTGCAACGGAGCGGATACGCGCTTCGGTGGAGGTGGGCGCCAGCAGGAAAATCGGCGCAATCCCTGCTGTTTCCAAGGCTTGCGCCAGGGTACCAATCTCTTCTGCCGGGTAGTCCACGGTCAGAACGCCGTCCACCCCGGCCGCCTGGGCCTGGCGCACGAATTCGAGCTCACCCATGCGCTCGATCGGGTTGGCATAGCCCATCAGCACGACCGGGGTTTCCTGGTCGTGCTGGCGGAACTGCGCCACCATTTCCAGCGTGCGGCGCAAACCCACACCCTGGGCAATGGCACGCTCGGCCGCCAGCTGGATAACCGGGCCGTCCGCCGTCGGGTCGGAAAACGGCACGCCCAATTCGATGACGTCCGCACCGGCCTCGACCAGCGCATGCATCAGCGCGGGGATGCTCTCTGCATCCGGGTCGCCGGCAGGAATATAGGGAATCAGGGCGGCACGGCCCGCTTCCCGTGTCCGGGCAAAAGCCCGGTCAATACGCGAATGACTCTGCATGATTGAATCCGTCACAGTTGGATACCGCCGCGCTCGGCCACGGTATGCATGTCCTTGTCTCCCCGACCGGAGAGATTGACGAGGATGATCTTGTCACGCGGCAAGGTAGGTGCCAGGGCGACAGCATGCGCAATTGCATGTGATGACTCCAGCGCCGGCATGATGCCTTCGATGCGGCAGCAGTCGTGGAACGCCTGCAAAGCCGCTTCGTCATCGACCGCCACATAATTGGCACGGCCGCTGTCCTTGAGCCAGGCATGCTCGGGGCCAACGCCCGGATAGTCCAGGCCGGCAGAGACGGAATGCGTGCCCAGCACCTGACCGTCATCGTCCTGCAGCACATAGGTGCGATTGCCGTGCAGCACGCCTACCGTTCCTTTTGCCAGCGAAGCCGCATGCCGGCCGCTGTTCAGGCCATCACCCGCTGCCTCGACACCAACCAATTGCACGGCCGCGTCGTCGATATAAGGATGGAAGATACCGATGGCATTCGACCCGCCGCCAACCGCAGCGACCACCACATCCGGCTGGCGCCCGGCATCGCGAGGCATCTGCTCGCGGCACTCCTTGCCAATGACGGTCTGGAAATCGCGCACCAACATCGGGTAAGGATGCGGGCCGGCTGCCGTGCCGATGATATAGAACGTGTGATCCACATTGGTGGCCCAATCACGCATGGCTTCGTTCAGGGCGTCCTTGAGCGTACGCGTCCCGGACTCGACCGGCACCACCGTCGCCCCCAGCAGCTTCATGCGATAGACATTGGACGCCTGGCGGCGTACATCTTCGCTGCCCATGTACACCACGCATTCCATGCCATACCGTGCCGCGACAGTCGCCGTGGCAACGCCATGCTGGCCGGCACCGGTTTCGGCAATGACGCGATGCTTGCCCATGCGGTTGGCCAGCAGCGCCTGGCCAATGCAATTGTTGACCTTGTGCGCGCCGGTGTGGTTGAGGTCTTCGCGCTTGAACCAGATCTGCGCGCCCCCCAGCCGTTCCGACCAGCGCCGCGCGTGATACACCGGCGTAGGACGGCCGACAAAGTGCGCCAGCTCGCTCTGGAACTCCTTGAGGAACTCCGGATCTTTGCGGTAGCGCTCGTAGGCCGCGGTCAGTTCATCCAGCGCAAAGCGCAGGGTTTCCGCAGCGAATACGCCACCAAAAGGACCGAAATGACCCGCAGCATCCGGCAGATCGTAAGGTTTCACCAGGATTCTCCCGCCTGTAACAATATCCCGCCACTCTGGGCGGGATCCGATAAGCAATCGGGCATTTTACCCGAGCTGAACCGAGCTGTAGCGCCTGCCCCCCATAACGGCCGGCACAAGCCGCCTGAATGCCGGTGCAACCGTGGCCCGGCGCGGAGTTCAGCGATGCTCAACCCAAGGCATGCAGACGCCTGAAATCACTTGGCGAGACACCGGCATGATCACGGAAAACACGGCTGAAATGGGCGCCGTTGCTGAATCCCCAGGCAAAAGCAATCTCGGTGATGGTTTGCCTAGCCCGCGCCGGATCGCGCAAATCACGCATGCAGGCCTGCACCCGGCGCTGCAGGATGTAATGTGCCAGCGATTGCGACTCGCCTGCGAATGCATGATGCAAATGCCGCTTGCTGCAACCCAGGGCCTGCGCAATCTGCTCCAAATTCAACCCGGGATCACGCAGATGACGGCCGATATAGGCCCGCACTTCATCGCGGAAAGCTTCCTGGCGGCTGATCGCTGTCTGCGCGCCGCTCATTTCCAGCAGGCACAAGCGCACCAGTTCCGCGATGGCGGCGCCTGCGCCACTCGCCGTGGCAGGCGCCATCTGCTGCAATTCCTGGTAGGTGCTGCGCATGGTTTCCAGCGCCACCCTGGCGATGCCGCTGCCGCCCGTGCCCCGCCCCATCAGCTCGTCGAGCGCCAGACCGCGTTCGGCCAGGGCCGAACGCGGCACCATCACGATCAAATGATCCGAATACAGGGGATTGGAAATGTCATAACCCTGCGTCATGTCGTAAATCGCCCAGCCACCAGAGCGCACCTGTGCCTGGCGTCCATACTGTTCGACCAGCGCTTCTCCCTGCCAGGGAGCAACGATTTTCAGATAGTCCGCCTCCGGACGGCAGGCCGCGCTGCCGCGCCGCCTGACACGATGCCGGTTGGCCTGCAGGCGCGTCAACACCACCTCGCCCGCGCAGGCTGTGGCCACGCGGCCTTCAAAGCTGGCATCGCCGTAGATATCCGACTCTATCCCGTGAAACAACTGCCCCATCCATTCCGTCCAGGCCGGTGCAGTCTCTGCGGCGCGCAAGCCATCGGTACTCAGCACCGTGCCGGGTGCACTGCCCGCACCATCCAGACGCAAAGACGGCCCCTGGCCCGGCGCGGAGGCTATGGCGGCGGGCAGCGATGGGGCGCCTGAGCGACCGGCAAGCGGAGTAGATGCCATGACGAACCTCCCGGGTCTGACTGGATCCTGCATTATCCCTCCAAATTTCGCCCGCTTTTCCGTTTTCCACGGATCCGTCCCTATTCCGCCCGCCAAGGACATGCCTGGATGCCCGCAACCAAGGGAAAACACTGATTTCCTTGCATCATCAGGCAAGCGTCCGCTGCACTTTCAGGCAAGCGCAAGAACATGCCCCGTTTTACGATAGGCAATGGATGGCCCTCGGATTGCCCTGGCGGCCCCGAATCAATCTGTCACCAGGCCCGGTGACAGGCATCGCCGAGAGAAAGCCGGCATGTCCGGGTTGACAGGCAGGCGATCCGCCAGCAACACCGCCGTCCCGTGAGCGAGACATCGGCACTGCCCGCCCAGCAGGCGGCAGCCGCCATTACAAAGAAAGGAAACAAGCCATGACCACTGACATCCAGATGCTGATCGGCGGCCAGCGCCGCAATGCCGCCAATGGCGCCACCTTCGAGCGCCGCAACCCCCTGGACGGCAGCGTCGCCACGCGCGCGCCTGCCGCAACCGCAGAGGACGCCCATGCAGCGGCGGAAGCCGCCGCCCGCGCCTTCCCCGCCTGGGCCGCCATGGGCCCAGGCGAACGCCGCAACCTGCTGCTAAAAGCCGCCGTGTCGCTGGAAGCCAAAGGCGAGGCCTTCGCCCGCGCCATGGCCAGCGAAACCGGCGCCTCTGCCATGTGGGCCGGCTTCAACGTCCATCTGGCCGCCGGCATGCTGCAAGAAGCCGCTGCACTGACTACGCAGATCAACGGTGAACTGATCCCTTCCAACGTGCCGGGCAGCCTCGCCATGGCGGTACGCCAGCCCGCCGGTGTCGTGCTGGGCATCGCCCCCTGGAATGCGCCCATCATCCTGGCCGTGCGCGCCATCGCCACGCCGCTGGCATGCGGCAACACCGTCATTCTGAAGGGCTCTGAGCTGAGCCCGGCGACACACGGCCTGATTATCGAAGCCTTGCAGGAGGCCGGCCTGCCTGATGGCGTGGTCAATTTCGTGACCAACGCGCCCGCCGATGCCGGGACAGTGGTCGAAGCCATCGTGGCGCACCCCGCCGTACGCCGGGTGAATTTCACCGGTTCCACCCGGGTTGGCCGCATCATTGCGCAAACCTGCGCCAAGTACCTCAAGCCCGCCGTCCTGGAACTGGGCGGCAAGGCGCCCTTCCTGGTCCTGGCCGACGCCGATATCGACGCCGCAGTACAGGCGGCCAGCTTCGGCGCCTTCGCCAATTCCGGCCAGATCTGCATGTCCACCGAACGCATCATCGTGGACAATGCCATCGGCGACGAGTTCGTTGCCCGCCTGGCTGCCAAGGCGCAGTCGCTGCCGCTGGGCGACCCGCGCAAAGGACCTGCGGTGCTGGGCTCGGTGGTAGATCAAAGCACGGTCGAGCGCTGCAATGCCCTGATCGACGACGCCTTGGCCAAAGGCGCCAAGCTGGTCTGCGGCGGCAAGGCCGACAGCACCCTGATTCCAGCCACCCTGCTCGATCATGTCACACCGGAAATGGGCATTTACAACGAAGAGACTTTCGGCCCGGTCAAGGCCATCGTGCGCGCTAATGGCGACGAAGAAGCCATTGCCATCGCCAATGACAACGAATTCGGCTTGTCCTCTGCCGTCTTCAGCCGCGATGTCGCCCGCGCCTGGCAAATTGCTGCCCGTATCGAAGCCGGCATCTGCCACATCAACGGCCCGACGGTGCACGACGAAGCACAAATGCCCTTTGGCGGCGTGAAGCACTCGGGCTATGGCCGTTTCGGCGGCAAAGCCGGCATCGAGGCATTCACCGAATTGCGCTGGATCACAGTACAGACCACGCCGCGCCACTATCCTTTCTAAATGTGATGCACGCGACTGGCCCGGTACGCATGGCTCAGGCAACTCATCCTGCCCTGCCAGCACCGGGCTGTCCCTGAGAGATCAGTCAAAAGGAACCGTTATGCTGCAAGATAAAACCCTGGTGATCACCGGCGTCTCGTCCGGTATCGGTGCGGAAACCGCCAAAGTCGCTGCAGCCCAGGGCGCGCGCGTCATTGGCGTGGATATCAACCCGCCGAAGGTCGAGGTCGCACAATTCATCCAGGCCGATCTCGGGGATCGCGCCTCTATCGACGCGCTCGTGGCGCAACTGCCCGCGCAACTGGATGGCCTGGCCAATATCACCGGCCTGCCGCCCACCCGGCCGGCTGAACAAGTGCTGCGCGTCAACCTCGTGGGCCTGAAATACCTGACGCAAGGCGTCTTGCCCAAGCTCGCGCAAAATGCCGCCATCGTCAATCTGGCCTCGCTGGCCGGTATCGGCTGGCCAGATGCCATTCCTGCCATCCGTGCCAGCGAAACCCTGGACTTCGATGGTGTCGCAGACTTCTGCAAACACCACGACATCAGCGGCGCGCGCAGCTACTTCTTCTCCAAGGAAGCCCTGATCACCTGGACCATGCAAAACCGCTGGACCTGGCGGGATCGCGGCATCCGGATGAATGCCGTCAGCCCCGGCCCGGTCGATACCCCGATTCTGGGCGACTTCATCGAAACCCTGGGCGCCCGCGCAGAAGAAGACATGAAAACCATGGACCGCCCGGGCCGTCCTTCGGATATCGCGCCGGTCGTGGCCTTCCTGCTGAGCAGCGGTTCGGTCTGGATGCGCGGTGTCAATGTGCCGGTCGATGGCGGCATGCAATCGCACATTCTGGTGCAACAGCACGGCCTGGCCTGAGCAAGGCTGATACGCCCTAAACACGAAGGCCGCCCCCGGCATCCGGGCGCGGCCTTCGTATTCGCGGAAAAAGGTGCCCCAGGGTTCAGCGGCGCTGCACGGTCAAAACGCCAGGCACTTCATTCAGCACGTGGATGGCACGCCCTAACTGCTCGCCATCGACGACCTCCACCGTGAAGATCATGTGCGCCAGCGACTGGCGGCTTTGCGTGTTCACACCGGTCACATTCAGCCGCAACTTGGCGAATGCTTCCGAGATATCCCGCAACAGGCCGGAGCGATCCTGCGCACGCACGATGATATCCACCGGATAGCGCGCGTCGTCGGCACGCCCGCCCCAGGCCACATCAATGACCCGCTCCGGGTGCCGGGCTGCCAATGCAGCAAAACTGGGGCAGTCCTCGCGGTGGATGGATACCCCCCGGCCGCGTGTGACGAAGCCCTGGATAATATCCGGCGGCGCCGGACGGCAGCAGCGCGCCAGCTGCGTCAGCAGCGAATCCACACCGACCACCAGCACACCGGTTTTATCGCCTGGCGCATGGGTGGATTTACCACTGGCCACCAGACCAGGTTCATCGCGCTCGACCGGGCCGTTGAAGCCGGCCTCCAGGTGGCGCAGGCTGAACTCATCCTTCGCCACGGCGATGTACAGGTCATCGGCCTTGGCGAAGCCATGCTGCTGCGCCAACTGCTCCAGATTCACCGCCGTCTTGCCCAGGCGCTGCAGTTCCTTTTCCACCAGCGCCTGGCCTTGCGTGATGCGCTGCTGCAATTCAATGGCGTTGAACCACAGGCGTACCTTGCTGCGCGAACGCGAACTGGCCAGGTAGCCCAATTGGGGGTTCAGCCAATCCCGCGAGGGCCCGCCGGATTTGGCCGCGATGATTTCCACTGTCTGCCCCGTCGCCAGGCGCGTCAAGAGCGGCACCATCTGGCCATTGACGCGCGCGCCACGGCAACGATGCCCCAGATCCGTATGCAGGCTGTAGGCGAAATCCACTGGCGTGGCGCCTTCCGGCAATTCGATCACACGCGCCTGCGGCGTCAGGACATAAATACGTCCCCCGCCCTTGCCAGCGGCATCCGGGGCTTCGGAGCCACCCGCCGAAACGTCCGCATTCCAGGCCAGCAGCTGGCGCAGCCAGGATACCTGGCGGTCTTCCGCGCTGGAGGCCGCCACTTGCCCGCCCCGCTTGCCCGCTTCCTTGTAGTGCCAATGCGCCGCCATGCCGAATTCGGCATGGTTGTGCATTTCCCGGGTGCGGATCTGCACCTCGAAGGGCCGGCCATCGCCGTCGATCAATACCGTATGCAAAGAACGATAGCCATTGGGCTTGGGGCGCGAAATGTAGTCGTCGAACTCGTCGGTCAAAGGCGACCAGAGCGCCTGCACGACGCCCAACGCGGTATAGCAGGCACGCTCGTCTTCGACGATCACGCGCAGGGCGCGCAGATCATAGAGCTGGGAAAACGCCAGCCGCTTGATGCGCATCTTGTTCCAGATGCTGTAGATATGCTTGGGCCGGCCACTGATGTCGGCCTCTACGCCAGCCGCTGCCAGCGCCGCATGAATGCGCTCGATGGCATTGCGAATGAAGGCTTCGCGCTCGGTACGCTTTTCTTCCAGCAGCCGGGCGATTTCCTTGTACTTGTCGCTATCGAGAAAACGGAAGGCCAGGTCTTCCATTTCCCATTTGATCTGCCAGATACCCAGGCGATTGGCCAGCGGCGTGTAGATATCCAGCGTTTCACGCGCAAACTCCCGCGTGCAGGGCCGTTTGGAAGCCGCATGCCAACGCAAGGTCTGGTAACGCGAGGCCAGCCGCATCAAGACGATGCGCAGATCCGCCGCCATGGCCAGCAGCATTTTGCGCAACATCTCCTTCTGCGCACCGCTATCCGCCGCACTGTCGCTGGAATCCCGCGTAGCGGCAGTCAGGCGCAACAGCGCCCGGCTCCCCTGAACCAGACGCCCGATGGCCGGCCCGAAAGCCTTGACGATCATTTCGTCACGCGTGGCAATGGTATCGGGCAATGCGCCCAGCAAGGCGGCGGCGCGGACTTCGGCATCCGTCTGCAAGTCGGCCAGGATACGCGTGGCGCCGGCCGCATGGTGCGCCACCGGTTCGCCGGAAATGGCGATTTCGCCCTGCAGATGCGGCGCCGCCCAGTCGCGCGCGCGCAGCACCAGATCGCGCCCGGCCTCATCCAGACCGGCACACACGCGTTCCTGCCAGTCGGCATCGGAGAGAGAATCAGCGGGTGGATCGTCAGATAACTTCATAAGGCGCCATCGAGGCAAATAACACGAAAAGCCCGCGAACCTCGCGGGCCATTATCGGAGCAGACACTCTACACCAGGCGGAATCGACATTCAAACGAGAAAACGGTATATGCGCCATCATGATGCGTCCAGGACGAAATGCCTGCCAGACATGCAACAATTCATCCTGTTGCCGTCGTGCCACCCATGGCCAGCACATCCACCGCGCCCCTGGATGCCCCAGGCATGCCCAGGAACGATTGACACTGACTCAGGACGCTTGACCCATGTTCCGCTGGTTGACCGGCTCCGGCGCATCACGCGGCGCCACCGAACGCATGCAGGCCAGAATCCCGGCCGAACTTTGGGAGGCCACCCTGCAGGCTGCCCCCTATCTGGCGACGCTGGACCCACAGGAACGCGCCCAATTGCTGCAACGCGCTGCCTGGCTGCTGGCCAGCAAAACCATCAACGGCGCCCAGGGTCTGTCCATCGACAACCAAATCCGCCTGACCATCGCAGCTCAAGCCTGCCTGCCCATCCTTCATTTGCCGGTGGAGCTCTATGCCGGCTGGGACGAAATCATCGTGTATCCCAGCGGTTTTCTGATTCCGCGCCAGGACGCGGATGCCATCGGCGTCGTGCACGAATACATGGAAGAAGCGGCCGGCCAGGCCTGGGATGGCGGCCCGGTTCTGCTGTCCTGGGACGACACCGTCGCGCCCGGCAGCCCCGGCTTCAATGTGGTGATTCATGAGTTCGCGCACAAGCTCGACCTGTACGCCGGCGATGCCGATGGCACGCCTTGGCTGGAAGCACACGCAGGCCTGGCGCCGCGCCGCTGGCGCGAGATCCTGACGGAAGCGCTGGAAGCCTTGCGCGTCCAGCTCGATGAGATCGAAACCACACTTCCGCCAGACCTGGATCCGGACAGCCCGGAGGCAGATGCCTGGTATGAGACGCTGCCGCTGGATCCCTATGCCGCCACTGACGAAGCGGAGTTCTTCGCAGTCAGTTCCGAGGCCTTTTTCGTGGATCCATGGCGTCTGGCGCAGGCCATGCCGGCCTGGTATGAGCAGCTCAGCCGCTACTACCGGCAGGACCCGCGCAACCGCATTACTTCAACGCAGCCGTGACAACGATTTCAACCTTGACGTCGGCATTGGCCAAACGGGCTTCGACCGTCGCGCGGGGAGGCGCCTGAATGCCGCTGACCCAAGCGTCCCACGCCTGGTTCATGCCATCGAACTCTTTCATGTTGGCCACGAAAACCTGTGCGTACAGGATGCGCGACTTATCGGTACCGGCTTCCTGGAGCAGGGTGTCGATGATCGCCAGCACCTGCTGGGTCTGGCCCACGATATCCTGGGTGGTATCGTCCGGCACCTGGCCAGCCAGGTAGGCCACGCCGTTGTACACGGCCATATCCGACAGGCGCTTGCCCACGTTGAATCGTTTGATATCCGACATTTTTATTTCCTAGAGTAAAACACCGGTCATGCAAAATCAGACCGGCGGCAAATTGAATACCTGGCGCAGATACGCCAGATAGGCAGGATCATCGCACATGGTTTTTTCCGGCGCATCAGAGACCTTGGCGACCGGCTGGCCATTGCAGCGCACCATTTTCATGACAATCTGCAAAGGCGCATAACCCAGATCATTGGTCAGGTTGGTACCGATGCCGAAAGACACCTTGCAGCGCCCCTCGAAACGGCGCGCCAACTCGATGGCCTTGGGAAAATCCAGCGAATCCGAAAACACCAGGGTCTTGTCGCGCGGATCGACCCGGTTGCCCTGGTAATGGGCCAGCAGGCGCTCGCCCCATTCGAAAGGATCGCCCGAATCATGGCGGGCGCCATCGAAGAGTTTGCAGAAGTACATGTCGAAGTCGCGCAGGAACGCTTCCAGCCCATAAACATCCGACAAGGCAATGCCAAGGTCGCCGCGGTATTCGCGCGCCCAGGTTTCCAGTGCGAACACCTGGGAATCGCGCAGGCGCGGGCCCAGCGCCTGGCAGGCCTGCAGATATTCATGCGCCATGGTGCCCAAAGGCGTCAGGCCATTGCGCATGGCCAGATCGACGTTGCTGGTGCCGACCAGATGGCGCCCCAGGCCAGCCTGCAGGGTCTGCAGCACTTCCTCGTGCCAGACGCGTGAAAAACGGCGCCGCGTGCCGTAATCCGCGACACGGAAGTTCGCCAGATCGGACGCATCGCGCACCAGCTGGATCTTGTCTTTCAGCCTCTGACGCCCTTCTTCCCAGTCCGGTTGCTGGCGAGTGTTGCGAAAATACACCTCGTTGACAATCGCCAGCACAGGAATTTCAAATAGGATGGTATGCAGCCAGGGACCGCGCACCGTAATGGCAATTTCTCCCGGCTGCTCACCTTTTTCAATGTGAATACAGCGTTCCGGCAGATGGAACAGCCCGAGGAAATCGACGAAATCGCTCTTGATGAAACGCAGGCCGCTGAGATAGGCCAATTCGTCCTCAGTGAAGCGCAGCGCGCATAGCGCGCGCACTTCAGCGCGGATTTCGTCGAGATACGGAACGAGATCCACGCCCTGGGTGCGGCACTTGTAGCGATACTCGACCTGGGCGGCAGGGAAATGATGCAGGACCACCTGCATCATAGTAAATTTGTATAAGTCGGTATCGAGTAAAGATTTAATAATCATGGCTGCATGAGAATTTTTCTCAACATTAGCACAAGTACCATGTGCAGGTAGGGGTAATTACGGCTGAGACGGCCACAATTCGCTAAAATTGTGCCCTATTTGCCGATACTTTACGCGCCCAGAGCGCATCTGCCAGCATGACTCACGTCGTTACCGAAAACTGCATCAAATGCAAATTCACCGATTGCGTTGACGTATGTCCTGTCGATTGCTTCCGTGAAGGCCCCAATTTCCTGGTCATCGACCCGGACGAGTGTATCGACTGTGCCGTCTGTATTCCAGAGTGCCCAGCCAATGCCATCTTCGCCGAGGAAGACGTCCCTGAGGATCAACAGGCATTCATTGAATTGAATGCGGAGTTGGCTCCGGTCTTTACCAGCATCAGCCGGGCCAAGGAACCCTTGCCGGACGCCGACGAATGGAACGGCAAGACCGATAAACTTCAATACCTGGAACGCTGACCCTGGCGTATTCCAGGCGTTGGCCAACCAGGAAAGCCATGAGTACCGACGCTGACAAATACACCCGGCAAACCTTGCTGTCCCGCACCGAATGGATGCCGGGCAAATTGTTTTCCGTTCGGGTCAGCCGTCCGGAAGGTTTTCAGTTCCTGCCGGGCCAGTTCGCCCGCCTGGGCTTGCCCGCCGAAGACGCCGCCGATGCGGCGCCTACCATCTGGCGCGCCTATTCCATGGTCTCCGCGCCCGACGAAGCCGAGCTGGAGTTCTATTCCGTCGTGGTGCCGGAGGGCGACTTCAGCACCCGGCTGGCCGAGCTTGCGCCTGGCGCCGGCCTCTATATCGACCGTACCGTCTTCGGTTTTCTGACCCTGGACCGCTTTGTCGATGGCGAAGACATCTGGCTGGTGGCCTCCGGCACCGGGTTGTCCGCCTATCTGTCCATGCTGCGCGACCCGCTGCTCTGGCAACGATTTCCGCGTGTCGTTCTGGCGCATGGCGTGCGCGAAGTGGCCGAACTTGCCTATCGCGAAGAAATCGAAGCGCTGGTTCGCCGCTATGACGGCCGGCTGCGCTACCTGCCGCTGCCCACCCGCGAAGCCTTCGCGGACCATCCCCAGGCTCGCCTCACCCAGCTGTTCGAAGATGGCCGGCTCGAACAGCTTGCCGGCATCAGCCTGGATCCGGCCCGCTCGCGCATCATGCTGTGCGGCAATCCCGAGATGGTGGCCGATACTCGCAAACTGCTGTCGGCACGCGGCTTCGCCCCTGGCCGCCGGGGCAACGCCGGCAATCTGGCTGTCGAAAACTACTGGTAATCCTGCTGGCGCCGCCAGGTGCCAGACCTGCTTATTTTTCTGCCTTCATTATGTCCGATTCCCTGTCCGGCGCGCGGCTGGCCCAACGCATTGACGCCCTGCTGCCGCAAACGCAATGCACGCAATGCGGCTATGACGGCTGCCGCCCTTATGCGGACGCCATCGCCGCGGGCGAAGCAGAAATCAATCGCTGCCCGCCCGGCGGCACGGCTGGCGTTGAAGCGTTGGCGCAGTTGCTCGTCCGCCCGGCGCTGCCGCTGGATCCGTCCTGTGGCGACTTCAATGGCTTCCATCTGGCCGTGATAGAGGAAAAACACTGTATCGGCTGTACGCTGTGCATTGCCGCCTGTCCGGTCGATGCCATCGTCGGCGCCAACAAACGCATGCACACGGTGCTGGAAGACTGGTGCACCGGCTGTGAGCTCTGCCTGCCCGCCTGTCCGGTCGATTGCATCGCCATGGTACCGGCAGGACGCGACTGGCAACGCAACGATGCAGATATTTCGCGTCAGCGCCATCAAGCCAGCCAGACGCGCCGCCAGCGCCTGCGCCAGGCCAGCCAGCAGGCACCGGCCCTGCCGCCTATTCCCGCCACCGCCGCCACGGCAGCGCATCCGTCATCCGACGTACCGGCCCCGGCAGGCAATGCCGGCACCGATACCCGCAAGCGCGCTGTGATTGCCGATGTCCTGGCGCGAGCCCGCGCCCGCCGCGGCGCGCCCGCCACGCAAAGCGGCGACACGCCATGAACCAGGCCCAGCGTGAGGAAATGTTCGCCCGTTTCCAGGCAGCCAATCCGCACCCCACGACCGAACTTGAATACGGCAGCAATTTCCAGTTGCTGATCGCCGTTCTGCTGTCCGCGCAGGCAACGGATAAATCCGTCAATATCGCCACCCGGCGCTTTTTCCCCGACCATGGCACAGCGGCCGGGCTGGTGGCACTGGGGGAAGAAGGCCTGGCCGAGTACATCAAGACCATCGGCCTGTTTCGAACCAAGGCAAAGAACGCCGTGGCAACCAGCCGCATCCTGCTGGAACGCTTCGGCGGCGAAGTGCCGCCGGATCGCGCCGTCCTGGAATCCTTGCCTGGCGTAGGGCGAAAAACTGCCAATGTGGTACTCAACACTGCTTTTGGCATGCCCACCATCGCTGTGGATACGCATATCTTCCGCGTCTCCAACCGCACCGGACTGGCTCCAGGCAAAGATGTCGTCGCCGTGGAGCAGCGGCTGGAACGGGTCGTTCCGCGTAAATACAAACAGGATGCCCATCACTGGCTGATCCTGCATGGCCGCTACATCTGTGTCGCACGCAAGCCGAAATGCCCGCAGTGCGGTGTCGCCGACCTGTGCGACTTCAAGGAAAAGACGGCGGCTTAGCACGGCTTCCGGCAGCCGGATCGCACGAGCAGGCCCAGCCCCGGCGCTGCGCAGCACCGGTTTCCGTCTATGATGCCAGACGCGCCGGATCTGCCGCCGGCCCAGGAATTGCCATGACCGACACTCCCGCCCTTGTTCTGAAAGACCTGCATGCCTGGTATGGCAATGTCCATGTGCTGCGCGGCGTGAATTTGACGGTTCCCAGGGGGGAAGCCGTCGCGCTGCTCGGCCGCAACGGTGCCGGCCGTACGACCACCCTGCGCGCCATCATGGGCCTGAGAGTCCGGCGCAGCGGCTCGATACAGGTCAATGGCACTGAAACCATCGGGCTGCCCCCTCATCGCATTGCTCGCCTGGGAGCGGGCTATTGCCCGGAAGAACGCGGCATCTTCGCCAGCCTGAGCTGCGAAGAAAACCTGCTGCTGCCGCCTGACACGCCGGTTCCCGGCGGGCAGGCCATGACACTGGCAGATATCTACCAGCTGTTCCCCAATCTGGAAGCACGACGCCAGACGCCAGGCACCCGGCTCTCCGGTGGCGAACAACAGATGCTGGCGCTGGCCCGCATCCTGCGCACCCAGGCCAACCTGCTGTTGCTCGATGAAGTCTCTGAAGGGCTGGCCCCCGTCATCATCGAAGCCATGGCTGCCAGCATCGCCGCCTTGAAAACGCGGGGATACAGCATGCTGCTGATCGAGCAAAATTTTCCTTTCGCCGCCGCGCTGGCAGACCGCTTCTACGTGATGGAAAACGGCGCCATTGTCGATCATTTCTCGGCGGCAGAACTCGGCGCCCGCGAAACAGCGCTCATACAGCGCCTGGGCGTCTAGCCCAGGATCGTGTCACGGGCTGGCCGCGGCATGATTCCGCTGCCAGCCGCATTGCCTTGTTCAGAGCGGATAGATGCGCCGTACGCGGAAAGTCAGCCAGGCCGCGATCAATACCTTGATGATATCGCCTGGCAGGAACATCAGGGCTGCCATCAAGGCCTGCTGCAAGCTCATGCCCAGCGTCAGCGCCATGCCCGGCACGCCGAACAGATAGACCACCAGCACGCCGCCGATGAAGGCCGACAGCGCATAGCCCGAGACAGCATGCAACAGTTCTTTCTGATGATAGGCAGCCCGCACGGCCAGATAACCCACCACCCAGCTGCCCACCAGCATGCCCAGCAGGAATCCGCCGCTGGGGCCCATAAAGGCCCCCAGCCCGCCACGGCCGCCTGTCAATACAGGCAAACCAGCAGCCGCCAGCAACAGATACAGCGCCACGGCCATCAAGCCACGCCAGGGCCCCAGCATCAGGCCTGCCAGCATCACCCCGAGGGTTTGCAGGGTCAACGGGACGGGCACCAGTGGCAAGGCAATGGGCGGCATCACGCCCAACACAATAATGATGGCGGCAAAGAGCGCCACCAGCACAAGATCTTTGGTCTTCAGCAAAACAGTTTCTCCGTATCCCCGGCAAGCGCCTGCCGGCTGGTGCATTTTAGTGAAGAACCCGCAGGCCGGGTGTTCTACGCCAGGCCGCGACTCATGGGCCGCATGCCTTGGCCTAGGGTTGCCGGCCTCCGCTATCCCTGGCATCTATGGCATCGGAAATTTCATCGGCGCGACGCAGTGTGCGCACGATCAATGGCACCAGCAAGGCCAATGCATTGGCTTTGAGGCCCCGCGCCTGCTGCGCCTCGCGCAGTTCGCCGTATTGCCGCAGAATTTCCGGTACGAAACGCAACACCAGCCCGATCGCCAGAGCGACCCGGCCGGCATCGACCCAGCCCCGGCGTTGCAGGGGCTGCAACAGTTGCTCAACGACACGCAGCAAGTCGCCGCTGCGTGTCGTGAACGTCACGGCCATCCCCAGCATGCAGACTGTCGCAACCCGCAGCGCGGCGCCCCCGGCCCGTGCCGGGCTATCGAAAATTGCCATGAAAGCGCATAACAGCAGAATCAGGAACAGGAGGCCGCGGCCCTGGCGCCAGATACGCAGCCAACCCGCGCCCGAACGCCACAGCAACCCTGCCGCCAGCGCCAATACCACCGTCAGCCAGACCGGCTGGTGGATGAAATAGACCAGCAGGCCCGCCAGGCAAAGTCCGCCCAGTTTCCAGCCCGCAGGCAAACGATGCAGCCAGCTGTCGCCCGGGACATACAGGGATAGCATCATGCCGCCACCCCCGAGAGACGCCGCCCGCTTCTGTTACGCCTGTCCCTGTGCATGACTCGCCCCCGCCTCACCCGCAATGCCGGCGGTACCAGGCCAGCGCAGCCCGGGACGTATCGTCCGCCGCAATCCGGCCGGACACAATGACCAACACCCGTTCGCAGGTTTCCAACAGTTCCAGATCATGGCTGACGACCACCGCCTGCTGCGGCAAGCGCGCCAGCAAGGCGGCAAACCGATTGCGGTGCCGCAGATCCAGCTGCGTGGTCGGCTCATCGAAAACCACCAGCGCCGGCTGCATCAGCAAGACCGCCGCCAGCGCCACCAGTTGCCGCTCACCGCCAGACAGCGCATGCGCCGGACGCTCCAGCAAATGCGCAATGCCCAGATCTTCCAATTGCGCCTCGATGCGCGCCTGCCGCTGGGCCGCATCCAGCCCCGAGGCACGCAGGCTGAATGCCAGATCCTCGCTGACCACCGGAAACACGATCTGGTTTTCCGGATTCTGGAACATGAAACCTACCCGCTGGCGCACCTGAGCGGTCTGGCGCCGGGTATCGAATCCGTCGATACGAACCTGGCCACGCGTCGGCAGGCGCAAGCCGTTGAGCAGACGCGCAAAGGTACTCTTGCCGGCGCCATTGGGGCCGGCAATGCCAATGCGGCGCTCCGACAAGGCGATATCCAGACCGTCCAGCACACAGCCCGAGGGGGTTTCGACGCCGACGTTTTCAAACTCGATTAACATGGTGGGCGATTATGCACCATGCGTTCCCCAAAGCCGTTCATGCGGCTTTCATTTACCTGGCCGATCACTCACTGTTTATGCAGAAAGTCCATAAAACCGAGGAAGAGTGGCGCGAGCAGCTCAGCCCTGAAGAATTCGCCGTCACCCGCCGCAAGGCAACGGAACGTGCCTTTACCGGGCGCTACTGGGATACCGCCACACCGGGTATCTATCGCTGCGTCTGCTGCGGCACGGCGCTGTTTGCGTCGGATACCAAATTTGATGCCGGCTGTGGCTGGCCCAGCTATTTCGACCCCATCGTGCCGGAATATGTGCGGGAAGAACTCGATACCAGCCATGGCATGATACGCACCGAAGTCCTGTGCAATATCTGCGATGCCCATCTGGGCCATGTCTTCCCTGATGGCCCGCCCCCTACCGGCAGGCGCTATTGCATCAACTCCCTCGCCCTGACCTTCGAACCCGAAATTCGCGAGCCCTGAACGCACGCCCTCCAGCATGAAAAAATTCCTGTTTGATCTCTTCCCCCTGTTGCTGTTTTTCGTGGCCTATCGCTTTGCCGATATCCAGGTAGCAACAGCAGTCGCGGTCATTGCTGCCGTCCTGCAGATTCTCTGGATGCGCGCGCGGCGCCAGCCCATTGAAACGATGCAATGGCTCACACTGGGCATCATTGTCATTTTCGGCGGTGCAACGCTCTGGCTGAACGACCCGGCCTTCATCAAGTGGAAGCCGACGGCGCTCTACTGGTTGTTTGCTGCCGCCCTGCTGGGCGCACGCCTGATACGCGGGCAGAACCTGCTGAAAAAGCTGCTGGGCGAAAAAGTGTCCATGCCCGACCATGCCTGGGAAAAGATGAATGCCAGCTGGATCCTGTTCTTCCTGATCGCTGGCGCACTCAATCTCTACGTGGCGTTTTCCGGACATTTTTCCGAAGACCAATGGGTCAATTTCAAGGTCTTCGGCCTGATGATCCTGATGCTGGTCTTTGTTGTCATCCAATCCATCTGGCTGGGCCGCCACATGCAGGAAGGCGCGCCGGGCAACGGCGGTAAAGCCGGTACGGGCAGCGGCAAAGGTGCCGCCAACGACGAGAATTATTGATATGGCGGATTTTGAAACACTTCAGGCACTGCTGACGGAACGTTTGCAGGAACTGAGCCCCTCCACGCTGGTCATACTCGATGAGTCGCATCTGCATGCCGGCCATGCCGGAGCGCAGGGTGGCGCCAAGCATTTGCGGGTAAAAATCGCAGCTGCAGGTTTTGCCGGGCTTTCCCACGTGGCGCGCCATCGCCTCGTGTATGATCGCCTACGCGATTTGATTCCGCACCCTATCCACGCGCTTGCGCTGGAAACGCAGGCCTCCTGAAAGGATCTTCATGAAACGCTTTGCCGTACTGCTCGCAGCAGCCGCCATTTCGGCGCCGATCTACGCCCAGAACATCGCGACCGTCAACGGGAAACCCATCTCCCAGCAAGACTTCGACCAATTCATCTCCTTGCTGGTCGGCCAGGGCGCGACGGACTCCCCGCAACTGCGTGACCAAGTCAAGCAGGAACTGATCAATCGCCAAGTGCTGGTGCAAGCAGCCGAAAATGCCAAGGTCGGCAACAAGCCGGAAATCATCACCGAAATTGAACTGGCCCGCCAAGGCATCCTGGTCCGCGGCCTGATGGACGACTACCTGGAAAAGAACCCGGTGACCGATGTGGCCATCCAGGCTGAGTACGACAAGGTCAAGGCCGAGCAGGGCAACCAGCAGGAATACAAGGTGCGTCACATCCTCGTCGAAGACGAAAAGACCGCCCAGGACGTCCTGAAGCAACTGAAAGACAAGAAAAGCAGCTTTGCCGATCTGGCCAAGAAGCACTCGCGCGACCCGGGCAGCGCCCAGCGCGGCGGCGACCTCGGCTGGGGTGCTGCGACCAACTACGTGAAGCCTTTCGCTGACGCCGTGACCGCTCTGCAAAAGGGCCAGATGAGCGCTGCGCCGGTCAAGAGCGACTTCGGCTGGCACATCATCGAACTGGAAGACGTGCGCCCGGTGGCCTTCCCGCCGCTGGAGCAGGTGCGCCCGCAGATCGAACAGATGCTGCGCCAGCAAGCGCTGTCCAACTACCAGCAAAACCTGGTGGAAAAAGCCAAGATTCAGGAAAACTGAGCCGGGTTGCAGTCCAAATGAAAAACCGGTTGCGGCTCGCCGCAACCGGTTTTTTTGTCATTGCCGGCCCCGGCGGCCTCATAACATGACTGGCGCGTTGGGCAGGCCCTCGTGGTCCTCACGATCCGACGCCGGGCAACTGTATTCCAATCGAGTTTCTATCCCTGCAATCGCCATTTCCAGGCCAGCGATAAAATCCCCGCGCGCCAGATACGCCTGGAGACTCGCGCACAACATATTCCAGTCTTCCTTGGCCACGTTCACGCCACGGTCAGCCACCAGCTCGATGCAGTGATCGCCCAGGCACAGGTACAGCAACACTCCTGTCCGCCTGGGGGTATCCCAGACGCGCAAGCGACCAAAAACCTCCAGGGCACGCGCCGCGCTGTCAGGCTGGGAATCCGGCAAGGCCTGCTCCACGGCCAGCACCAGCTCGCCAGCGTGACGGGCTTCGCTGGCGCTGATCCGCTCTTCCAGCTGCTTGAGTACGGCAGGCGTGAAATGGCGCGACAACAGCCAGCGGCCGTGCAGATTGCTCCAGCCTGTCGTACGCAGGAATTTACCAACGACCGGATGCACCGCCACCTCCGCTGCGGCCACCACCGCCCCGAAATCCACCACCACGACTGGAGCCTGAGGAACCCCGGCCCCAGCTGCCCGAGGAAAAACCGCCACGGGCGACGTTGCCGCGCCGTACGGCCGAACCTTGCGAACGATGCAGCACTTGATTGAGCACCATGACCAGCACGGCCGAGCCCACCGCCCACCAGAGACTGCCCGTCAGGAAATAAATGGCAACGCCGGCAATCGGACCCGGCACTGCCTTGAAAACCAGGATGACCAGCAAGATCAGGCTTTCCAGCAGCCCCACGCCCCATCCGGCATCGCTATCACTGGTATCCGCCGCATCTGCCTGTGCCTCAGGCGCGGGCAGATCACCGGTACGCACCAGCAAGGCCAGTTGCTCTGCCGCCCCTTGCAGACCGCCGGCGAAATCGCCTTGCGCAAAGCGCGGCGCCATCTGCTCACGGATGATGCGGCTGGCCCGGGTGTCGGTGACCACGCCCTCCAGACCATAGCCCACTTCGATACGCATTGTGCGGTCGTCCTTGGCTACCACGACCAGTATGCCGTCATCGACATCCTTGCGGCCGAGCTTCCAGGTTTCGAATGCCCGCACCGCATATTGTTCGATGCTGTCATCCCCTGTCGTGGGAACAATCAGCACGGCCATCTGTGCGCCGCTTTCCTGCTCCAGCGCCGCCAGCTTGTCCGTCAAGGCCCGCTGCTGCTCCCCGCTCAGGGTCGAGCTACGATCCAGCACCCGTCCGCTGAGCGCCGGAATCGCGACATCTTCCGCCCAGGAAGCCGCCAAGGGCCAGGCCCCACCGCAAAGCAGCAGCAACACGGCGATCAATCGCCGGAGCAGGCCGCCAGCCGCAGGAAGCGCCAGCATTTTCACTGCGCTGCTCCCGGGTTCGGTGCGGTCGCCGGGGCCGTCCCGAAATTGACCGTCGGCGCGCGCGAGATATCCGCCTCATTTTCCACGCTGAAATTGGCCTTGGTGTTGTAGCCAAACAGCTTGGCCGTGATCACCGCCGGGAACTGGCGCACCAGCACGTTGTAGTCCTGGATAGCCTGCACATACCGGTTGCGCGCAACGGCGATACGGTTTTCCGTGCCGTCGAGCTGGGCCTGCAAATCGCGGAATGCGGCGTCGGCCTTCAACTCCGGATAATTTTCAGCGACCACCAGCAGACGCGACAACGAGGACGTCAGTTCAGACTGCGCCGCCTGGAAGCGCGCCATCTGTTCAGGGTCCTCCAGCATCTCCGGCGTAATTTGCATGGAACCGACACGCGAACGCGCCTGCGTCACTTCCGTCAACACCTGGCGCTCATGGGTCGCATACCCCTGTACGGTGCTGACCAGGTTGGGAATCAAGTCCGCGCGGCGCTGATACTGGTTGAGCACTTCAGACCATGCCGCATTGACCTTTTCATCTGCTGCCTGGATGGCGTTATAGCCGCAACCGCTGAGCAACAACGCGCTCAACAACACCGAAAACAAAGCCGCGATGCGTTTCATTTCTACTCCTTGCGCGCCGGAGACCGGCCCTGAATCGTGATCATATTCGCTAAATCCTGCGCCGGGGCGGCCCGGGCCGCCCCACTTCCCATGCACCCTGCAAAAAATGCAAAGCGTCTCAGGGCTCGCCCAACATGGCGCGCAGTTCGTCTTCATCCAGCACCGCCACACCCAGCTCCCTGGCTTTGGTCAGCTTGCTGCCCGCCTCTACGCCCGCCACGACATAACTGGTCTTGCGTGACACCGAGCCACTGACCTTGCCTCCGGCGGCAATGATGCGTTGCGAGGCCTCTTCCCGCGTCCAGCGCGGGAAGGTGCCGGTCAGAACAAATGTTTTACCCGTTAGCCCCGTCGAAACAGGCGCGGCTTCCGGCTGCGGCTCGACGCCATGGCGCTTGAGCGCTTCCAACACTTCACGGTTATGCGGTTCATCGAAGAAACGACGCACGGAAGCCGCCACAACCGGGCCGACATCCGGCGCCCGCTGCAAGGCTTCCATATCTGCAGCCACCAAGGCTTCCATGCTGCCGAAGTGCCGTGCCAGGTCACGTGCCGTGGTTTCCCCCACGTGCCGGATGCCCAGCGCATAGATCAGGCGCCCCAGCGTAGGATGCCGCGCCGCTTCGATCGCCGCCACGAGATTCGCAGCGGACTTCGCTCCCATGCGGTCATAGGACGCCAGCAATTCGGCGCGCAGGCTGAATAAATCCGCCAGCGAGTGCACGCGGTCGTCATCGACCAGTTGCTCGATCAGTTTTTCCCCCAGGCCGCCGATATCCAGCGCCTTGCGGCTGGCCGCATGCCAGAGGGATTGCTTGCGCTGCGCCGCGCAGAACAGGCCACCGGTACAACGAGCGATCGTTTCATCCTCGGGCCGTTCGATCGCCGAGCCGCAAATCGGGCAATGCGTCGGCATGACAAAGGCGCAGGCATCGGCCGGACGCAATTCAGGCAAGGCCCGCACCACCTCGGGGATGACATCTCCCGCACGGCGCACGATCACTGTATCGCCGATCAACACATCCTTGCGGCGAATTTCGTCCTCATTGTGCAGGGTGGCATTGGTCACTGTCACCCCGCCGACAAAAACTGGCGCCAAACGCGCCACCGGAGTGATGGCGCCGGTACGGCCCACCTGCACTTCGATATCCAGCAAGCGCGTCTGCGCCTCTTCCGCCGGAAATTTGTGCGCCAACGCAAAACGCGGTGCACGCGCCACGAAACCGAGCGTCTGCTGGCTGCGCAGGTTATCGACCTTGTAAACCACGCCGTCAATATCGTATTTGAGCCCGGCACGCTCGGCGCCGATCTCGGCATAGAACGCCATCAGGCCCGCGACCCCGCGCGTGGTCCGGTTGTACTGCTGATTGACCGGCAGCCCCAGCTCAGCCAGCCAGGCCAGCATGCCGCTATGCGTGCTGGCAGGCAGGGCCTCCTGGGACGGCGTTGCCATCGTCTCCGACACGGCGCCAAACAAATCGCCGCTGATACCGGCCTGCCCTTGGGCGCCAGCCTCGGCAGCCGTGCTGCTGGCAGCACGATACTCGCCCCAGCCATAGGCATAGAAACGCAGATTGCGCTTGGCGGTGATACTGGAATCCAGCTGCCGCAAACTGCCGGCAGCCGCATTGCGCGGGTTGACGAAGACTTTTTCGTTGCGTGCCTGTTGAGCCTGGTTCAGGCGCTCGAAATCGGCACGGAACATCAGCACTTCGCCGCGCACTTCCAAGACATCCGGCACGGGTTTGTCCGTCGCCCGCAAACGCAGCGGGATGGCACGGATAGTGCGCACGTTATGCGTCACATCCTCGCCCTCATAGCCATCGCCGCGTGTTGCCGCCTGGGTAAGCACGCCCTTTTCGTAACGCAAGCTGATGGCCAGGCCATCGAACTTCATCTCACAGAAATATTCGGTTTCTGCTGCCAGGCCCAGCTGACCGGCATCGCGCAGCGTATCCGTGACACGGCGGTCGAAAGCCTCGACCTCTTCCTGGTTGAAGGCATTGCCCAGCGACAGCATGGGCACGGCATGCCGCACACTGCCGAAGGCCGCAGACGGCGTAGCCCCGACCCGCTGGGTCGGGGAGTCCGGTGTCCTGAGCACTTCCCACTTGGCCTCCAGGGCCTCCAGCTCGCGCATCTGGCCGTCATAGACGGCATCCGGCACACTGGGATCATCCAGGACGTAGTAGCGGTAATTATGGCCTTCGATTTCCCTGCGCAATACTGCGGCCCGTTCTCGGGCCGCTTCCAAACTCAAATCCAAACTCACGAAAACACCCGCAGCGCCCGCGCGCTTCCTGCCGTCAAACCTGCTTTATCCAACTGGGCATACAGACGCACCAATTGCTGATCTATCACCTTCTCGGCCCCGTCCGCCAGCGGCCGGCCATTGTCGTCGATCAGGTGCGCATCCAGGCGCGCAGCCAGATCCCTGCCTACCTTGACCATGCGGCCAAAGGCATGTTCATCGGCCGGGCTGCGCGGCACGTCCAGCAGCAGGCTCAAATGAGCCAACGGCGCCTGCCCCATTTCAAACAACGCGCCGTCGCCACGCGCCAGCGTGAAGCGCACCAATCCCTGCTCGGACATCCAGGCCAATACGCCGCCTGCAGACTGGAAACCCAGTTCATGCGCCACAGCCAGCACCTCTGCTGCCGGGCGCGGCTCGGTGAGCGCCAGCGTCACGCTCAGCTCCGCGTCCAGCGCAGCGGCCACGCGATCCAGCTGCACTGCCTGCTCCAGTACCGCTGCCTGTTCCGGGCCCGATACCTTGCCATTGCAGCGTTTGGCGACATCCTGCGCCCGCGACCAGATTTGCAGCCACTCGGCCTGACTGATGGCTCCGGCCCGGTTGGCCAGTTGCACGGCAATATGCAGTGAGGCGTAGGAATCCTGGGTGGTCAGATGCTGGCGCAATGTCCCTTGCGCCGAAAATGCAAAGAAACGCAGCGACTTGCGCGCCTGTTGGCGCAAGGGATGCACGGCGCCCAGCAGATCAGCGCCGGATACCGGTGCGGCAAAACTGATGGAAATCAGGGCTTCGGTGGCGCTATCGGCCGGGACATCTGCCGCGCCGCGTGCAGTGACCATCGCCGCCGGCGCTGCCGGGGCCACGGGTGCAGCCGCTGCCGTCTCTTCCGCGGCAGGCGTATCGCCGCCCATGCCGGGCTCACGCCGTTCGGTGCCTGGTGCAACAGCAGATTGGCTCAGGACGGGCTCGGTCTGCGACCGCGCACCCTGCTCCGCGTCCAGCAACGGATCGTGCGCAGGCGGCTGGAACTGCTGCTGCATGCGACGGCGCACGCGGCGATCCTGCCACCAATTGAACGCCAACAGCACGCCGATCAGCACCAGCCCCAGGATGATCAAACCAATCTGTAAATCACTCATTCCAAACTCCACGCCTGTTCCGGCGTCTATCCTGCATCCGGCACCCGTGCCGGATGATGTTCATTTCCGCCCTGTCCGCCGCCCGCCCTGGCAGACCGTGCCTGCATGCTATGCCGTCCCATCGGCCCACTTGGCCGCCAGGTCGATATCTACCGCCACGATACGCGATACCCCCTGTTCCTGCATGGTAACGCCGACCAACTGCTTTGCCATCTGCATTGCGATCTTATTGTGTGAAATAAAAAGAAACTGGGTCTGATCGCTCATGCTGCTGACGAGATTGGCATAGCGCTCGGTGTTGGCATCATCCAAGGGCGCATCCACCTCATCGAGCAGGCAGAACGGCGCCGGATTCAGCTTGAAAAGCGCAAATACCAGTGCTGTCGCCGTCAGCGCCTTCTCCCCCCCGGACAACAGATGAATGGTGCTGTTGCGCTTGCCCGGCGGCTGGGCCATCACCTGAATGCCGGCATCCAGGATTTCGTCGCCGGTCATGGTCAGCCTCGCTTCGCCACCGCCGAACAGGCGCGGGAACAGCTCTCCAAAGTGACCATTCACAATATTGAAAGTTTCCTGCAGCAGTTGCCGCGTTTCACGGTCGATGCGGCGAATGGCATCCTCTAGAGTCTCTATGGCTTCCAGCAGATCGGCATGCTGCGAATCCAGGAAAGTTTTGCGTTCGCGAGCCGTGGTCAATTCTTCCAGCGCCGCCAGGTTGACCGCTCCCAGGCTATCGACCTGACGCGAAATGCGCTGGACTTCACTTTGCAGCCAGCTGCCCTTGCGCCAATCCGGCGGCAATTCGTCCAACTCGCGCGCCAGGGCTTCACGCACCAGTTGGCGCGCATCCAATTGTTCAGCGAACTGCTCGACGGCCAGACGCGCCGCCTGTTCCTGCAACTGCAGTGCCGTGATCTTCTGGCGCAAGGGGTCCAGCGCCCGCTCACGCACCATGCGCTGCTCATCGGCCGAACGCAACATACCGGCCAGATTATCCAGTTCGATACGCGCCCGGGTCAGTTCCTCTTCGGCGGCCGCGCGCGCTTCCAGCGCATCCTGCAAACCGGCTTGCGCCGCCGACGCATCCAGAACCGCCAGGTCCTGCTGCAACTGCTCCTGCTCGACGCCAGCGCGCCGCACCTGCTCGGCGGCCACGTGCAGATTGCGGCGCAACTCTTCCAGGCGAGCTTTCAGGCCTTTCTCGGCAAACTGGGCTTCCTGGGCCCGCCGATCCAGATCGCGCAGCCGGGCGCGCGCTGCATCAGCCCGGGCGACCAGCGCCTCATCGGCAATTTCCAGGTCGGCATAGCGCGACTGCTGCTCCGCCAGTTCCTCGTCCAGACCTTCGAAGCGCTCCTCGGCCTGCGCCCGCGCACCGCGCCACTCTTCCTGCAAAGCCGCCAGCTCCGCCAGATCTTCCTGCAGGCGCGCAGCCCTGACGCCCGATTGGGCTGCCAACTGCTGCATCCGTGTGTATTCGAGCTGCACATCATGCAGCCGGCGAGTCACCTCGGCCACCCGCTGGCGGGCGGGCGCCATGGATTCGCCCACCTGGCGCCAGACTGCCTCCGCCTGCGCCACGCGATCCTTGGCCGCATCCGCCAGCAAGCGCTGGGCCCTGGCTTCCTTTTGCAGATTCTCCAGTTCCTGACGGCGCGCCAACATACCGGCCTGTTCGGAGTCTGCGGCATAAAAGCGCACTCCATGGACATCGACCATATGGCCACTGCGCAACACCAGCACACTGCCTGCCGGCAAGGCGCTACGCCGTGCCAACGCCTGTTCCATGTCATCGGCCGTGTACACGCCCTGCAGCCAGTCTTGCACCAACGCCCGCAAGATCGGATCGGACAACTGCAGCAGCGATGCCAGGGGCGTGAGCCCAGCCTCGGCAGCCATAGGCACCGAGGGAGACGCCGGCAACTGATAGAACGCCAGCCGGGCAGGCGGCGGATCGTTGACGAAAGCCCGCACCCAATCCAGGCGGCTGACCGGCAAGGCGGCCATGCGCTCGCGCAGGCTGGCCTCCAATGCAGTCTCCCAACCCGGCGCGATTTTCAATTCGCGCCACAAGCGCGGCAGGCGATCGAGTTCATGCTTGGCCAGCCAGGGTGCCAGCGCTCCCTGCTTTTCCACATCTTCCTGCAGTTTGCTCAAGGCAGCATGCCGGGCATCCAGGCGTGCCAAGGCCTGCGCCTCATGCTGTGCGCCCGTCTGCGCCTGGATACGTGCAGCATCGGCCTCAGGCAGGCGCACTTCCAGCTCCGCCAGTACGGCCTGCGCTTCCTCCAGGCTGCCTTCCAGAACCTCGCACTCGCCGCGCAGCTGCTCCAGGCGTTGCGGATCGGGCCGCTCCAGGCCACGCGACTCCTGCTCCAGCCGCTCACGGCGCACGGCCAGATCCTGCAATTGACGGTCGGCATCACGCTGCGCCTGTGCCGATAGCGCCAGCTGTTGTTCCAATTTGGACAACTCGGCCCGCAAACCATCACGGCGGCAGGCCGCATCACGCACCTGACGCTCGATCTCCGGCAGTTCATCCTGAGCCTGGACGGCGGCAATCTGCGCCTCTTCGGTCAGGGCGGCACCGGTTTCCAGTTCCTCTTCGGTGGCTGCGATCTGGCCTTCGCAGTGCTCACGCTGCGCCTGCCATTCTTCCATTTGCGCCTGCAATTGCGCCTGCCGGGCCTGCAAGCGATTGCGGGAATCCACCACATGACGAATTTCCGCTTCCAGCGTGCTGACCTGCGCATTGGCCTCATACATCCTGCCCTGGGCGGCATGCACGGCATCACTGGCCGCATAATGGGCCTGACGCCGGCTTTCGAGGTCGGTTTCCCCGGCACGTAGCGCGGCAATGGCCGCTTCCAACTCATTCTGGGCCTGTTCGGTCTCGTGCGCCCGGGCCCGCTGCTCGTCACGCGCCGCCTGTTCGCGTACGTACCAGAGGAAGGTCTGCTTGCGCTCCCCCTCTTCCTGCAACGCGCGGTAATGGCGCGCCACCTCGGCCTGCGCTTCGAGCTTTTCCAGCTGGGTATCCAGTTCGCGGCGGATATCCTCCACCCGAGTCAGATTTTCGCGAGTATCGGCCAGGCGATTTTCGGTTTCCCGCCGGCGCTCCTTGTAGCGCGAGACCCCGGCCGCCTCTTCCAGATAGACCCGCAGTTCTTCGGGCTTGGCTTCGATCAGCCGGTTGATCATGCCCTGGCCGATGATGGCGTAACCTCGCGCCCCCAGGCCGGTTCCCAGGAACAGGTCATGAATATCCCGCCGGCGCACCTGCTGGTTATTGATGAAGTAGCTACTGGTGCCATCACGCGTCAGGACGCGACGCACGGCGATCTCGGCGTAAGTGCTCCACTGGCCGACGGCACGGCCGGCGTCATTGCTGAACACCAGCTCCACCGAAGCCCGACCGGCCGGGCGCCGCTGGCCCGAACCATTGAAGATGACGTCCTGCATGGACTCGCCACGCAATTCAGAAGCACGAGTCTCGCCCAACACCCAACGCACGGCGTCGATGATATTGGATTTGCCACAGCCATTTGGCCCGACGACGCCCACCAATTGACTGGGGACCGGAATCACCGTCGGGTCAACGAAGGATTTGAAGCCGGCAAGCTTGATCTGCGTAAGACGCACGTTATGAAAGCCAGAAGCAGGTCATTGTGTTCTCCAGCGCCCTGCACCGCCCAACGGCGGCAAGGTCATGGAATCAATCTGCAATGATAACGCAGCCCCTTGCGGCACCTGCTTCAAATCCATACCTGCCCGGCACATTTACGCTCTTTTACCGGATGAGGACTCCCGCCCCCGCAGCCATCGTCCGCACCACGCCCACCGGCCCCACCCATCGAAAAAATCCCGGGTAAAAGCACTGCCGCCAGCGTCCCGCGATGCAACCCGACCCGGCCGCATGCCCAGCCGGCCTAAAACCCATGCACTTCATGGGGGCTATACTCTTTTACCGAACGGACGGGAAATTCCATATGCCAGGCCTTCGGTTTGCCCTGCGGCGCACACTTTCGCCCTGTGGCAAACCCAGAAAAATACCTCGCCAGATAAAAAACACGCAGCGAGCAAACCTGCATTTGTTTACACTTTGACGTTCATTGGCACCACTACCTTACACATTCGGGAGCAGTTGCTTGAAAAGAGGCTTTTATCTGGTCATGGCCGCGCAGGCTTTGTCATCGCTGGCCGACAACGCGCTTTTCATTGCCGCTCTCGCTCTGATTCAGGAGCTATCTGGCCCGGACTGGATGGCGCCCATGCTGAAATGGTGGTTCGCGCTGGCCTATGTCCTGCTGGCCGCATTCGTCGGCGCCTTCGCGGACTCGGTTCCCAAGGGCAGGGTCATGCTGATGACCAATGCGCTGAAAACACTGGGCTGCGTCATCATGCTGGCCTATACCTGTTTTGGCCTCTCTTCCGTACAACAGACCTGGCTGATTTGCGGCGCTTATGCGCTGGTCGGCATCGGGGCCGCGGCCTACTCGCCCGCCAAATACGGCATCGTCACCGAAATGCTGCCGCCCTCGCTGCTGGTCAAAGGCAATAGCTGGATCGAAGGGCTGACCGTCACCTCCATCATCATCGGCACGGTATTGGGCGGCGCCCTGATTTCCCCGCATGTTTCCAATCTGCTGCTGACCAAAACGCCGCTGGGCGCCTTCCTCTCCACGCCCGCTGAAGCCGCTATTTTCTGTATCGTCTTCATTTACATCGGCGCTGCGATTTGCAATCTGCTGATCCCGCACACCGGCTATTACTACCCCAAACAGCCGCGCCAGGTCTCAGTCCTGATGCGTACCTTCTTTGGCTATGTCGGGATTCTCTGGCGCGACAAACTGGGCCGGATTTCGCTGGCCATCACCACGCTGTTCTGGGGCGCCGGCGCCACGCTGCAACTGATCGTGATCGAATGGGGCGCGGCCCACCTGGGCATGCGTCTGGATCAGGCATCCATTCTGATGGGCGTTTCCGCCTTCGGCACCGTGGTCGGCGCCATTCTGGCAGGCCGCCTGTCGCTGCAGAAATCACTGGTTGTCCTGCCGCTGGGCGCCATCATGGGGCTGCTGGTACTTTGCATGCCGATGGTCAGCTCGCCCTACACGGTCTATACCCTGCTGTTCCTGATCGGCGCTGCGGCGGGCTATTTCGTCGTGCCCATGAATGCCCTGCTGCAGCATCGCGGCCACGTGCTGCTGTCGGCCGGCCACTCCATCGCCGTGCAGAACTTCAATGAACAGATCAATATCCTGTTCATGGTGGCGCTCTACACGCTGCTGCTGAAGCTCCAGCTGCATATCAATACCATCATCACCATCTTCGGCCTGGCCGTCTTCGGCCTGATGACGCTGATTATCGTGGCCTGCAGGCTGATGCTGCGCCGTGATCCGACCCTGGAATCCCAGATCGGCCAGACCGGACACGGCCAGGCGCTGAAGTAAGCCCAGGGCCGCCTGCCCGGCAGGCGGCCGGCCTGTGCAATGCTCAGGCCGGTTGCGCCTGGGCGGCAGCCAAGCGCAGATCCTGCCAGGCGGCCGCCTTGGCATGCGGGCTGCGCAACAAATAGGCCGGGTGATAGCTGACCACCAGCGGAATCTCTCTGCCCTTGCCATCACGCCAGGTATGAACGCGACCACGCAGGTTGCCGATAGAGGCCTCGGTCTGCAACAGCGTGTGGGCGGCAAAACGGCCCAGCACCAATATTCCCTCTGGCTGAATCAGTTCGATCTGCTTCATCAGGTACGGACTGCAGGCCGCGATTTCTTCCGGCCGGGGATTACGGTTGGCCGGCGGTCGGCACTTGATCACATTGGCGATGAACACTTCACGCCCGCGCTGCAGGTTGACGGCGGCCAGCATGGCATCCAGCAACTGTCCGGCACGCCCGACAAAAGGCGAACCCTGCCGGTCTTCCTGTTCGCTAGGCGCTTCGCCAATAACCATCCAGCGCGCGGGGAACGCGCCATCGCCAAACACGGCCTGACGGCGCGTCTGGCACAGATCACATGCCGTACAAGCCAGGACCTGTTCGCGCAGACCAGCCATATCCGGCGCCAAAGGCCCGCGTAGCACTGCCGCAGCGGGTGCGGCGGCCTCTGTCGGTGCCGACTCGCGCAACGCGGCGCCCATCGCCCGTCCCGGCGGCGCAGCGGCGGGCTTGCCTGCCGCCCCCTGCCCCGACACCTCATGCAATGGCGCTTTCGGTTGTGCCGCAGCCGGCTGTGGCCGGGCTCCGCCCGTTTGCGTGTCGCGGCCAGCCGCCAGCGCCGCCAACGCATCGCTGACCGCACCGCGCGGCGAGGCGGGATCCGCCTCGGGACGCAGCCGCCCTCCTGTCTCCGGCGCTACCGGTATGCCGGCATTCACTGCCGGCGCCACAGGGCGCGGCGGCTCGGGCAACAGCCAGCGGCCTACGCCCATTTCCTTGAGCCAGAGCCGCTGCATGGCCGATACCGGCACTGCCTGCTCTGTCATCACGCTGCGCCCCCTGCCTGCTGCGCCGGCAACTGTTTCTGGAACACCCAGGCATCCTCGCGTCGATCACCCGCCTCGTAATAGGCCTTGCGCACGCCGATCTGCTCGAAACCAAAACGGCGGTACAAGGACAGCGCCCCCGTGTTGGAAGGCCGGACCTCCAGCAACAGGCCCTCCAGCCCGGCTTCGGCGGCGCGCTGCGCAAAATGCTCCAGCAGACGCCAGCCCCACCCCTGCCTCTGACGCTCGGGCGCGACGGCAACGGCCAGCAGATGTGACACATCCGGCGCCAGCATGGCGATATAGAACCCCACCACGGCCTCGCCTTCGCACAGCACCCAGGCGTCATAACCCGCCGCCAAAGCGTCTTCGAAATTGCGGCGCGTCCAGGGATGCTGCTGCACCTGCGCTTCCAGATCCACGACGCTATCCAGATGCGCCGCACTCATGAGCTGCACATAAATGGGCGCCGCTGCCCTGGGGTTGCCCCCATCGCCCTTGGCGCGCTCGGCGGTGGTGAACGCCACTTTATCCCGGACATACAACGGCATCGCTTCCTGTGCCGGCTGACCCTCACCTCGCAACAAGGCCTCCAGCCCCAGGCGCGCCACGACATCCGCATCCGGGCGCAGCGCCAGTTGCCCAGGTTGAAAACGCGCATCTTCCCCTGCCAGCAGCCAGCCATCGCCCGCCCACACCGGCAGGCATTCATTTGCATCTGCCGGTTGGCCCGCCAGCCAGCCGGGCAGCAGGCTTTCCACCCAAGGCAAGGCGTCCCGGCCCGCCACCAGCTGCGGCGCCAGCAATTCCTGCCAGGCCGCGCCAGCCTGGCGCGGTGCCCGATAGACTGCCAAATAGACCTCTTCCATCCGTGCATCCAGGGCCGTCATGACCAGCTGGCCGGGCATGGCGCCACTGGCAGCGGCCACGGCCAGATTGGACACCACCGGCAAGACCGGCACATTCAAGGTATAGGCCACCCCCTGCGCCACGCCGCAGGCCACGCGCAAACCCGTGAAGCCGCCAGGCCCCTGGCCGAATGCCACGCCATGCAGATTTGCCGCCGTCAGCCCCTCTTCGCGCAGCAGGCTGCTGGCCAGCGGCAGGATCTGCTGGCCGTGATCCTGGCCCCCATCATGGCTGCGCGTCGCTATACTACGGATAGCCCCCGCAGAAGCGCGCAGCAATGCCACGCTGCAGCGCGGCCCGGAGGTTTCAAAACTGATCAGATTGATGTCCATGCCAGGATTGTAAGGAATGCAGCCCGGAAACGGGCAGATGGAATTGCCCCCGCCGGGCATGCCCACGCCCTTGATGTTCACCCGACACAAGCGCAGATATGGAACCACTGGCGCGCCAGGCGTTCTATATAGGGATATGCTCAGCAGCCATTTGTGGCGAAACTTACACTTATGTAACCTGAAGTAAGCCCCTTTGGCCCCCTATTAGCCCGCTGTTACATTTACGACATGCCTACACCACAAACGCCTCCTACTCCTCGCAAACTGCTGGTTGTCGATGATGACCCACGCCTGCGTGATCTGTTGCGCCGTTACCTTTCGGAACAAGGCTTCAATGTATTCGTGGCTGAAGATTCCAAGGAAATGGCGCGTCTGTGGCAACGCGAACACTTCGATCTGCTGGTACTCGACCTGATGTTGCCCGGCGAAGACGGCCTGTCCATCTGTCGCCGGCTGCGTGGTGCACATGACAACACGCCCATCATCATCCTGACGGCCAAGGCGGAAGAAATCGACCGTATCCTGGGCCTGGAAATGGGAGCGGATGATTATCTGTCCAAACCTTTCAACCCGCGCGAATTGCTGGCCCGCATCAATGCGATCCTGCGCCGCCGCGGTGCGGAAGAACACCCCGGCGCTCCCAGCCAGGAGAACGAATCCGTCGCGTTCGGCCCTTACACCCTGAACCTTTCCACCCGTACCCTGATGCGCAGCGGTGAAACCGTGCCTATCACCACGGGCGAATTTTCGGTTCTGAAAGTGTTCGCGCGCCACCCGAAAGTACCGCTGTCACGCGACAAGCTGATGGAACTGGCCCGCGGCCGCGAATACGAAGCCTTCGATCGCAGCCTGGATGTGCAGATTTCACGCCTGCGCAAGCTGATCGAACCGAACCCGTCCAAACCCGTCTTCATCCAGACAGTTTGGGGCCTGGGCTACGTCTTCGTCCCCGATGGCGGCAACTGACACGCACACATCGAACCGACAACCTGCCCGCGACGCTGAACAGTCCCGCTGGACGCGACTGTTCCGGCTCGGGCTGTTCGGCCGCACGTTCCTGCTGCTCAGTACGCTGATGATCGCCAGCTTGCTGGCCTGGCTGCAAGTCTTCTTCAGCATGGAAATCGGCCCCCGCGCCTATCAAATGGCGCAGCGGGTCATGACTTCCGTCAATATCACACGCGCCGCGCTGATTTACTCCGCCCCGGATTCGCGCAGTCGCCTGTTGCTTGACCTGGCGACCAACGAAGGCCTGCAGGTCTATCCACGCACCGAGCAGGATGACATCCAGGCGTTGCCCCATGATGACTACTGGACCCGCGTCGCCACGCTGATCCGCAATCGCCAGGGCGAAGACATCCGCCTGGCCAGCTCGGTCAACAACATCCCCGGCATCTGGGTCAGTTTTCGTATCGACGGCGAGGACTACTGGCTGGTCTTCGAACGCGACCAGTTCGGCCTGACCGGCGGCATGGAATGGATAGGCTGGGGCGTTACCGCCTTGATCCTGTCACTGATTGGCGCCGCCATCAGCGTGGGCTTCGTCAACCGGCCACTTTCCCGGCTCGCCAAGGCAGTACAGGAACTGACACGGGGCTCGACGCCCCTGCCCTTGCCGGAAGGCGGCCCGGAAGAACTGCGGCGCATCAATGCCAGCTTCAACCGCATGGCCTACGAACTGCGCCAAAGCGAAGAAGACCGGGAATTGATGCTGGCGGGCCTGTCGCATGATCTACGCACGCCGCTGGCGCGGCTGCGGCTGGAAATAGAGATGAGCGGCGTGTCCGAGGACACACTGCAGAACATCGACCAGGATCTCGGCCAGATAGAGCGCTGCATCGGCCAGCTCATGGATTACGCCCGGCCTGCGGGCACATCCGGCCAGGAAGTCACCTCAGTCTCCGATGTCCTGCAGGAACTCTACCAGCGTGAGCGCAGCCACACCGAAGCCCTGGGCGGCACGCTGCAGGCCGACATCGCCCCAGACCTCTACGCCCGTATTTCAGACTTCGATCTCAAGCGCATCATTACCAATCTGATCGAAAATGCCAGACGCTATGGCTTGTCCGAGGATAAGCGCGCGCATATCCATCTGTCCGCGGGCATCCATGGCAAATGGCTGCGTATCGACGTCTCCGACCACGGCCCCGGCATTCCGGTGTCGGACAGCGCCAAAATGCTGCGGCCCTTTTCCCGTGGCGAAAGCGCCCGCACCGGTGTCAGCGGCGCCGGCCTGGGTCTTTCCATTGTCGAGCGCCTGCTGAGCCAGATCGGCGGCCGCCTGAACCTGCTGCAGAACACCCCTTCGGGCCTGCTGGTTCGTATTGAATTGCCGCGTCCCCCACAAGCCTGAGACCTGCCCGGCTTCGCGTAGAATGCTTCCAGAGAGCGCCATTCTGGCGCTCAGGGACTCCTGGGAGATTTTGATGAAAACCATCGGCGACAAACTCGACTCGTTCCGCATTACCGGCGTCAAGCCTGGCTTTACCCTGGCAGAAGAAAACGGCGTCTCCGCCTTCGAAGACATCACCGAAAGCACTTTCCCTGGCAAGTGGAAAGTCATCTACTTCTACCCGAAAGATTTCTCCTCGGTCTGCCCCACGGAAATCATCGGCTTCGACGCCCTGACGGATGCCTTTGAAGAACGCGATGCCATCCTGCTCGGGGGCTCCAGCGACAACGAACATGTCAAACTGGCCTGGCGCCGCGAACAGAACGAACTGGCACGGATTCAGCACCACCAGTTCGCAGACACCTCCGGCTCCCTGATCGACCAGCTCGGCATACGCGAACGCAGCCAGGGCGTGGCGCTGCGCGCCACCCTGATCGTCGATCCGGACAACATCATCCAGCACATTTCGGTCAACAGCCTGAAGGTGGGCCGCAACCCCGAGGAAGTGCTGCGTGTCCTGGACGCACTGCTGACCGACGAACCCAGCGTGTGCAACCGCCCCATCGGCGGCTGACCCCAGCAAAGGCGTGGCAAGGGCCAGCCCGTGCGAGCGCTCAGGCCGGCCGGCGCGCCAGCAAGGCTACCGTCGTGGCCGCAATGCCTTCCTTGCGGCCCAGATAGCCCAGATGCTCGTTGGTCTTGGCTTTCACATTGACCTCACTGGGCGCCAGCCCCAAATCCGCCGCAATGTTCTCGACCATTGCGGCTGCATGTGGCCCGATTTTCGGCGCCTGCGCATGTACCGTCGCATCCACGTTGACCACTTCCCAACCGGCTGCCCGCACACGCGCATAGGCTTCGCGCAACAGAACGCGGCTATCGGCGCCCTTGAAGGCCGGATCGGTATCCGGGAAATGCCGGCCGATATCCCCCAGCCCGGCACCGCCCAGTACGGCATCGGTAATGGCATGCAGCAGCACATCTGCGTCAGAGTGCCCGGCCAGCCCATGGGCATGCGGAATCGTTACGCCACCGATGATCAACGGGCGCCCTTCTACCAGTGCGTGAACGTCAAAGCCCTGCCCGACGCGAAACGGAATACTCATCCCCAATTCTCCATCCAATCAAAATCTTCGCTCCAGGTCAGCTTGGCATTGCGCGGCGACCCACGAACCAGCATAGGCGCATGGCCCATCATTTCCATGGCGCTGGCCTCATCCGTCACGACCCGCCCCTGTGCCCGCGCCTGCGCCAGCGCTGCGCGCAATAGCCCGGCACGGAACATCTGTGGTGTCTGCGCCAACCAGATTTCCTCACGCGGCAGCGTACACGCTACCCGGTCGCGGCCCTGCTTGACCGTATCGGCCGCTGGCAAGGCCAGCAAACCACCGACCGCATCGGTCAGGCAAGCGTCTATCAGGCGGCTCAACGCCAAAGCGGGCAGGCCCGGCCTGGCGGCATCATGCACCAGCACCCAATCGCGTTCCGCCAGCCCGGCCTGCTCACAGGCGTCGTCCAAGGCATTGGCAACGGTATCCGCTCGTTCCGCGCCCCCGCACGGGCGGCACACCACACGTGGCAGCCCGGCCAAGGCATCCGCCGCCCAGCAGTCCGCCGGCGCTACCGCGACACGCACCTCGGCCACCCGGGGGTCGGCCAGCAGGGCCTGCACCGCCAAACGCAACACCGGTTCGCCACGCAGTGGGCGATACTGTTTGGGCACATCGCCGTCATGCCGGCTGGCACGTTTTCCTATCCCGGCAGCGGGCACAATCGCAATCAGTTTCTCTGTCATGGCAGGGATTTTATAATCAGAGTCCTCATGCCTGAATCCAATACCTCTGCCGGCATCTCGCTACTGCCAGAATCGCCAGCCACCGCCGCCGTTCTCGCCGCCCTGAAACCGGGCCAGCGCTATGCCCAGCCTCGCCCTTACGGTTCCGGTGACGCCTGCTGGCTAGCCGAACTCTCGGAACGCGCCGGTAGCCCGCTGCTGATTCTTTGCGCCGAGCCGCTGCAGGCGCAGCGCCTGGCCGAAGAAATCCGCCTGTTCGCGCCAGAATGCAAAGTGCGCCAATTGCCAGATTGGGAGACCCTGCCCTATGACGGGTTTTCGCCACACCAGGACCTGATTTCCGAACGGCTGAAAACCCTGCACGCACTGATGCAGGGCCAGGTCGATATTCTTACCGTCCCGGTCACGACGGCGCTCTACCGCCTGGCCCCACCATCTTTCCTCGCGGCCTACACGTTCTCCTTCCGCAAGGGTGACAAACTCGACGAAGCCGCCCTGCGCGCCCAACTGGTCCTGGCCAACTACAGCCATGTCACGCAAGTCAGCGCGCCCGGCGAATTCAGCCTGCGCGGCGGCATCATTGATCTCTTCCCCATGGGGTCTGTCGTCCCCTACCGCATCGACCTGTTCGATGACGAAATCGAATCGCTGCGCAGCTTTGATGTCGATACCCAGCGCACCCTCTACCCGGTACGCGAAATCGAGCTGCTGCCAGGCCGCGAGTTTCCCCTGGATGAAGAGGCACGCACCCGCTTCCGCGCGCGTTTTCGCGAAGAATTTGAAGGCGATCCCAGCCGTGCCCTGCCTTATCGCGACATCGGCAACGGCATCGCCTTTGCTGGCGTCGAATACTATCTGCCGCTGTTCTTCGACGAAACCGCCACACTCTTCGATTACCTGCCAGCCGGCACACTGGCTGTCACGCATGGGGATATCGACAACACCATCCAGGGTTTTGCCCGCGATACCCAAAGCCGCTACCAATTCCTGAAAAGCGATCGTGAGCGTCCGCTGCTGCCGCCGGACCGCCTGTTCATGAATCAGGAAACCCTGTACGGGCACCTGCGCCAGTTGCCACGCCTGGCGCTGACCGATGCCCCGAGCCCGGATTTCACCGCGCCACCCGATGTCGCCGTGGCACGTCGCGCCGAGGATCCGCTGGCACGCCTGCGCCAGTGCGTGCATGAGCTTGGCAGAACGACCGGCAACCCGCCGGCACGCCGTATCGTGCTCTGTGCAGATTCCGCCGGACGCCGCGAAACCCTCTTGCTGATGCTGCAGGAACACGGCCTGACACCACATGCCCAGGCGGACAGCCTGCCGGCCGCCTGGCTGGAACCTGGGCCATTCACGCTGGCGACCGCACCGCTTACCACCGGTTTCGTCCGGCATGCGGACGGCACCGTTTTCCTGACCGAAAACGACCTCTACCCCGATAGCGGCGGCACCCAGCGCCGCCCGCGCCGCGCCCAGGAACAGGCCAGCAACGTCGAGGCCATGGTGCGCGACCTGGCCGAACTGCGCGAAGGGGATCCGGTCGTGCATCTGCAGCACGGCATTGCCCGCTATCGGGGCCTGGCCAGCATGGATCTCGGCGAAGGCCAGATGGAATTCCTGCACCTGGAATACGCGCAGGGCAGCACGCTTTATGTACCGGTATCGCAGCTGCACCTCATTGCCCGCTACAGCGGCGCCGACCCGGAATCCGCCCCGCTGCACCAGTTGGGTTCCGGCCAATGGGAAAAGGCGCGCCGCAAAGCCGCCAAGCAGGTACGCGACAGCGCCGCCGAACTGCTGGATCTGTACGCCCGCCGGGCTGCCCGCCAGGGCTATGCTTTCGAGCTGACACCTGCCGATTACGGCAACTTCGCACAGGGTTTCGGCTTTGATGAAACCCCCGACCAGGCTGCCGCCATCGAGGCCGTCATCGACGATATGACCTCGGGCCGCCCGATGGATCGCCTGGTCTGCGGTGATGTCGGCTTCGGCAAGACGGAAGTTGCGCTGCGCGCCGCCTTCATTGCCGTGGCCAATGGCAAGCAGGTTGCCCTGTTGTGCCCGACCACGCTGCTGGCGGAACAGCATGCCCAGACCTTCTCCGACCGCTTCGCCGAATGGCCGGTGAAAGTGGTGGAACTGTCGCGCTTCCGTTCTGCCAAGGAAATCAGCACCGCCATCGGCGGCATCAACGATGGCACCATAGATATCGTCATCGGTACCCACAAGATTCTGTCCAAGGACGTTCGCTTCAAACGCCTGGGCCTGGTCATCATCGACGAAGAACACCGTTTCGGCGTACGCCAGAAAGAAGCGCTCAAGGCGCTGCGCGCCGAAGTCGATGTCCTGACGCTGACGGCCACGCCCATCCCGCGCACGCTGGGCATGTCGCTGGAAGGCATACGCGACTTCTCCGTGATTGCCACGGCTCCGCAGAAACGCCTGGCCATCAAGACTTTCGTCCGCCGTGAAGATGGCAGCACCATACGGGAAGCCCTGCTGCGCGAACTCAAGCGCGGCGGACAGGCCTACTTCCTGCACAACGAAGTCGAAACCATCCACAATCGCCGCGCCAGGCTGGAAGAGCTGGTGCCCGAAGCACGCATTGCCGTGGCGCATGGCCAGATGCCAGAACGCGAGCTGGAACAGGTGATGAAGGGCTTCTACCAGCAGCGCTATAACGTACTGCTTTGCACCACCATCATTGAAACCGGCATCGACGTTCCCAGCGCCAACACCATCATCATCCATCGCGCCGACCGTTTCGGGCTGGCGCAGCTGCACCAGCTGCGCGGCCGCGTCGGCCGCTCGCACCACCAGGCCTACGCCTACCTGCTGACGCCGGGTGAAGACGCCATCACCAGCAACGCCAAGAAACGCCTGGAAGCCATTCAGGCCATGGAAGAACTGGGTTCGGGCTTCTACCTTGCCATGCACGACCTGGAAATCCGGGGTGCAGGCGAAGTGCTGGGCGAATCCCAATCCGGAAACATCCAGGAAATCGGCTTTTCACTGTACTCGGACATGCTCAATGCTGCCGTGCGTGCCCTGAAAGCAGGCAAGGAACCGGATCTGGACGCCGATCTGCACGCGGGTTGTGAAATCAACCTGCATGCGCCAGCCCTGTTGCCCTCCGATTACTGCCCGGATGTCCATGCCCGCCTGGCGCTCTACAAACGCCTATCGCACGCAGCGGACGACGACACCCTGCTGGGCCTGCAAGAAGAGCTGATCGACCGTTTCGGCCCGCTGCCGGAGGCGGCCAAGACACTGCTGGCCAGCCACCGCCTGCGCCTGCGCGCCGAAACGCTGGGCATACAGAAGATAGACGCCAGCGAAACCCAGGCATTGCTGCATTTCCGTACCGATACCAAGGTCGATCCGGTACGCCTGATCGAACTGGTGCAAAAGCAACGCCATATCCGCCTGAGCGGACCGGACAAGCTACGCATGGAAATTGCCAAACCCGACATCGCCGCACGTATAGACGCCGTCCGCGGCCTGCTGCGCGCCCTGGGCTGACCGCCAGAAAACAGCCTGGCCGGGCATGAACCCTCATGCGCCGCCAGGCTGTCGCTGCAGCGGCATATCCCGTTTGCTCCGTCAGCGGCTATGATGCCTGCTGACCAGATTCAAGACCGCCACGCGCCATCCTGTCAGCGTGGCGACTTTTCACCATCCAGCCCTGCGCCCAGCCGCGCCGGCCCGAACGCCATGACCGATTCCAGCCTTCACCTCATCCTGCAATCTCCCGACCTGTCCGCCGATCGCATCGAACAGGCGGCCGCACTGGCCTGCGCCAACGGCGTGCGCCGCATCAGCACGACGGCAGCGCGCCTGACCGGCGTGGCGGCTGATGACGCCAGTCGCCAGGAACTGGCCGCCTGGTGCGCCAGCCGCCATATGGACTATGCCTATGTCCCCGGTCAGGCCAAATTGTCTGATTACCGTGTGCTGGCCATGGACATGGACTCCACGCTGATCAATATCGAATGTATCGACGAAATCGCCGATGCCGTGGGCCGCAAACCTGAAGTCGCCGCCATCACCGAAGCCGCCATGCGCGGCGAAATCAAGGATTTCTCCGAAAGCCTGCGCCGCCGTGTCGCCCTGCTGCAAGGCGTCGCGGCCACGGCACTGGAAGAAGTCTATGCCGACCGCCTCAAGCTCAACCCGGGGGCCGAACGCCTGGTGGAATCTGCCCGGGCCGCCGGCCTGAAGATCCTGCTGGTTTCCGGCGGCTTCACCTTTTTCACGGAACGCCTGCGCCAGCGCCTGCAACTGGATGCGGCCCACGCCAACACCCTGGAAGTCGATGACAGCGGCGTGCTGACCGGACGTGTGCTGGGCGATATTGTCGATGCCCAGGCCAAGGCCCAGCTGGTACAGCAATTTGCCGCCAGCCATGGCGCGCAAACCAGTCAGGCGATCGTGATCGGCGACGGCGCCAATGACCTGCAAATGATGAAACTGGCTGGCATTTCGGTGGCCTACCGCGCCAAGCCTGTCGTGCAGCAACAGGCCAGCCATGCCCTGAACTACACCGGACTTGATGGTGTGCTGAACTGGTTTGCCAGCTAAGTACGGTTGCCCTGACGAGCCCTGCCTTTCCTGGCGGGCTCCCCGAATCACTGCTTTCTCCACCACTCCGCCGGCGCCATGACCCAGCCCCCCGCCCCCTCTTTGCCCGCCGCCACTGACGGTATTCAGCTGCGCCTGGGCAGTTGGGAAGAACTGCAAGGCGACGCCACGCCCATTCGCTTCGAAGTGTTCGTTGACGAACAAGGTGTCCCGCCAGAAATCGAACTGGACGACATGGACCCGATTTGCCTGCATGCCGTCGCCTACGACGCGCAAGGCGTGGCGTTGGGCACGGGCCGCTTGCTGCCTGACGGCCACATCGGCCGTATGGCTGTGCGCCAGCCTGCGCGCGGCACCGGCCTGGGTGGCCAGTTGCTGCAGGCATTGGTCGAAGCGGGTCTGCGTCAAGGCCATACCGCGCTGATCCTGCATGCGCAATGCCATGCCCGTTCTTTTTACGAACGGCACGGTTTCCAGGCAGAAGGCGAACCGTTCCAGGAAGCGGGCATCGCCCATATCACGATGGTGCGGCGCAGCCGATAGACATGGCGGCAGCGCCGGTGCGGCGGCAGCCTGCACGGTCTTGCGCCACCCCAACGCTGCCGCCCAAACAGCAATGGCCCGCATTCCAAAGAAAGCGGGCCATTTTTCTGGCCGTTTTTCTGGCCGTTTTTCTGGCCATTTTCAGGCGGTGTGGCCAGCGCAGTTACCGGGCGGTATAGCCGCCGTCGATCACCAGTTCACTGCCCGTCACGAACTTGGCTTCGTCGGAAGCCAGGTACACCACGCCCCAGGCGATATCGTCCGGATCGCCGACATAGCCCAGCGGATGACGCGCATCCAGTTCGGCACGGAAGGCAGCCGGGCCAGCCGGCGACTGATTCGCCAGGTCCTCGACCAGCGGCGTCCAGATGAAACCGGGATGCACCGAATTCACGCGGATATGGTCGCGGGCATACAGCAGGGCGTCGTTCTTGCTCATCAGGCGTACCGCGCCCTTGGAAGCATGATACGGCGGCAGGTCGGCAGCCCCTACCAGGCCATAGATGGAAGAAAGATTGATGATGCTGCCGCCGCCTTGCTCCTGCATGGTCGGCACGGCATGCTTGGTGCAGAAAAACACGCCCTTGACGTTGACGTCCATGACGCGATCCCACTCTGCCTCGGTGATTTCATGCGTCGGCTTGTTCACCCCGGATATCCCGGCGTTGTTGACCAGGATGTCGATACGGCCAAAGTACTCGGCCACTTCGATGAAAGACTCGGCCACCGAAGCCTCGTCCGTCGTATCCACGCGCCAGAACTTGGCCAGGCCGCCCTGCTTGCTGATGGTTTCCACCACCTCGGCGCCATCCTGCAAATCCGTCACAGCGACCTTGGCGCCCTCCTGCGCCAGACGTATTGCGATAGCACGACCGATACCGACTGCAGCGCCGGTGACAATGGCAACCTTACCTTCCAGACGTTTCATTGCTTTCTCCTGTTCAGCAAGCGGCAACGGCACACACCGCTGCGCTCAGGCATTGTCAGCTGCCCCCTATCGCACTGTAAATGGCCGTAAGTGCCGGCAATTGCGCTAAATCAACTTGCGAACATTTATCAATACCACAACCTGGGAGACGCAACTTATTACACGTCCTCCGAACTTCTCCATGAAATCTCCACGGCGCTTGCAAGGCACGAGGACACACTGGCATCAACGGATTCCCCCGCTGCCCAGCTGAAGGAGCTGCATCATGGCGAGCCCCACCAAGACCACCTCAGTCATTATTTCAACCCTGCTTGGCGTTTCTGCAATGGCCTTCAACCTGGCGGCCAGCGCCCAGCCTTCGCCGGAGGATCTCCGGGAAAACGCCCAGCAAGAACGACGCGGCAATCCGCCCTACTCCACAAACCGTCCTGCCGCCCAAAACCAGCCGCAGACACCCGGCCAGCGCCCGGCCTCCACTCCCAGCCGGAACCAGCAGGCCACGCCCCAGCCTAAGCATCAGGCTGGCCAGAAAGCCACGCCGGCGGGCAATCAGGCCGCGCCTGCCGCACCACACCCTCCCAGCCAGGTCAGGCGTGGCGCCGGCCCGGATGACCGTTATCACAAGGGCGACACCCTGCCTCAACCCTATCAGGGCCGCAGGTACTACGTCAGCCAGCCTGAACGTTACAACCTGCCAGCGCCGGGCCACGGCCAACGCTGGGTCAAAGTGGGTGCGGACTATGTACTGATCACCATCGCCACCGGCCTGATCATCGACCTCGTCCTGAACCACTGAGGACACCGCCATGGCACGCCCCTACTTTCGATCTGCGGCCATGCTTATCCTGTCCGGATGGGCTGCCGCCAGTTTCAGTAGCAGCCTGCAGGCCCAGCCCTACGGCGACGACAGGCCTTCCCGTGAACGATATGACGAGCAGCGTCATGCAGACCGGCACAATACTGCTCGTCCAGCTCGCGATAGACAGGCATGGACGGGACGCCACCAGGAGCCAGGCCAGCATGCCAGGCAGGAACATCCACAAGGACCCGGTCGGCACGATGGTCTGCCCCGCCAAGGCGAACGCCATCAAGAGGATAGACGCCACGCCCCCGGCGCACAGCGGTTTCAAGCCCACGGCCAGCCGCATGGCCCCGCCTGGCGAGGAGGGCCACCGGCTTACGCCGGCCACTCGCCAGGCCCTTCCCCTCATTTTCGCCTGGGCGGCCTGTTGCCTGCCCCGTACGCCGACCCCGGCTACTATGTTGTCTATCCCCGTTACCATGGCCTGCCACCGCCATCGCATGGTCAACGCTGGGTGAGAGTCGGGGCAGACTATCTGCTGGTCGCCATTGCGACCGGGCTGATCATCGACATGGTGCTGCATCCACATTGATCCGTGATGCCAGCACAGAAAAACGCCCCCTCACTTCGCACGAGTCAGGTGGCTGGCGCCTCATATGGGCCAATGCCGCTGCAAGTACTCAAGCAAGACGCGCACACGTGCCACGCCGGCATGACGGCGTGGCACATATGCCTTGAACCAATTTTCCTGCACGGTGTAATCGGGCAACACCTGTATCAAGTGCCCGGCACGCAATGCATCACTAGCGACATAGTCGGGCAGCAACGCAATGCCCATGCCTGACCGGGCCGCCTCCCTTAAAGTCAGATTGTCATCGGCCTGCAGCCGTGGCCGGACTTCAATACAGTTCACGCCTTGCGCCGTATCGAAGTTCCAACTGTTACCTGCGGCAGAAAACACCAGACAGGAGTGCTCCAGCAAATCATGCGGCACCAGCGGACTGCCATATTGAGCCAGATACGCCGGTGCAGCACACAAACGCGGCTGTACCGGCCCCAGCGCCAATTCCGCAACGCCTTCATAACTGGCTGAGCGGCCGCTGATGGCCAGGTCGCAACCCAACTCTGCCGGATTGGCCGAGCGATCCACCAGGCGCAGATCCAAGGTGATATGAGGATGCGCCAGCAAAAAACGGTTGAACACCTGCCCCAGATGCAGGCAAGTCAGGGTCAGGGGAGCCATGACGCGCAAATGGCCATGCAGACTTTTTTCATCCCGGCTGACCACATGCAGTAGCTCATCAAAGTCCTGCACCATCGGCGAGGCCCGGGTGTAAAGACGCTGCCCGGCGTCCGTCAGGATGATTTTCCTTGTCGTGCGATCGAACAAGCGACTCCCGAGTTCCTCTTCCAGTTGCCGGATCCGCTTGGCGACCACGGACGGCACAACGCCCAGTTGCCGTGCTGCCGCACTGAAGTTATCGCTGCGCACAACTTCGACGAATGTGCGGATATGCGTCATGACATCCATAGCTACCTCCTCCTGCCCATCAGCTTAGCAATTCAGTACGCACTGATTGATTCAAATAAGCATCAAATGAAACCCAGAACTTAGTTCAATCACTGCGTCTGATTAAAAATAGACTTGTCTCTCCAATGGCCCCTGCGGCCAGCGGCCGCCCTGCTACCCGGCTCCAAAAAAAACAGACAAGCCGGCGGGATAACCATAAAAACCGGTGGAGACAAACCATGCCTGTAGATTCCCGAATCAATATCAAATCATTCATAGACTCGCGTCCCATTGCCTGGCCGCAATACCTGCTGGCGGCGCTCTGTTTCCTGGTCGTCATGACAGATGGCATAGACGTCGCCATCATGGCCTATCTGGCGCCATCCATCATGCAGGAATGGGGTATCAGCCGTACCCAATTCGGTATCGTCATGAGCCTGGCACCCGTAGGACTGGTTATCGGTGCGCTGTGCGCCGGCCCGATCTCCGACCGCCTGGGACGCAAGAAAATTCTGGTCACCTCGGTCTTCCTCTTCGGGCTGTGCTGTCTGCTCACGGCCTTTACCAGCAGCACACTACAAATGGCCGTCATGCGTTTGCTGACCGGGATCGGGCTGGGCGCCGCCATGCCCATCACCACTACCTTGCTATCCGAATATGTCCCCGAGCGCCGCCGTGGGCTGATGATCACGACCATGTCCATTGGCTTCGGGGTCGGCTCCGCTGCTGTCGGTTTTGCGGCAGGCTGGATGATTCCCCACTGGGGCTGGCGCTCCGTCCTGATGCTGGGCGGCATTCTGCCTTTGATGCTAGTGCCTCTGCTGGTCTGGTTGCTACCGGAATCGGCACGCTTCATGCTCGTGCGTGGCCAGGCCATGACGCAGATTGCACGTATGCTGGAACGCGTCTGTCGCACCTCGCTCCCCGCCGGAACGACTTTTTTCTCCGACGAACCCAGCACACCGGCCAAAGCCCCGTTCCGTCTGCTGTTTCAGCACAACCTGGGACGTACGACCCTCGCGCTTTGGTGTACCTACTTCATGGGCCTGCTGGTTATCTACCTGCTTACGGGCTGGCTGCCGACCCTGATCAAGGATGCCGGCCTGCCAATTACCGAAGCGGCCCATGTCACCGCCATGTTTCAGACCGGCGGCATTGTCGGCGCGATTTTGACTGGCTGGGCCATGGATCGCGGCTACCCGACCCGTGTCATCGCCACGGCCTATTTTCTTGGCGCGCTTTGTGTCCTGGGCGTTGGGCAATCCGGCCCGCTCGCCGGCTCGCTTCCCTTCTGGATGCTGGCCGCCGGTTTCTTCATCAACGGTGCACAAACCGGCCTCAACGCACACGCGCCCAGTTGCTACCCGACCGCCGTACGCGCCACTGGCGTCAGTTGGATGCTGGGCATGGGTCGCTTTGGCAGCATTTTCGGTACCGCGGCAGGTGGCCTGTTGCTTAGCCTGGGCTGGACTTTCTCTGGCATCGTCTCCCTGCTGGCCATTCCAACGGCTTTGGCCGGCGTTGCCATCATCGCCAGCGCCATCCGGCCCGCACGCACCACGCCCCAATCTCTGCCCCAAGCCAGCCGCCTCCCGTCTTGACGACTGACAACAATCGGATGTCTCACTGTTCGTCTCGTTTTTTTCAAACCGGAGTGTCCTATGGCCCGCAACAATTTCAACACCGAGATCATTGCCGTCCGCCCTTTGACGGAAAAAATCTGTGAGTACCAGCTACGCTCGCTGGATCGCCAACCCTTGCCCAGCTATGCGCCGGGTGCCCACATTGCGCTGCATGTCGTGTCACCCGAACATGGCTTGATGGTCAGGCATTACTCGCTGCTGGGAGGCTCGGCAACACATGACGACCCTCGCCATACCTACCGTATTGCCATTCAACGCGAACATCTGGGCCGATGTTCTTCCTATCTGCACTCGACGCTCAAGCCTGGCCAGCTGGTTCGTGTCGGACCACCCGTCAACGACTTCCCTTTGGACAGGCATGACAGCCCGGTGCTGTTACTGGCCGGTGGCATCGGCATCACACCGATATTTTCGATGGCGCGCAGTCTGATACGCCGTCAGGTTCCATTCCAGCTGATCTATCTTGGCCGCGCCCCGCATGCCATGGCCTATCACGATGACGTTTCGCAATTGTGCGGCAGGCAGGTCAGCTATCACTACAGCGAACGCCAGGGACAACTGGATCTGACGGCCTTGCTCAAGGAGCACGCCAACGTCAAACGCGTCTATGTATGCGGGCCGCCAGCCATGATCGAAGCCACTCATCAAGCCGCCTTGCAGGCAGGCCTGGGGCAGAACCATGTCCGCAGCGAACGCTTCGGTGTGACACGTTCCCAGACTGCCCGCGCCTTTGATGTCGTATTGCAACGCAGTGGCCGAACGGTACGCATAGGGGCAGACGCCACGATTCTCGACACCTTGCAGGCCCAGGGCATACCCGTTTTGTGGGATTGCCGCCGCGGAGAATGCGGGCTCTGTCCATTAACCGTCCTGGCCGCAGATGGCCCCCTGGAACATCACGATCACTACTTGTCGCCCGAGGAACGCTCCGCTGGCGACAGCTTGTGCATTTGCGTGTCACGCATACGCGGCACACAGCTTGTTTTGGATGCCTGACTACTTTCTCTGGAGCCTTATCATGACCCCGACCGTCAGCACGATTTCGGACTTCGACCATGCCGTTCCCGACTTCGAACCCGGTGGCTTTGCCGACCACACGACCCCACTGATACGGAACTGTTGGTACGTCGCAGCGCTTGCCCATGAAGTTTCACGCGAGATTATCAACCGCCGCCTGCTGGGCATAGATGTTGCCTTGTACCGCACCCTTGCGGGCGTAGCCGTCGCCGTACGCAATCGCTGCCCCCACCGCTCCTTTCCCCTGGCGAAAGGAAAACTTGAAGGCGATATCCTCGTCTGTGGCTACCATGGCATGCAATTTGACCCGTCCGGCCGCTGCGTCAACATGCCTGCCATGCCTATCGTCCCGACCAACGCCAATGTCCGTACCTTCCCGGTTGCCGAACGCGGCCCCTTAATCTGGATTTGGATGGGGGATCCCGATCACGCCAGCGAACACCTCATTCCCGATACCAGCTGGCTGGACAGTGCCGCCTGGAAATCCGTCGGCGGCGCATTTCACATCAAGTCGGACTATGTCTCCATGCACGAAAACTTGCTGGATCAGACCCACTTTCCTTTTCTTCACCCCGGCGCCATCGGCACCCCGGAATACGCACGCTCCCGCCTCAAGGTACGCGTGGAGGACAACATGGTCATTATTGACCGGGAACTGCGCGACTCGCCGCCTCCTGGTGTCTATGCCGTCCCGACCGGTCTGACTGGCCAACCGGTAGATCGTCTTTCCGACGCCCGCTTCGTCTCGCCTGCACTGCATACCGCCTATGCCAGAATTATTGACCGGCACGATGCCAGCGGCGAACCTCGCACCTACCGTTTCAATATTTCCCACATTTTTACGCCTGAAAGCCAGAATGCCATCCATTACTGGTGGTTCTGCAGCCGTAACTTCAAGCTTGAGGATGCGGCAACCGATACGCATCTCTTGAACGCATCGAGCAAGGCATACCAGGAGGACGTCGATGCCCTGGAATGGATTCTGGATGTCGTCAGCCGCGACGCCGAACCCCAGTTCGACTTGAATTTCGCACCAGACAAGCCCGGGCTGCTGATGCGCCAGGTACTCTATCGCCTGGCAGCGGCTGAAGCCGGAATCACTGTGTGACGACGGCCCGGCCAGCCTCGGCAGGCCGTAAACCGTAGCGCAGTACGCAAAAACCCCAGGGAGCATCGCTTTGCCACCCTGGGGTTTTCTATTGCTCGTGCGCAAGTCTGGCTTGCGGCACCAGGCCTCACCCCATTGGGCGAGGCCTGGCCTTATCAGAATGCCAGCGAAGCGCGGATCGCGTCCACCGACAACTGGATGATGCCGTTTTCCTGGATACCCAGCAGCAGGAGCAGCGCGGCGTTGATTGCCATGACTGCACGCGGCAGACAGCCGGCCTTGATCGTCGGCGCATCGGCTTCCGGCTCGTCGAAGTAAACCACCTTGACGACACGGATGTAGTAGAACGCGCCGATCAACGAGAACAGCACGGCGACGACTGCCAGCCACAGATGGCCAGCCTGCACCACGGCTTGCAGCACCGCCAGCTTGGCGTAGAAGCCCACCAGCGGCGGAATGCCGGCCAGCGAGAACATCAGCAGCAGCAGAACCAGCGCGTACAGCGGGCTGCGCTTGTTCAGGCCCTTCAGATCACTGATGTTGTCGCACTCGAAACCTTCACGCGACATCAGCATGACCACACCGAAGCCGCCCAGCGTCGTCAGCACATACACCAGCATGTAGAACAGCGAAGCACCATAGGCCGTCCCGGCTGCGCCAGGGTTGCCTTCCACGACGCCCGACAGCAGGCCCAGGATGACAAAGCCCATGTGCGAGATGCTCGAGTAGGCCAGCATGCGCTTGAAGCTGGTCTGCATGATCGCGGTCAGGTTACCGATGGCCAGCGACAAGACGGCCATGATCATGAGCATGCTCTGCCAGTCAGCAGCCAGCGTATGCAGGCCTTCGACCAGCAGGCGCAGCGTCACGGCAAAGGCGGCCAGCTTGGGCGCAGCACCCAGCAGCAGCGTCGAAGACGTCGGCGAACCTTGGTAAACATCGGGCACCCACATGTGGAACGGCACCACACCCAGTTTGAAGGCCAGGCCGGCCACCACGAATACCACGCCGAACACCAGCGCCATGTGCTGGAAGTCGCCACCACGCAGCACAGCTGCGATTTCGCCCAGATCCAGCTTGCCGGTCGCGCCATAGACCATGGACATACCGTACAGCAGGAAACCGGAAGCCAGGGCACCCAGCACGAAGTACTTCATCGCGGCTTCGGTCGCCACGACATGATCACGACGCAGGGCGATGAGCGCGTAGAGCGCCAGCGACATCAGTTCCAGGCCCAGGTACATGGACATCATGTTACCGGCCGAGATCATGACCATCTGACCCAGCAGGGCGAACAGCGACAGCACGTAGATTTCGCCGCCGCGGCTCATCATGTCACGGGCCTGCGCGTAGGCACGGCCGTAGATCAGGCTGACCGCCACCGCGATATAGGAAGCGACTTTGAGCAGATGCGCCAGCGGATCCACCACGAACATGCCGGAGAACGTGGAACCGCGCAGGCCATCAGACCACTGCACCAGCGTGACCACCGTCAGCACCAGCAGCAGCACCAGACTAAGGGTGTGCGTCATGCGGCGCAGGGGATCATTGCGGACGGCGTCCAGCAACAGGATCGCCATGCCGCCTATCAGCAGGATGATCTCCGGCAGCGCAAGGGTAAAGTTGAACGAAGATTGCATGATGGTCCAGCCTTACAGTTTCGAGATGGCAACGTGCTGCAGCAGCGCATCGACCGAGACGTGGATGAGATCGACAAAGGGCTTCGGATAGATACCCATGAACAGCACTGCGATAGCCAGAATGCCCAGCATCAGGAATTCGCGGCCGCACAGGTCTTTCAGGTTGCGCACGTTGTCATTGGCGACATCGCCCAACACCACGCGCTTGGTCATCCACAGCGAATAGGCTGCGCCCAGGATCAGGGCCGTGGCAGTCAGCAGGCCGATCCAGAAGTTGTACTCAACCGCGCCCATGATGACCATGAACTCGCCAACGAAACCGCTGGTGGCCGGCAGGCCGCTGTTGGCCATCGAAAACAGGATGAAGAAGGTGGCGAACTTCGGCATGGTGTTGACCACGCCGCCGTAAGCGGAGATTTCACGGCTGTGCACGCGGTCGTACAGCACCCCGATACAGAGGAACATGGCGCCCGACACAAAGCCGTGCGAGATCATCTGAACGATGGCGCCTTCCATGCCGGCGGTATTGAAGATGAAGAAGCCCAGCGTCACGAAACCCATGTGGGCCACGGACGAGTAAGCCACCAGTTTCTTCATGTCCGCCTGGATGATTGCCACCAGACCGATATAGATCACCGCCACCAGAGACAGCGTGATCATCAGCCAGGACAGCTCATGCGCGGCATCCGGCGCGATGGGCAGCGAGAAGCGCAGGAAACCGTAGGCACCCAGCTTCAGCATGATCGCGGCCAGCACCACGGAACCGCCGGTAGGCGCTTCCACGTGGGCGTCCGGCAGCCAGGTGTGCACCGGCCACATCGGCACCTTGACCGCGAAGGCCGCCAGCAGCGCCAGGAAGATCAGGATCTGCGGGGTCATGCCCAGCGGCTGCTGCTGCCAGGTGGCAATGTCGAAGGTGCCCGTGACATTCCACAGGTAGATGAATGCCACCAGCGTGAGCAGCGAGCCCATCAGGGTGTAGAGGAAGAACTTGAATGCTGCGTACACCCGGTTCGGACCGCCCCAGACACCGACGATGATGTACATCGGGATCAGCGTGGCTTCGAAGAAGATGTAGAACAGCAGGCCGTCAAGCGCAGCGAAGACGCCGATCATCAGGCCGGAGAGGATCAGGAACGCCGCCATGTACTGCGCGACGCGCTTGGTGATCACTTCCCAGCCCGCCACCACCACGATGATGGTGATGAAGGCGGTCAGCAGGACAAACCAGACCGAGATGCCATCGACACCCAGGTGATAGTTCACGCCCAATGCTTCGATCCAGCTCGACTTCTCGACGAACTGCATGTCCGCCGTGGTCGCGTCAAAGCGCGTATAGAGCGGAATGGTGACCAGGAAGCTGACGATGGCGCCAAGCAGCGACAGCCAGCGAGTACGGCCAGGCGCGGAGTCGCGTCCGAGCGCCAGGACCAGCACGCCGAACACGATGGGCGTGAAGATCGCCCATGTCAGCCAGGGGAATGTTGTAGATACCATGTCGCTAGCCATCATTTGTAAATCAGCACGTAGAAGGTCACCAGAACCATCACACCGATGATCATGGCAAACGCATAGTGGTAGATGTAGCCGGTCTGTACCTTGCGGCTGACAGCGGCGATCCAGCCCACCACGCGGGCGCTGCCATTGACCAGCAGGCCGTCGATCAGGCCGCGGTCACCGTAGCGCCACAGGCCGCGGCCCAGCGCACGGGCGCCACGGGCAATGACCTGCTCGTTGAACCAATCGACGTAGTACTTGTTTTCCAGGATGCGCAGCAGCCAACCCATGCGGGCTTCGATGGCGGCAGGCACCTTGGGGTTGATCAGGTAGCAGTACCAGGCAATGACGGCACCCGCCACGACCAGCCAGAACGGCAGTGTCTGGAAGGCATGCAGGCCATAGGCAACCCAGCCGTGCCAGGTGGAAGCGATATCGGCCATGGCCGGGTGTTGCGGCAGAACCGTGATGACACCGTCGAAGAACGAACCGAACAGCATGGGTTCCACCACCAGCGCGCCGATGATGACCGACGGAATGGCCAGCAGGATCAGCGGCAGCGTGACTACCCAGGGCGACTCATGCGGCTTGCCGCCGTGATGGCCGTGATCATCATGGCCATGGTCGTCGTGACCGTGGCCGTGGGCGTCATGGCCGTGCTCGGGGAAACGCTCCTTGCCGTGGAAGACCAGGAAATAGACGCGGAACGAGTACAGCGAGGTGACGAACACGCCGATCAACACCGACCAATAGGCAAAGTCTGCGCCCCAGACGTTGGCGGCATGCGCGGCTTCGATCAGGTTTTCCTTGGAATAGAAACCCGAGAAGAACGGCGTACCGACCAGCGCCAGCGTACCGATCAGGAAGGTGATCCAGGTGATCGGCATGTACTTGCGCAGGCCACCCATGTTGCGGATGTCCTGGTCATGGTGCATGCCGATGATGACGGAACCGGCGCCCAGGAACAGCATGGCCTTGAAGAAGGCGTGCGTCAGCAGGTGCAGCACGGCCACCGAGTAGGCCGAAGCGCCCAGCGCCACCGTCATGTAACCCAGCTGCGACAGCGTGGAATAGGCCACGACGCGCTTGATGTCGTTCTGGATGATGCCCAGGATACCGAGGAACAGTGCACCGATGCCGCCCACCACGATCATCAGCGAAAGCGCCGTATCCGACAACTCGAACAGCGGCGAGAAACGCGACACCATGAAGATACCGGCGGTCACCATGGTGGCCGCGTGAATGAGCGCGGAAATCGGGGTCGGGCCTTCCATCGAGTCAGGCAGCCAGGCGTGCAGCGGCACCTGCGCCGATTTACCCATGGCGCCGATGAACAGACAGATACATGCCACCGTCAGCAGCTGCCAGTCCGTGCCCGGCAGTTGCAGCGCGTCCAGCTTGTCAGCCTGGGCGAAGACTTCGCCGTAGTGCATGGTGCCGGTGTAGGCAAACAGCAGGCCGATGCCGAGCACGAAACCGAAGTCGCCGACGCGGTTGATCAGGAACGCCTTCATGTTGGCGAAGATCGCCGTCGGACGCGTGTACCAGAAACCGATCAGCAGGTAGGACACCAGGCCCACCGCTTCCCAGCCGAAGAACAGCTGAACCATGTTGTTGGACATGACCAGCATCAGCATCGAGAAGGTAAACAGCGAGATATACGAGAAGAAACGCTGGTAGCCTGGATCATCGGACATGTAGCCGATGGTGTAGATGTGCACCATCAGCGACACCGAGGTCACAACGACCATCATCATGGCCGACAGCGAGTCGATCAGGAAGCCGATCTCCAGCTTGGTGGTGCCGATCAGCGTCCAGGTATAGACCGTGCCGTCGAAGGTGTGGCCGTTGAGCACATCACGCAGCACGAACACCGAGCCGATGGCGGAAATCGCCACGCACAGGATCGTAATGCAATGCGCCGCCCGGCGCCCGATCGGACGGCCCAGGAAACCGGTGCCGAACAGGCCGGACAATATGGCGCCGACCAGCGGAGCCAGTGCGATAAGCAGATAAAAATTGGTTTCAGACATGATTCCGGGCCCCATCAGCCTTTCAGGCGATCAAGATCGTCAACGTTGATCGTGTTCAGGTTACGGAACAGCAACACCAGGATCGCCAGACCAATGGCGGCTTCGGCAGCCGCCACCGTAAGAATGAAGAACACGAAGACCTGACCTGCCGCATCGCCCATCCAGGAAGAGAAGGCGACGAAGTTCATGTTCACGGCAAGCAGCATCAGCTCCATGGACATCAACAGGATGATGAGATTGCGCCGGTTCAGGAACATCCCGAAAACGCCGATGGCGAAGAGGATGGCCCCCAGCACCAGGTAGTGCGCCAGAGTGAGTGTCATTGCTTTTCTCCTTCGCCGGCCGCATCGGCTGCCGGTGCCGCCGGCGCCACATCGCGCTGGGGCTTGACGTTGACGATACGGAAGCGATCCTTGGCCTTGACCTTCACGGCGCCGGACGGATCGTTGTAGCGCACGTCGGTACGGCGGCGCAGCGTCAGCGCGATGGCGCTGATCATACCGACCAGCAGCAGCACGGCGCCCACTTCCACGCCAAAGACATACTTGGTGTACATCAGCTCACCCAGCGCGCGGGTGTTGTTGTAATCACCCGGCTGCACCGGCAGTTCGCCGACACCGCCCCAGGTCGCCCACAGCACGAAAGCCATTTCGAGCACCATGATCAGGCCGACGACACCACCGATGAACATGTAGTTGCGCGCACCGGCACGCAGCATGTCCAGCTTGATATCGAGCATCATCACGACGAACAGGAACAGCACCATGACGGCGCCTACATACACCACGACCAGCAACAGGCCGAGGAATTCGGCGCCGATCAGCACCCACAGCATGGCGGCATTGAAGAACGCCAGGATCAGGTGCAGCACGGCGGTCACCGGGCTGCTTGCGGTAATCACGCGCACAGCCGCGATCACCAGCACGGCGGCGACGACATAAAAGAGAATGGTAGAGAAGATCATGAGCCAGCTACCCCGTTATCAACGATAGGGCGCGTCGGCCGCGCGCCGTTTGGCGATTTCATTTTCGTAGCGGTCGCCCACGGCCAGCAGCATGTCCTTGGTGAAGTACAGATCGCCACGCTTTTCCCCATGGTATTCATGGATGTGCGTTTCGACGATGGAGTCCACCGGGCAGCTCTCTTCGCAGAAGCCACAGAAAATGCATTTGGTCAGGTCGATGTCGTAACGCGTGGTACGGCGGGTGCCGTCGTCGCGTTCGCCCGATTCGATCGTGATCGCCATGGCCGGACAGACCGCTTCGCACAGCTTGCAGGCGATGCAGCGCTCTTCCCCATTGGGGTAGCGGCGCAAGGCGTGCAGGCCACGGAAACGCGGCGAAGCCGGCGTTTTCTCAAACGGGTAGCGCAATGTGATCTTGCGCCGGAAAAAATACCTGCCGGTCAGGCGCATGCCCTTGAGCAGTTCCGACAGCATCAGGCTGCCGAGAAAATCCTTGATCGCTTCCATATCTTGCCTCTGCTCGTCCGCTTCAGTTCCAGATATTCCAGGGGGTCTGCATCCAGATCGCCACCACCACCAGCCACACACCGGTCAGGGGGATGAAAATCTTCCAGCCCAGACGCATGATGTGGTCATAGCGGTAACGCGGGAACGACGCACGGAACCAGATGAAAAGGGACACTACAACGAAAGTCTTCAAAGCCAGCCAGAGCCAGCCCGGCACCCAGGTCAACGGCGCGATATCCAGCGGCGAAGACCAGCCGCCCAGGAACATGATCGACGCCATCGCCGACAGGAAGATCATGTTGGCGTATTCACCCAGGAAGAACAGCGCGAAGGCCATGCCCGAGTACTCGACCATGTGGCCGGCCACGATTTCCGATTCGCCTTCCACCACATCGAACGGGTGGCGGTTGGTTTCAGCCACCATACAGATGATGTAGATGACGAACAGCGGCAGCAGCGGCAACCAGTTCCAGGACAGGAAAGTCAGGCCCATGTCGGCAAACGTGCCGCGCAGCTGCACATTGACGATCTCGGACATGTTCATGCTGCCGGACACCAGCACCACGACCAGCAGCACGAAGCTGATGGCCAGCTCGTAGGACAGCATCTGCGCCGAAGCCCGCATGGCAGCCAGCAAGGCGTACTTGGAGTTGGACGCCCAGCCGGCAACGATCACGCCATACACCCCCAGCGAGGTAATGGCCATCACGTACAGCAGGCCTGCATTCACATCGGCCAGCACAACTTCCGGGCCGAAGGGAACCACGGCCCAGGCAGCCAGTGCCGGCATCAGCACCACTACCGGAGCGATGATGAACAGCACCTTGTTGGCCTGGCTGGGAACCACGACTTCCTTGGTCAGCAGCTTGAACACATCGGCGAACGGCTGCAGCAAACCACGCGGACCGACGCGGTTCGGGCCGCGGCGCACGTGCATGAAGCCGATCATCTTGCGTTCCCAGTACGTCAGGAACGCCACACAGATAATGATGGGCAGCGAGATCACGAGAATCTTGATCACCGTCCACACCACCAGCCAGCCGGTCGGGCCCAGCAGAGCCTCACCGTGGCTATTGATCACATCGAGCCAGCTCATGTCAGACACGCTCCACCGAAATTGCACCGAAGGCGCTGCCCAGCGCCGCAGTCTGTTCGAAACCGGCAGCGACGCGCACGGCGCCATCAGCCACCTTGTCATCACGCGCAGCCGTCAGTTCCGCTTCGCCCTGAGTCGAGCGCACACGAACCTTGACACCCTCTTCCAGGCCCAGGCGTTCCAGCGTGGCGGCATTCATGCGAGCCTTGGGCGCGCGTGAAGCGGCTGCTTCCTGCAACGATTCGGCACGACGCACAATGGCGTCGGTACGGAAGATGGGCAGATCCGCCAGGCGCTCCAGCGAACCTTCGGCACGTGCCGCAGGCAGACCGGGCTCGGCCTTGACGCGATTGGACAGACGGGCGGGAATGTCGCCAGCCAGTGCCGTATCACGCACGGATTCAGAGGTTTCGTCATCGAAACCAGCCAACTTGAGCACATTACCCAAGACACGCAGCACCTTCCAGGCCGGACGGGCCTGGCCCAAGGGCGCAGTCGTGCCCTTGAAGCTTTGCGCCAGACCGGCCGCGTTGACGTAAGTACCGGAGGTTTCGGTGAACGGCGCCACCGGCAGCATGATGTCGGCCCAGCTCTCGGCAGCGCTGCGATAGGACGTCAGCGCCACGGTGAACTGCGAACCGCGCAGCGCGCTCAGTGCCTGCGGCGCGTTATCGCTATCGAGCTGGGGCTCGGCATGCAGCACCACATAGGCACGCATCGGTTCGGCCAGCATGGCTGCGGCATTCTTGCCGCCAGAGCCCGGCACGGCGCCGGCCAGATAGCCGCCCACCGTATTGCCGCCAGCCGTCAAATGGCCCAAGGTGGCGCCAGTGCTATCCGCAATCCATTGCGCATTGGCAGCCAGCAGCTTGGCATCCGGCGAATTCACCGCCAGGTTGCCCAGCAGCACGGCGCCCTGTTGCGAACCGGCCAGCAGCGCTGCGATGGCCTGTGCGGCCTGCCCTGCCTGAACGCCCGCGAAGGCGGCAGGAGCCTGGGTTTCCTTGGTGGCAGCCAGCGCCACGGCAATTTCAGCCAGGGCGCGCGGCAACTCGGAAGGCGCCACGGTAATGCGGGCCGCCACCGGCAGCAGAGGATCGTCCGCCGCACTGTCAACCAGAATAACCTTGGTGCCGCGCTTGGCTGCCTGACGCAGACGCTGCGCAAACAAGGGGTGATCCTTGCGCAGGAACGAGCCTACGACCAGGACGACATCGCGGTTATCCAGGTCGGTGATGGGCATGCCCAGCCAGGGGGTTCCTTCCAGGGCGGCATCAAGACCGGCATCGGTCTGGCGCAGGCGGAAATCAATATTTTCGGAGCCCAGCGCACGTCCCAGACGGGCCAGCAGCGCATATTCCTCGACGGTCGCATTTTCCGACGCCAGGAAGCCGATATCGTTGCCACCATGGCTTTCGCGCACGCGGCCCAGGCCTTCGGCCACGGCTTCCAGGGCTTCCGCCCAGGAAATCTCGCGCCAGCGGCCATCACAGCTCTTAAGCATCGGCACCGTCAGACGGTCTTCGACGTTCAGGCCTTCGTAGGAGAAGCGGTCACGGTCGCTGATCCAGCATTCGTTGACGGCATCATTCTCGAAGGGAACGACGCGCAGCACCTTGTTATCCTTGACCTGAACCACCAGGTTCGCGCCCACGCTGTCGTGCGGGCTGACGGCGCGGCGGCGCGCCAGTTCCCAGGTACGGGCCTGGTAGCGGAACGGCTTGGAGGTCAAGGCACCGACGGGACAGAGGTCGATCATGTTGCCCGACAGCTCGGATTCGATCGAACGCCCCACGAACGTGGTGATTTCGGAGTGCTCGCCGCGCTTGATCATGCCCAGCTCCATGACGCCGGCGATTTCCTGGCCGAAACGTACGCAGCGGGTGCAATGGATGCAGCGGCTCATTTCCTCGGCCGACACCAGCGGGCCGAGATCCTTGTGGAATACGACACGTTTCTCTTCGTTGTAGCGCGAAGAAGAACCGCCGTAGCCTACCGCCAGATCCTGCAGCTGGCATTCGCCACCCTGGTCGCAAATGGGGCAATCCAGCGGGTGATTGATCAGCAGGAACTCCATCACGCTCTTCTGAGCCGCGACAGCACGCTCCGAACTGGTATGCACCACCATGCCGTTGGTGGCAGGCGTCGCGCAGGCCGGCAAAGCCTTGGGCGCCTTTTCCACTTCGACCAGACACATACGGCAGTTGGCCGCGATGGACAGTTTCTTGTGATAGCAGAAATGCGGAACGTACACGCCCAGCTTGTGGGCAGCGTGCATCACCATGCTGCCTTCCGGCACCTCGACGACCCGGCCGTCTATGGTCAATTCAACCATTTTGAATCCTCTGTCTCACAGATACGGGGCAACGACGCCCCGCTTGTGCTCGATGTAGTGCATGAACTCGTGCCGGTAGTGCTTCAGGAAAGCACGCACCGGCATAGCCGCGGCGTCACCCAGGGCGCAGATGGTGCGGCCCATGATGTTGCCTGCCACGCTATCGAGCAGTTCCAGATCCTCGGGACGGCCCTCGCCGTTGTAGATACGCTTGACGATCCGGTACAGCCAGCCCGTGCCCTCACGGCAGGGCGTGCACTGGCCGCAGCTTTCTTCGTGATAGAAGTACGAAAGACGCAGCAGCGACTTCACCATGCAACGGCGCTCGTCCATGACGATCACAGCCCCCGAGCCCAGCATGGAGCCGGCCTTGGAGATGCTGTCGTAGTCCATGGTGCATTCCATCATGATGTCGGCAGGCAGCACCGGGGCGCTCGAACCGCCGGGAATGACCGCCTTCAGCTTGCGACCGCCACTGACGCCACCCGCCAGCTCCAGCAGCTTGCTGAAGGGCGTGCCCATCGGAATCTCATAGCAGCCGGGACGCTCGATATCACCGGAAATGGAATAGATCTTGGTGCCGCCGTTGTTGGGCTTACCCACTTCCAGATAGGCCTGGCCGCCATTGCGGATGATCCAGGGCACTGCCGCGAAAGTTTCGGTGTTGTTGATGGTCGTGGGCTTGCCGTACAGGCCGAAGCTTGCAGGGAACGGCGGCTTGAAGCGCGGCTGGCCTTTTTTGCCTTCCAGCGATTCGAGCAGCGCGGTTTCCTCGCCACAGATGTAGGCACCATAGCCGTGGAAGGCGTTCAGCTGGAAGCTGAAGCCGGAGCCCAGGATGTTGTCGCCCAGGAAGCCTGCCTTGCGGGCCTCTTCCAGCGCAGCCTCGAAGCGTTCGTACACTTCGAAGATTTCGCCGTGGATGTAGTTATAGCCTTCGCTGATACCCATGGCATAGGCGGCGATGGCCATGCCTTCGATAACCACATGCGGGTTGAAGCGCAGAATGTCGCGATCCTTGAACGTACCCGGCTCGCCTTCATCGGAGTTACAGACCAGGTACTTCTGGCCCGGGAAGGTACGCGGCATGAAGCTCCACTTCAGACCGGTGGGGAAGCCTGCGCCGCCACGGCCACGCAGCCCGGACGCCTTGACCTCGGCAATGACATCTTCGGGCTTCATGCCGGACGTCAACACTTTGCGCAGGGCTTCATAGCCGCCACGCTTGACGTAATCTTCCAGGTGCCAGTTGCTGCCGTCGATACCTGCCAGGATCTGCGGCTCGATATGGCGATCGTGGAAGCACATGGACTGGCTCAGGTCGTTCAGCGGATTGGGCTCCAGGCCCTGCGAGAACTTGCTGAGATCCAGTGCGGCCAACGGGTGTTCGAGCATCGTCGTCATGCCGATTCTCCTTGCAGTTTGGCTGCTTCCGCCTTGAGGCTGTCCAGCATGGCATCCAGGCGCTCTTCGGACATGCGCACGCACATGTGCCGGTTATTGACCAGCAGCACGGGGGCATCACCACAGGCGCCCATGCACTCGCCCTCGACAACGGTGAACATGCCATCCGGCGTGGTTTCACCCAGGCTCACGCCCAGCTTGCGCTGCACGACTTCAGCCGCCTGTTCGCCACCGCGCAGGGCACAGGGCAGGTTGGTGCAGACCGTGACCTTGATGCGGCCGACCGGGCGCACATCGAACATGTTGTAGAAGGTGGCGACCTCTTGCACGGCGATAGGAGGAACGCCGATATAGCCGGCAACGTCCTCGATGACTTCGGCCGACACCCAGCCCTTCTCCACCTGTGCAATGCCCAGGGCCGCCATGATGGCAGACTGCCTCTGGTCGCCAGGGTACTTGGCCAGTTCCCTGTCGATCTTCTGATATGCCTGTTCGGAAAGCAGCATAATTTTGAATCCGTGTATGTAAAGGGAGAAAACCGGCCGCTCAGCGGTCGATTTCCCCGAACACGATGTCCTGCGTACCGATGATGGTTACGGCATCGGCCAGCATGTGGCCGCGCGACATCTCGTCCAGCGCCTGCAAGTGCGTGAATCCGGGCGCGCGGATCTTCAGACGGTAAGGCTTGTTGGCCCCGTCGGAAACCACGTGCACACCAAATTCGCCCTTGGGGTGTTCCACTGCGGCATAGACTTCGCCAGGCGGCACATGGAACCCTTCCGAAAAGAGCTTGAAGTGGTGAATCAGCTCTTCCATGCTGCTCTTCATCCCGGTACGCTTGGGCGGCGCCACCTTGTGGTTGTCCACCATGACGGGACCGGGATTGTTGCGCAGCCACTCAACGCACTGTTTGATGATGCGATTGCTCTGGCGCATTTCATTGACGCGCACCAGATAGCGGTCATAGCAGTCGCCGTTGACGCCGACAGGAATATCAAAATCCATCAGGTCATAGACTTCATACGGCTGGAACTTGCGCAAGTCCCACACCACACCCGAACCCCGCAGCATCGGGCCGGTGAAACCCAGCGCCTTGGCGCGATCGGGATCGACCACACCGATGCCGACCAGCCGCTGCTTCCAGATACGGTTATCGGTCAGCAGCGATTCGTACTCGTCCACACAGGCGGGGAAACGATTGGTAAAGGCCTCGATGAAGTCCAGCAGCGAGCCTTCGCGCGTTTCGTTCAGCGCGCGCAGTTCTTTTTCGGTACGGTACTTGCTGGTGCCTTCGTTCAGCGGCATGCTGTCCGGCAGGTCGCGGTACACGCCGCCAGGACGGTAGTAGGCTGCGTGCATGCGGGCACCCGAGACGGCTTCGTAGCAGTCCATCAGGTCTTCGCGTTCACGGAAGGCATACAGCATGACCGCCATGGCGCCCACGTCCAGCGCGTGCGTCCCGACAGACATCAGATGATTCAGGATGCGCGTGATTTCATCGAACATCACGCGGATGTACTGGGCACGCAGCGGCGGCTCGATACCCAGCATGCGTTCGATGGCCATGCAATAGGCATGCTCATTGCACATCATCGAAACGTAATCCAGGCGGTCCATGTAGGGCAGCGCCTGCAGATAGGTCTTGTATTCGGCCAGCTTCTCCGTGCCCCGGTGCAACAGCCCGATATGCGGATCAGCGCGCTGGATGACTTCGCCGTCCAGCTCCAGCACCAAACGCAACACACCGTGCGCGGCCGGGTGCTGCGGACCAAAGTTCAGAGTGTAGTTCTTGATTTCGGACATGCTTACCGCCCAATTCCGTATGCATCTTCACGAATGATGCGCGGCGTGATTTCGCGCGTCTCGATCGTGACCGGCTGATAGACCACGCGCTTCTCGGCTTCGTCGTAACGCATTTCGACATGGCCGGACAAGGGGAAATCCTTGCGGAACGGATGGCCGATGAAACCGTAATCGGTCAGGATGCGGCGCAGGTCGTTGTGACCTTCGAAAACGATCCCGAACATATCGAAGGCTTCGCGCTCCGGCCAGCCCACGGCAGGCCAGACATCCATCAGGGAGTCGATGACCGGGAACTCGTCCGATTCCAGCCAGGCACGCACGCGCAAACGCCAGTTATGCGTCACCGACAGCAGATGGATCACCACCGCGAAGCGTGCCGGGAACGTCTGCCCGGAGGGCTCGCCCACCTTGCCCACGCCGTAGGTCAGGTAATCAACACCGGTCAGGTCGATGCAGGTTTCGAAACGCAGCGCGGCTTCGTCGCGCAGCCGGGCACAGCCAGCCGTCCATTGCGTTGCGGGAAGCTCCAGCGTCAGTTCGCCCAGCGCTTCAGTCAGCGCGGCATCTTCACCAAACGTCTGGAGCAGATTTTGTTTCAGGGTTTCCAGCCTGGTCATGTCAGTCAATCCTGGATGTCAGTCTTGCGTTGCGCCATGACTCAGCGCGCAATCGTGTTGGTGCGGCGGATCTTGCCCTGCATCTGCAGCAGGCCATAGACCAGCGCTTCCGCAGTCGGCGGACAGCCCGGCACATAAATATCGACCGGCACGATGCGATCACAGCCGCGCACCACCGAGTACGAATAATGGTAATAGCCACCGCCGTTGGCACAGGAGCCCATGGAGAGCACCCAGCGCGGTTCCGGCATCTGGTCATAGACCTTGCGCAGCGCCGGCGCCATCTTGTTGCACAGCGTGCCTGCCACGATCATCAGATCGGACTGGCGCGGGCTGGGGCGGAAAATAATGCCGAACTGGTCGAGATCGTAGCGCGCCGCACCGGCGTGCATCATCTCGACCGCACAACAGGCCAGACCGAAAGTCATGGGCCACATGGAGCCCGTCTTGGCCCAGTTCAGGACCTTATCGGCGCTGGTGGTAATAAAACCCTGCTTGAGTATGCCGTCTATCGCCATGATTGCCTCGTCAGGAAAGCCGCTCCGGGATTACTCCCAGTCCAGCGCTCCCTTTTTCCATTCGTAGATAAAGCCGACGGTGAGCACCGCCAGAAAGACCATGACCGTCCAGAAGCCAACCAGCCCCACCGATCCCTGAGCCATGGCCCACGGGAACAGAAACGCGATTTCAAGGTCAAAAAGGATGAAAAGAATGGCAACGAGGTAATAGCGGATATCAAACCGCATACGCGCGTCATCGAACGTTTCAAAGCCGCACTCATACGGCGACAGCTTTTCCGCGTCAGGGCGCCGAGGCCCCAAAAGCGAACCCGCTCCGATCAGCGCGAAACCAATGCCTGTCGCCACCAAAATGAAGAGCAGCACGGGAAAATATTGTTGCAGATTCATAACCGACCCGCCTATATGCAAACTTTCCTATTGTAGCATTCGAGCGCCTTACAGCGCCCTTTAAACCCCTATCACCGCGCATATCTGGTTAAAGCGAACCATTTTCAATTACACACAATGTTTCTCTGGCGCGGCGCAACGTTCCCACTCGAATCGACCTCGGGTGCACCCCGAAAAAACACCACCCAAGACAAAACTTTAGAAAAATGACGAAAAAAAACCGCCCCGAAGGGCGGTTTTTTTTCGCGTATCACACCGGCATTGCTGCCGGCTGCAACCACCACCGGCAGGTCAGGAGACCTGCCAGCGGAGGAAGCCGTGATTAGAAGCGGTGACGCAGACCGATACCGGCTTGAGCAGCCTTTTGGTCCTTCACGTACAGGTAGTCTTGCGTGTAGTTGCCATAGACGTACAGGTTGGTACGCTTGGACAGGTCGTAGGTGTAGCCAACGGTGAATGCGTTGGATTTCTTTTCCTTGTCCTTGGCATCCGACAGGCTCCACTGGCCGTAGATGTTGCCGTTGGCGCCCAGAGGAGCACCGACACCGACCAGGTAGGAGTTCACGCTCTCAGCATCCAGCAGAGCAGCGGCGCTACCGTTGGTCACAGCGAACGGAGCACCGTGCTTGACGTGTTGGTAGGCCAGTTGCAGAGCGACGACTTCGAAGTCATACGATGCACCGACGATGAAAGCCTTGGGATCCTTGCCCGGATCAGCCTTCTTCAGGTAGATCTGGTCGTAGCCGACGGCAACAGCCAGGGGGCCGTTGGCGTACTTGATGGCAGCGTTCAGCTCGCGATCGAAATCGGAGTTCTTGGCCCCACTCGTAGCACTATTACCGGGAGCACCAACAGCCTTACTATTCCACAGATTAGAATCAACCTTGCTCAGACTATCTGCGCTGAACGAGTAACCCACACCAAACTCAACACCACCAAAGCTCGGGCTACGGTATTGGATTTGGTTGTCGTAGCGGGTGGTATCGCCGGTGGAGAAGAACGTGCCGTTGACCGGAGCGTAGATGCTGCCGAAGTTCACGATGCCGCCAACGTACTTGTTAACGGTGGTGATTTGGCGACCGAAGTCAACTTGACCCCAGGCGTCGCTGGCCAGACCGATGGTAGCTTGACGACCGAACAGACGGCCACCCTGAGCACCATTGCCATTGTTGATGCTGAAGCCGCTTTCCAGCGTGAAGACAGCGCGCAGGCCATCACCCAGATCTTCCGTGCCACGCAGACCCCAACGGTTGCCGCTTTGCACGCCGTCACGCAGACCGAATTGGTTGGTCGAATGCGTGTCACCCGAGACAGGATCCTTCATCTTGGCGTACTGATAGGACAGGCCGGTGTCAACGATACCGTACAGGGTAACCGAGTTCGCCGCTTGAGCGGAACCAGCAAAGCCAGCAAGCAGAGCGGCGGCAAGCAGAGTCTTTTTCATTTAAGAAATCTCCGAATATTTGAGTGACAAGAGCAGCGTATCCGTTTGTCGGCCTACCGCTCCCCTAACTCCGCTAAGGGAAGTTGTAGCTATTGCATCAAAAATCGCTGCATTCGGCTACGTTCCCCGGCGGAAAACAGCACAGGAACAGGATTATTGTTGGTTTAAGACAACATCCGACCCCGAATCCAGCCCCGGCAAATCCCATGTAAAGCCCGGGCTTGAAATATCAAAAAACCAATAAATTCAATTAATTAAAGATTAATCACCGGAACGTCCGCATGCAGGACTGCTGCCGGGACGGGCGTAGCCGTGGACGTCTCCTGCCGGTTCCGCCCCGCTGCGCCAGCGCTGCTCACCCTGCTCAGCAGCCTTGCCGACGGTACGACCAGGACCGGTCTGGCATTGGCAATCCGCGGCCCTTCCGGCGCGCCCGTCGCCAATGCACGCAGGGCTCTCCAGATGCCGGAATGCGCGATGATCAAGGGCCGATCATACTCGGCCAGCACCTGCTGCAAGGCGCCCTGCACCCGAGTCAGAAAATCCGCCCAGGATTCGCCCCCAGCGGGGGTCTCACGGTATCCGCACTGCTCCGCCAGCGGCCGCCCCTCCAACGCGCCCCAGTCGCGTTCGCGCAGGCCCTCGCAACCGTGCAGCGGCCTGCCTGGGAGCGCCAGCGCCGCTGTCTGACGAGCCCGCCACTGAGGACTGACCGCCACGCCGTCGAATGCCAGGCCCGCCAACACCCTTCCGGCTTCTTCCGCCTGCCGGCAACCGGTTTCATCCAGCGGCGGATCCAGGCGGCCACAGATGAGACCACTGGCGTTCCAGGCCGTCTGCCCATGCCGCATGAAATAGAACTGCCGTCCCGAGAGCGCCACCTCAGTTTCCACTGCCTCGGCCCCCAGCACCGTCGCTGCCACCACCGCCTCCTGCATCGCCATCATCCCTGCTCCAGACCCCAGGCCTGCACCAGACTGGCCGCCACACTGGTGCCAATTGCCAACCCGCTCTCATGATAGGCCAGCAGACGCTGCCCGCCAGCCAGCGTCAATTGCACCTCATAGCGCTCGCCACGAAACACGCAATCCTCCACGCGGGCCGCGACCTCACCCCATTGCGCCGGACGTTGATGCAAACGGACATGCTGGGGACGTACCAGTACTGGATGAGCGCCCCCCATCGTCACGGCCTGGGCCAGATCGGTTCCCACCAGAATGCGTCCGGCCTCCGAATGCCCCACCCGCAAGACGCTGCCTTGCCCGACGAAGCCTGCCAGCCACTCGCTGCGCGGGCTGGCATAGAGCTCTTGGGGTGTCGCCCATTGCACCAGACGGCCACGATTCATGACCGCCACATAATCCGCCAGCGACATGGCCTCGGCCTGGTCATGGGTGACATAGACAAAGGTACTGCCTGTTCTGCGATGAAATTCGCGGAACGTATCTTCCATGGAAGCACGCAGATGCCTATCCAGATTGGCCAGGGGCTCATCCAAAAGAATCACCTGCGGCTCCGCCACCAGGCAGCGCGCCAGCGCCACGCGCTGCCGCTGGCCGCCGCTGAGATCCTGCGGCGAGGTTTGCGCACGCCCTTCCAGATGCACCAGCGCCAGCGCTTCCCGCACCCGGGTCTGGTACGCCTCCCCTTTGACTCCCCGCAGCTTCAAGGGATAGCCGACATTGTCGGCAACGCTCAGATGCGGCCAGAGCGCGTAGGACTGGAACACCATGCCCATGCCACGCTGCTCCGGTGGCACACTCCCCTGCGGGCTCGCCAGGGTACGATTGCCCAGGCGGATCTCGCCGGCATCAGGATTTTCAAAACCTGCCACCATGCGCAAGGTCGTCGTCTTGCCACAGCCGCTGGGGCCCAGCAATGCCACAAAGGCTCCCTGGGGAATGCACAGGCTCAATCCATCCACGACAGTCGCGCTGCCATAGCTGCGCGACACCATGGACAACATCAATTCCGCCATGGAATGACTCCTTGGGGCAAACGCCCCCCGAACAGGGCAAGCAATGCCATCAGCAAGGCCACGCCGGCCACGATGGCAACGGACACCGCCGAGGCCAGGACGTTGTCTCCGCTTTCACTGAAATTGAAGATCAGTACGCCCAGCGTTTCCGTCCCTGCACTCCATAACAGAGCGGAAACAGTCAATTCGTTCACTGCCGTCAGAAATACCAGCAGCGCCCCGGCAAATGCGGAAGGCGCCAGCAAAGGCAGCACCATATCCCGCAAGCGCCGCAACGGGCCTGCTCCTGCCAGGCGTGCCGCTTCCTCAAGTGCCGGGTCCAGCTGCCGCATGCCGGCCTGTACGGGCTTGAGTGCGACCGTAAAGAAACGCGCCATATAGGCAAAGAAAATGATCCCCAGCGTCCCATAAAGGCTGATTCCCACCCAGGGCAGCGGCCGGGCGAACAGCAGGATGCAGGATACGGCCAGCACGGTTCCTGGCAGCGCATAGGGAATCTCGAGAATAGATTCCAGCCAGCGTGACCAGCGTCCCGGCTGGCGTGCCATCAACCACGCCAGCGGCAGGCTGAGCACCATCAGCACCAGGGCAGCCCCGCCGGCAAGCAGGCAGCTGTTCCAGACGGCGCGCCAGGTGGCGCCTTGCCGGGTGAGCATTTCGATATAGGCCGTGATCGTCAAGGTATCCCAGCCCAGCGGCACGCCAATGGCAGGAACCAGCGAGGCAGCCACCAAGGCCCCCAGCGGCGCCAGCAAGATCAGCAGCAAGACCGCGGCCATGCCAGCTTCCACCCAGCGACGCGCACGCCCCAATGGCAAGGCAGCCATGCGCCGGCCCGCCCCGATCAGGCGATAGGAAGCGCGCGCCTGCAAGCGCCCTTGCAACCAGACACCGGCAACAGCCAGCACCCCCACCAGCAATGAAAGCGCCGCGACCTGCTGCAGCATGGTCGGGCCGAAACTGGCCATCTTCTGATAGATCAGCGTCGGCAATACATAATAGCCAGCAGGGATGCCCAGCATGGCCGGAATACCGAAATTACCCAAAGATGAAACGAATGCCATGGCCGCGCCGGCAACCAGGCCCGGACGCGCCAGCGGCACGATAATGCTGCGCAGCATCTGGGCCTGCGACGCCCCCGCCAGCCGCGCGGCTTCACAGAGATCCCCCGGCAAGGTCAACAAGCTGGCGCGCAAAGCCAGAAATACCAGTGGCGCATGCTGCACGCCCAACAACAGGGCAATCCCCTCGGCCGAATACAGCGGCTGCGGGCTGCCCATGGCCGGCGCCAGCCCCAGCGTTTGCAACAGCACACTGGACGGGCCGAACAGCTGCAGCCAGGCCAGCGCCGTCACTTGCGGCGGGATCATCATGGGCAGCATGAACAGAAACACCCAGCAGGACTTGCGCCGGATGTCCGTCAGCACGACCGCCCAGGCAAAACCCGCTCCCAGGACAACGGCAATCACCGTGCCCAATACACCGGTATAAAAACTGTTCCACAAGGCTTGCCAGGTGCCTGGCTCGGACAGCACCCGCACCAGGGCGCCGTTGCCGCCTGCGGCCAGGCCCGCCCCGGCTTCCCAGAGCAGGCGCGCGCTGGGCAACACCCCCAGCAAAGCAAGCAGCCCGATCAGTGCATATGCCCCCCACGCGGTGGCATGACGTCCGATGAATCCTTGCCGCCGTGCGCGCCGCTGTGCATGAGCCGCTTGCCGCAAGGGCGCCTGCCGCTCCGGCACGGTGCTTCCGCGTACGCCCACGCTCCCAAACTCCACAGGACGGGCGGCCTGTGCCGGCAGGCCTGCCGCCATCCCCGGCGGTACAGGCAGGGCGCCTATCTTCCTTGATACCTCAGACACGGTTTATCCCTCATTCTCGAAGTGGCCGGTTGCATCGTCACCGACCTTCCGGCCACCTCTGCTGATATCAAGACCAGTCAGCCGCCCTGTACGACACCTCTTATTTCGTGCCGAACAGCTCGCCAAAGCGCTGCTTATTGTTTTCCGCATCGCGCAACGCCTGCCCCGCATCAAAAGGCAGCAGCTTGATTTCGCTGCGCGCCGGGAAGCCCTCTGGCACCGGCACCGACGCCAGCGCCGGCACATAGCCTTGCTCGCGCACCAGCTCCTGGCCGGGCTGCGACAACACGAAATCCACGAAACGGCGTGCCGCTTCCGGATGAGCGGCCGACTTCAGAATCGCGACCGGCTCGGTCACGATGCTGACGCCTTCCTGGGGAAACACGAACTCGATGGGCGCCCCCTTGGCCTTTTCACGAATGGCCATGTAATCCACCAGCATGCCGTAAGGCTTGGTGCCGCTGGCAATCGCCTTCAGCACCGCACCATTGCCGCCCTGAGCGCTGACATCATTGGCCTTGAGTTTCTCGTAATAGTCCCAACCCAGGCCCGGCGTGTTGGTCAGGCTGGCCAGGTGAATCAGCGCAGCGCCGGAATACAGCGGGCTGGGCATGGAAACCTGCCCCTTGAGCTGAGGATCCAGCAGGTCCTGCCAGCTCTTGGGCTGGACGCTGGCCTGGCTATGGTGAGCAATACCAGTCGTGATCAGCTTGGTACCGTAGTAGTGCCCCTGCGCGTCGTAGAGCGCCGCATCATAGGCCTTGCGCTCGGGGCTCAGATAGGGCTGCAGCAACTGGCGCTGCTTGAGTGACTCCATCGTGACGCTATCGGCAATCAGCAGCACATCCGGCTTGACGGCCCCGGCGCTGAGCTCAGCCTCCAGCCGTGCCATCAATTGCGTCGTACCGTCCCGAACCCACTCCACCTTGATGTCGGGATTGGCCTTGCTGAACATATCTACCGTCGCCTGTGCGTCAGCATTAGGCTGGCTGGTGTACAGCACCAGCGTTTCCGCCTGCGCGCCCAACGCAGCCACTGATACCAAGGCTGCTGCAACATAAGAAACTTGTTTGATAACCATGATCACTCCGGGATCGTACGACGGGAAAAATCGGCAAGACCGCCAGCTTAGCCAGAACCGATGACAGCCATATGACCCTTGCCGCCGCACGCTGCACCGCGACAAAATCATGATTAACCCATTTCTTATTAACAAAAAGAAATACAATCCCCACAAACAAAATGGCGTAATGGACTAGAAATAGCAAGCCTGAGCAATCATGCTTCGCCGCACGCAGGCAAATGGCATTTCTTCCCAAAAATGCACCACCTTTGAGCAAAGGAAGTAGCGATGACAGTACCCGAGCAAAAGGCCTACACCCTGGGCAGCCTGATGGCAGCCCCTTCCCTGCGAGCCGACCTCTGGCTGGAACTGCTGGCGCAAGCCCGCAGCCTGGCCAACCAGGAGTCAGGTAAAACCCTGGATACCAGCAAGTTCTCCGAATTGCTGGCCAATCTCCTGCAGGCGGAAAAGTATTTTGCCTATCCCGGCTCCGGCGTTCTTGACGCCATCCAGCACCTGCTCGGCGAGCAGGATTTCAAAGGCCTGCTACGCCTGACGCAAAGCACGGCCACCTCCATCATCGCGCAGAAGTATGCGCAGGATCCCGATGCCGCAGAACACACGGATGGCGACAGCAGCGCACCGGCGGACCGCCTGCCGCCGTCACTGAGCAACAATACGCACCGTCCGTACTTCGAAGTACTCAGCGTGGTTCCGCACTCTCCTTCACGCTGGCCCCATATCGTTCAGGAATCGCGTGCCGTCCGCCGCCCCGAAGATGAATTCATCTATGACGTCGTGGTCACCGGCAATGCCGAAGATGCCCTGACCGCCGTCGTCCTGAACCACCATATCAACGCGGTCGTGCTGTACGAAGGCTTCAGCGTCAGGGGAGCAACGGAAAACCCCATCGTTGACGCTATCCAGACTTCCGTTCCCATGGATCTGGGCACCAACGAAGCAGAATATGCGCAGCGTCTGGCGACACTGATCCATCGCATTCGCCCGGAACTCGATATCTATCTGCTGAGCGACCGCTCGGTGGAAAAGCTTGCTGCTGACGCCAGCACCCTGGCCTTCCGACGCATTTTCTATCAAGTGGAAGAAGCGCTGGAACTGCATCTGTCCATTCTGGAAGGTATCCGCGACCGTTTCAGCACGCCCTTCTTCGACAACCTGAAACGCTACGCGCAACGCCCCATCGCTACCTTCCACGCCCTGCCCATTGCCCGCGGCAAATCCATCTTCAAATCGAACTGGATTCGCGACATGGCGGAGTTCTACGGCACCAATCTGTTCCTGGCGGAAAGCTCGGCCACGACAGGCGGCCTGGACAGCCTGCTGGAACCCACCGGCAACATCAAGGTCGCGCAGGAAAAGGCTGCCCGCGCCTTCGGCGCCCAGGAAGCCTATTTCGTCACGAATGGCACCTCGACCAGCAACAAGATCGTGCTGCAGGCGCTGCTGGCTCCCGGCGATATCGTGATCATCGACCGCAACTGCCATAAGTCGCACCACTATGGTTGCGTGCTGAGCGGCGCCCAGCCCTATTACGTCGAAGCCTACCCGCTGACCGAATACTCCATGTACGGCGCGGTACCGCTGGCAACCATCAAACGCGCGCTGCTGACCTTGAAAGCAGAAGGCCAGCTCGACAAGGTGAAGATGGTTGACCTGACCAACTGCACCTTTGACGGCCACGTGTACAACGTCCGCCGCGTCATGGAAGAGTGCCTGGCCATCAAGCCCGACCTCATCTTCCTCTGGGACGAAGCCTGGTTCGGCTTCGCGCACTGGTCGCCCTTGCTGCGCCAGCGTACCGCCATGGGCGCCGCCGCCGCACTGACCGAGTACCTGCAAAGCGACGAAGCACGCGCTGCCTACGCCAAGCAACGCGAAGAACTTGGCGACAACCCGGACGACGCTACCCTGTTGGCCACGCAGCTGGTGCCTGATCCCGACAAGGTGGTGCTGCGCGTTTATCAGACCAACTCCGTGCACAAATCCATGTCGGCCCTGCGCCAAGGCTCCGTCGTCCTGGCGCACGACGAACTGCATGAGAAGGTCAAGGGACGCTTCCGTGAAGCCATCTTCACGCACTCGACCACCAGCCCCAACCAGCAGATCATCGCTACCCTGGATCTGGCCCGCCGTCAGATGGAACTGGAAGGCTATGGCCTGGTCACCAATGCCATCCAGATCGCCTTGTCGATTCGTCGTGCGGTCAACCACCATCCGCTGATCTCCAAGTACTTCCGCATCCTGACCAACGAAAACCTGGTACCGGCGGAATATCGGGAGTCTGGCGTCAACGAGTACACCGCGCACGACCTGTCCTGGGCCGACGCCGCGTATGCCGTTCGCCAGGACGAGTTCCTGCTCGACCCCACCCGCCTGACGCTGCTGTGCGGCACGGCAGGCTTCGACGGCACCTCGTTCAAAAAGCTGCTGGCCGACAAGTACAACATCCAGGTCAACAAGACGTCGCGCAACAGCATCCTGCTGCAATCGAACATCAACAATACACGCAGCGACATCGCGATGCTGCTGCGTGTGCTGATCGAGGTTTCGATGGATCTGGAAAAGCAGCTGGCCGACCCGGCGGAGCGTGCGCAATTCGACCAACGCGTCAAGGCGCTGATCGAGGATGTTCCCCATCTGCCGAACTTCAGTTCCTTCGACGCGCGCTACCGCGACCACGCGGATGGCGACACGATCCATGGCGACATCCGCACGGCCTTCTTTGATGCCTATGACGATGATCAGTGCAGCTATCTGGCACTCCATGGCCCGGAAATCGACGAACTGCTGGCGTCCGGCGCCAACGTGGTCTCGGCCAACTTCGTGATCCCCTATCCCCCGGGCTTCCCCATCCTGGTTCCCGGCCAGTTGATCACCGGCGATGTCATCGAGTTCATGCGCAAGCTCGACGTCAAGGAGATCCACGGCTATGACGCCACACTGGGCCTGAAGGTGATTCAGCGCAAGGCACAGTAAACCTCTTGCAGGAGAGCCGCCGTACCGCTCTCCTGAGGGATGCCCCTCCGGCCGCGTCACGACCTTTCGTGGCGCGGCCATTTTTTGCCTGCCGAAATTTTTTGCCTGCCGAGTACCGAATGCGCAATGCCGCATGCCCCGTTCCCTTGACTGCCAGCTGCCATGCCCCCTGACGCCAGCCCATCTCCCCTTGCCAACCGCTACCGGCCCATCCTTCACTACAGCCCCGCCACAGGCTTCATGAATGATCCCAACGGACTGATACACGTCCATGGCGTGTATCACCTTTACTACCAGCACAACCCCGATGCGCCGGTTGCCGGCAATGTGCACTGGGGCCACGCCACCAGCCCGGACCTGATCCACTGGCAAGAGCAGCCGCTGGCGCTGTTTCCAGACGCGCGCGGCCAGGCGTTCAGCGGCTCCATGATCTGGGATGGCGCCAACCGTTCCGGCCTCTTTCCCCCGGGGCGTGGCGGCATGGCTGCCCTCTTTACCCGCGCCGGCCCGGCACGCCAGGCACAAGACCTGGCTTATGCGGCGACTGGCGATGCTCAAGCGTTGTCCCTGTTTTCCGGCAACCCGGTGCTGGACGAAGCATCGGACTCCTTTCGCGACCCCAAAGTCTTCTGGCACGCCCCGACCCAGCGATGGATCATGGTTGTGGCCCATGCCCGCCGACATGAAATCGGCTTCTATCGCTCCACCAATCTGCGAGATTGGCAGCACAGCAGCAGCTTTGGCCATGCCGGCGTGCTTGGCCTGGACTATGAATGCCCGGATCTCGTTGAACTGCCGGTAGAGGGAGGCGGCAGCCGCTGGGTGCTTTTCATCTCCATCAACCCGGGCGCCCCCACTGGCGGCAGCGCCATGCAGTATTTCGTCGGGCATTTTGATGGCCAGACCTTCACCGCGCAGGACCAGGCCACTCGCCTGCTGGATGCAGGGCAGGACTTCTACGCCATGCAAACATTTGCCAATACTCCTGGCCGGGTAGTCTGTCTGGCATGGATGAACAACTGGTTATATTGCAATGCCACCCCGGCCTACCCGGCACGCGGCGCAATGACCCTGCCACGCGAACTCTCGCTGCGCCAGCACGAGGATCACTGGTATGTCGTCCAGCGCCTGCCAGACCTTGGCCGCTGGGCCCGTGACAGCGGCCTGCAAAAACGCTGGCACCACGCCGTGAATGGCCTGATCGCCACCGTACCGTGGTCCAGCCGGCATGCCTTGGACATTACGGCCAGCGGGCAGCTTGCTCCTGGCAGCCGCTTGCGGCTGCGGCTCTCCAACACCTACGGAGAATGCCTGGAAGCCGGCCTGGACAACGGCACCTATCCCGGTTTCTACATCGACCGCTCAGGCGTACGTGGCTTTGACCACCCCTTCTGGAATCACAAGGCGGTTCTGCATGCGCTGCATGGCCCGTTGCAGCATTTCGACTGCCGCATCGTCATCGACCAATGCTCGATAGAAATGCTGGGCATGCAGGGCGAAAGCGCGGGCACCATGCTGCACTTTTTCGATCAGGCACCTGAACAGCTGGAGGTATGGCTTGAGAACGGCCATTGGCAAAACGGGCAGCTGCAAATACAGCACATCAGCTAGCCGGCACCGCATCCCCTGACGCGGCGCTTGCCGCGCTATCTCTGCGCAACCTGCCGGTACAGCACATGCCGTGCCATGGGATGCCCGGCGGGCAATAAAGGGTGATCAAAATCCTCTGCCGGATCATGCGTCATGCCCAGCTTCTCCATCACCCTGCGCGAAGGCCTGTTTTCCGACAAGGTATAAGCGACCAGCTCATTCCGGCCCAAGGTATCGAACGCATAGGCCTGCACCGCCCGGGCGGCTTCCGGCGCGATTCCCTGCCCCCACCACTGACTGGACAAGCGCCAGGCCAGCTCCATGCAGGGCGTGAAATGCGCATCGAACTGCGGGATGGCCAGCCCCACGAAACCGATGAAAGACGCCTGCCCAGGTACCTCAACAGCCCAAATGCCGTACCCCTGGCTACGGAATGCCGCACGCAAACCGCTGGCCAGTACATCACTCGCCTTTCGTTGCAAGGTTGCCGGAAAAAATCGCATCACCAGGGGATCAGCATTCAACGCGGCAAAAGGCTCCAGATCCGCATCGCACCAAGGGCGCAGCAGCAAACGCTCCGTACGCAGCAACGGGCCGGCTTGATCGGAATTCGACACGACATTCATAAAAGACTCCTACTTGCCTCGATGGCATGCAACAGACCGGGTGGCGCCGGCACGACGCAGAGAATTGCTTCCCCCTGCCCGACGGGCTATCATCGTCTTGCTGGCGGAAACCGTGGCCAGCAGGGCAGCATGCCCACATTCATGGAAAGACCCGGGACGGACCGGCTCTAACGAAACGAGATACCCCTTATCTCGCGAGCCGAAAATGATATATCTCAAACCGCTTACCCGCCGTATTGTCTATGTTGCCACCTTCGAAGTCATTGCCATCGCGGCATCGACGCTGCTGTTGAGTCTCTTGAGCGGTGGCCCGGCGCACGACTCGTTGCCTGTGGCCGCTGCGGTCTCAGCCATTGCCGTCGCGTGGAACTACATCTTCAACACCCTTTTCGAAGCCTGGGAACGCCGCACGCATCGCACCTCCCGCAGCCTGCTGCTGCGCTCGTTCCATGCCATCGCGTTCGAGGGCGGCCTGTTCCTGTTCACCATCCCCCTCTACATGGGCTGGTACCACGTTGGCCCCTGGGAAGCCATCAAGATGGAAACAGCGCTCCTGCTGTTCTTCCTGTTTTACACCTTCCTCTTCACCCTGGCATTCGACTCGATCTTTGCCTTGCCAGGACAGAAACAGGGCGCCACCGCGCAGCAAACGGACACGGCAGAAAACGTATCTGCGGAAGCGACGCGCTGAGTCGCAGGTCCGCATGGCGGCACATTTACCTCACAATGTGCCGCTGCATCCCTACCTTCATGTGCCTGCTTCCGGAGGGGAAACGCTGTGCTTTGTATCCTTCGAGCACCATGCTAATCTGAAAAAAGGGACACCGCTCCTGACCTGGCAAGCGCATCGCCGCCCCTGCCGTTATTTGTTGGGAACTTGCGATGAACCCATCCATCATTCAGTCCATCACCTTCGGCCGTACCGCGCCATGCCTGCCCGTCCGTGATATCCAGGCAGCCCTGGCCTTTTACTCGGGCGTTCTCGAGTTTCAGAAAACCTTCGAAAACGGCAATCCTGTCGGTTTCATGGTGCTGAAAAAAGATGCCGCCGAAATCCATCTCAGCCAGAATCGTGAACACCTTGCTACCCGCATGAATGCGCTGCACATGTTCGTCGATGATATCGACGCCCTCTACCAACTGTGCGTAAGCGCAAGGGTGCGCATCATCAAATCCCTGAGCGACAAGGACTACGGCCAGCGCGCATTCGTATTTGCAGATCCGGATGGCAACCGGATTGATGTCGGGGAAAAGCGATAAGCCTTCCTCCGCAGTCCTGAGGCATCCCAGCGGGGCCTACTTTTTTCCACAAGCGCTATTCTGATAGCAACCGGCCTGTGTCACGCGATGCAGGCCGCTCTGCCGCCTTGGCTCCATGACCCGCCGTGACTAGCCCCTTCCAGGCATGGCAACCCACATCATCTCTCACCGTTTCTGGCGCCTTCTATCGCTACCAAGGCCTGCATCGCCCCCAAAGGCAGCGACACATGACGCGGGTTGCCGTGTATGGCAGCTTCATCTGGATTTATCCGTATGACTGGCGCCCGGTGCTCGAAAGCCATCTGATGCGTAAATGCCCGGGCGGTCGCAATGGCCGTGCCCGCGCCTATCTCGATTACCACCATGCGTTCGGCGGATTGCAACCAGTGCCCCAAACGCTGGATTTGCACCTGGGTGCGATGTGCCAGCCAGCTCCGATCATCGAACATATAAATATTTGGCCGAGCCAGGGTGCCACAATGCGGACAGTGCGGCAAATCAGAGCGCAACAGACCACTATCGGCGTCCACCTCCGGCCTGAAATCATCAGCAGTCCATATTTCAGCGCAGCACGCCTCCAGGCACTGAAGCCGATGAATCGAACCATGGCATTCGACCAGCAAGGCATCATCGAACCCGGCTTTCTGAAAATGGCCATCCACATTGCTGGTGAACACGGCTCCGCCCAGCAAGGCCTCTCCCATCCATCCTTTGAGAATCTGAAACCCGCCATGCGGCACCGTCTTGCGGTACATGGCCAGCCTATGCCCATAAAACCCCCAGGCAAGCCTTGGATTCCGGTAAAACGCTTCCGGCGAGGCAATATCCGTGAAACGGATATCCTGCCTGCCCAGGGCGGGATAGGCGTTCCAGAAACCATTCTTACCCCGGAAATCGGGCAGGCCTGAATCAATGCCCATGCCTGCCCCTGTCACGACCATCAGTGCATGGGCGGCATCCACCAACCGAGCCGCGCGTTCAATCGTCGCTTGCATGTTTGAGTCATGCGCCATCATTGCCTCAATCCGTCGTCCTGGCAGGTATCCAGCCCTAGGAGGTTAGCACTACAGACAGCACCGGATACGCTGCGCAGGCAGCGAAAACCGGCATGGCGAAAGCCAGGCGCTCAAGCGAAAATTGGCGGCAACACCGGGATGGTGGTCATGCCCCCTTCAAACCCAGGACTCTTTCAACATAGCACGAAACAAATCGGAAAGCGCAGGTTCCACCTCGCCACATTCATGCCGCACCGGACGCGTCATCTCCTGCCGATTAAGCTCCGCCTCAATATATCGTTGAATGGCAAAAATCTGCGGCGACAAGCCCATTTCCGGGGATACACGTTTGATGGCAAGCAACTCATCAATCGCTTGCGCAAGATCCTGGTCAACCCCAGCATTCGCACACTGGCGTGGGAATGCTGCGTATCGGAACGCACCGTGCAGCGTGCCTTGAAGCGGCTTGAGGCCAAAATCGAAGCACGGCTCTTTGACAGCATTTCAAGCCATCAAAGGGCTAAAAACGACTCAGACAGCCATTGCCATACCGTTCCATCAGAGCCAAAATCCTCCCAAATTGGGAGAAACAGGGAATGTGAGTGATCGCGCGGCGTATGCTGCGAGAATTTTGGGATAGCAGCCCTTCCTATGCAGACGCGGTATCACCCCTTACGGAGTGGTATCGTCATATGGAAAAAGCAATTTATACGACGCCTCAAGCACTCAAAGCCGAATTGAGGACAGCCAGTATCCTGAAAGGCGGGCGGGTTGTTTTCAATATCGCGGGCAATAAATATCGCGTGATTACCGCCGTAGATTATGAGCGGCAAATCGGCTGGATTCGGTTTGTGGGTACTCATGCCCAGTACGATAAAGTCGATGCGGAGAACATATGATGAACATCAAACTGATCCGAACCGAGCAAGACTATGAAGCAGCCATGGAACGTATTGGCGTGCTCTGGGGAGCTCCTGTAGGCTCTCCCGAAGGCGACGAGCTGGAAGTCTTGGGAGTGTCAGCAATTCCGTGTTCAAGGCGGATTGAACATCAGGCGGAAGGCCGGATGAATCGTTCTTCGTAAAGGATAGCGAATTGGTTCATGGCTGTCTTCCAATCATGGCCAGTGCGGCTCCATTTGGC